>CAYLSK010000023.1:0-221 GCA_964385975.1 uncultured Anaerolineaceae bacterium | reverse complement strand
AACCGCCCGATCAGCCAGGCACAGGCGGCGCGGTCGACGTGACATCCGCGTCGGGTCGCCCACCTCATGACGCGACCTCCAGGCTGGTTGCGAGTCCTTCGATCGCAGCCTGGGATCGCTTACCTATTGGCGAGGGGAAGAAGTCCCGCGAGCGGATCCGTCCCAGTTCGCGGCGTAGCTGCGCCAGAGTTCGGCGTCGGGTGCGTGCGGACTCGGGCGCC
>CAYLSK010000022.1:5150-21704 GCA_964385975.1 uncultured Anaerolineaceae bacterium | reverse complement strand
CCTCACACACGCAGTCCTCGAAGGAGCGGTAGCCCGCGGATGAAGCGGTGGCGCCGGGTCATTGCCGTCGGCGCCGCGGCCACGGCAGGAGGACTTGGGATGCGCTCCTCGCTATTGCCAGCGGCGACCAAGATCGTGGTGGGACTGCTGGTGGCTGCCTGCGCGTCATCTCCCCCGAGCCGGCCCCCGGTCCTGGCGTCCTCGCTACCGGTCGTCAGCCCAGCTGCCACGCCCATCGCCGGGATCGAGCATGCGACCGGTCCGACGGACGTCGTGCTCCGGTTCGACAGCTACCCTAACCGCGAGGAATGTACCCTCGACTGTCCGGAAGTTGAGCTCATCGGGGGATGGTTCAGGCCAGGGCCGGTATTCACCCTCTACGGCGACGGAACCGTCATTTTCTGGAACTATCGATCGGAGCCACCCCCGGCCGAGGGCTCGGTCATCCGCGCCAACCCGTCCAGGATCGCTCGCCTGAGCGAGAAGCAGATCCAGTCGCTCCTGCGATTCGCCCTCCTGGAGGGCGGTCTCGGCATCGCCAGAGAGCAGTATGGATCGGACGCCGCCGACGACCTCAGTTTCCAACTCTTCTCGGTGCGCGCCGGCGGTCTCGACAAACGTGTCGAGGTCGACTCGCCCGGGTCGGAGAACGTTGGTCCCGACGCGCGTGCGCGAGACGCCTTCGAGGCACTCGCCGCCCACCTCGGTAACTTCGGCCGCGGAGGCAGCCTCCCGACGCAGGCCTGGGCGCCCGACCGCTACTGGGGTCTCCTCTCCAAGGCGGGATCCGTGCCTGACACCGGTGCCGCCGCCTGGTCGTGGCCGGCCATCGCTCGCGAAGAGTTCTTGCCGCCGGCGGCTGCGCTATCGCCTGTGTTCCAGGCCTTTCCGGCGATCCCGCGCGGCGCTTGGGCCCGGGTCATGTCACCCGAGGAGGCAGCCTTGCTGAACCTTTCGAACATCGCCGGCGGGGTCGAGGGGCTATACCTCGTCGGACCGGACGACGGCATGATCTACTCCTTCTCGCTCTGGCCGATGTTCCCGGATGAAACCTCGCCACAACCGTTCGAGAGCCCGACCGGCATCGTCACGCCTACTCCGGCGCACCCGTCGACGTACTCGGACGTCAAGGCAGACTTCTTGGCCACCATCCGGGCCGATGCCCGAGTGGCCTGCGCGCCCCGGCGAGTCGATCTCCCGCCGCGCGCCATCGCCGGGGTGGAATGCAGTCCGAACACAAGCGACGTGGCCCGCGTCGCTGCGTATCGCTTCCGCACCGATCTCGATGCGGCGGCGACCTACTTCGAGCGCCTTGCCGAGTACGGCGTGCTTCCGCTGAGCGGGGACTGCCGGGAGGGAAGGAGCGGTGACGGCGCGTGGACACCTGGCGACGGGGAGGATTACCCCGGTTCCAGTGCCGTACGACCTTCGTCGTCACCAGTCTCGATTGCTTCGAGGGGATCGATCCAGGCTCATCCTGACGCTTGACACGATCCGATCCCGGTCGAGACTGGTACGCACGGCTCGCCAGGCGAGATAGCCACCGGCGATACCGTCCGAGGAGGGTGGCCGCTTGCTCAATCAGCGGCCGGGGGAATCGGACGATGTAACACCAGGCAGTGATGAACGTCATGGGCCCGTGCCTGAGACCGCTACCGGTGCCAACGTCGTGTTCGGGGATGTGCGATCGCACGCGGCAGATCGCCCGAACGTCGTGGACATCGTCTCCGCGGCCTACGATTCGCTAGAGCGAGCCCTCTACGGATTCGCGCTCGGGATCACGCACAGCGGCACGGCCGCCGAGGACCTGGTGCAGGAGAGCTTCCTCCGGCTCATCCGTGAGGTCCGAGCCGGCCGGCCTCCCGACAATGTCCGGGCCTGGCTCTATCGGGTCTGCGCGAACCTGGCGACAAGCCGAGGCCGGCGGGCGACGGTCGCGACGCGCTATCTGCCCTTTCTCGCCGCCCGCGAGGTGGCTGAGACTCCCGAGGCGCGGCACCTCCGCCTCGAGCTCGGTTCTGAGCTCAGTGCCGCCCTCGCCGATCTGTCCCCGGATGAGCGCACGGGCCTGCTTCTCTCGGCCAATGGCTTTCACGGTCCGGAGATCGCCGAGATGATCGGCCGCACCCATGGGGCGACGCGAACGATGCTGACGCGCGCCAGGCTGAAGGTCCAGGCGCGCCTCTCCGGAGAGGTCAATCGCCGTGCATGATCATCGACAGGTCCTTGAGCTCGCGGCGGCGGCGATCGACTTCGAGCTCGATCCGGCGGAACGTTCCCAGCTGCACGATGGGTTGGAGGAATGCACGCTCTGTCGCCGCCAGGTGGCCGCGATGCGCGCCACGGCAACGATCCTGGGACGTCCCTCGGATATCGGCACCCCGAGCCGCGTCCGCGACGTCGTCATAGGGGCGGCCATTCGAGGCGGTCGCCGGGCACCCGGATTGCGCCCGCTTCTAGTGGCCAGCCTGTCGCTCCTCGTCGTCCTGGGCGGGACAGCCGTCATCGTCGGCAACCGCGGGTCGGAAGTCAGGCCCCCCGTGTCGCCATTGGCGTCGGCCCCGGTCGCGACGGCTGTTGCAGTGGCGAGCCCCACTGCAACGCCGCTGCCGACACCGACGCCAACCGAGACGCAACCCTCAGCCCCGGCACAGACCTTGACGCCCAGCGCCAGCCAGGCACCGGACGACAACGGTCCGATCCGGATCGGCGAGATCGCAACGATGGTCACCGACGGGCGACTCGTGATCCGAACGAAACCCGGAAGGGGCGCCGACTCCGCCGTCTACAAGACAAAGATCTTTCCCGGTCAGCGCGTGCTCATTATCGAGGGGCCCGTCGAGGCGTCTGGCTACCCATGGTTCCGTGTCCGACTCGGCGCTATCGAGGGTTGGGTTGCCGCCGCGGGTCAAGATGGAGTGCCCTGGCTCGCTCCGGTTCGGAATGGGCTGATCGCGTTCGTGCGGGATGCTGCCGATGGCTCGGGCGAGGCGATCTACACGATCGCTCCGAATGCGACGAGCGGTGAGACGCTCCTGCTCGCTGATTCCAGCGTGATCGACTACTCGCAATTGACCTGGTCGCCCGACGGTCGGAGGCTGGCCTTCGTCGGGACACCTGCGGACTCGGTCAACGGCGCATCCGAGATCTTCGTGGTTGACGTAGACGGATCGAACCTCGTCCAGATCACTCACGACGAGGTCGACGCCTTCGACCCAGCGTGGTCCCCTGACAGCACGCGGATCGCCGTCCGCCAAAACGTCACAGATCCCTCCGTACCGGATGGCTCCAACGTGGTTGTGATCCGAGCCGACGGGTCTGGGGTCAAGGTGCTCGGACCTGGCGGGAATCCAGTCTGGTCGCCCGATGGTGAGCAGCTCGCCATGACCGTCTCGGATGGCGGCTCTAGCCACATTTGGGTGCAGTCGGCCGACGGCGGAAACCGAAGGCAGGTCACGGACGTGGCTGTTGCGTCGGCTCGATCGGCCTGGTCTCCCGATGGGCAGAGCCTCGTGTTCTCCTCGTTGGGATTGTTCCTCGTTGACCTCGCCTCCGGATCGATCGCGCCTGTGGCAGAACTGGGATGGGCGCCGACCTGGTCACCTGGCGGGACGATCGCATTCGTGACGCCCGGGTCCGCTTCGCCGGGCGTCTTCGCCGTCGAATCCGACGGGACCGGCCTCAAGCGCGTCTCGGGCGATCCGGGTCCTTTTGCCGTGCCGACCTGGTCGCCGGATGGTCGCCGATTGCTCGTCGCGGATGATGTGCGCGGATCGTCCATCGCCATCGTCGATCCGGCCAGCGGCACGCTGACATCAATAGCGGACGATGGCACGAGCGGGTCGCCTGCCTGGCAGCCCCGCCTGCCGTGACCTGCGGGGCCCGAAGGCCGCGCCAACGGTTGGATCGCTCCTGCGCCATCTGACGAAGCGACCGGGTGTAGTTGCCGGCTCAGGCGTCGATCGGCGCCGATCCGAGTCCACCTGACGCCGGAGGCCCTGTTCGTTCGTCGATTGGAGCGCGGCTGTTCCAGGCCAGGGTCCTGGGCAGCACCAACCATGGAGCGAAGCTCTCAGCTGTGAACAACGTGTCTGGGAGGCTCCAGGTAAGGCCGCGCGTCCAACCCGCCCACCGCCCAGCCCGCCCGCCGCGGCCATCTGTCACGGTCCCGTCACGAGGTCCGCCTAGCATCGCTCCCCTACGATGCTCTCGATGTCCGCCCACCCGTCCGTGCCGCCACTTCCGGACCGCCCCATCCTGGTCGTCGATGACGACGCCAAGATCGTCCGGCTCGTGCGCACGTACCTTGAGCGCGACGGCTTCACGGTGGTCACGGCCGCGGATGGCCCGGCCGCGCTCGACGCCATCGAACGCCATCGGCCGGCCCTCGTGGTCCTGGACCTGATGCTCCCCGAGCTGGACGGCCGAGCCGTGGTTCGGGCCGTCCGGCGCGACGACGAAGCGGCAGCAACGCCGATCCTCATCGTCTCGGCCCGCGGCTCGACCATCGATCGGATCGCCGGACTCGAGGACGGGGCCGACGACTACCTGCCCAAGCCGTTCTCGCCGGCCGAGCTGGTGCTTCGCGTGAAGTCGATTCTGCGCCGGACGGCCGCGCGGGTCGGGTCGGAGACGCCCACCGCGAGCTCCGCCGCATTCGCCTCGAGCGGGCGCCCGCCTCTTCGCCACGGCGACCTGCTCGTGGATCCCGACCGTCACGAGGTGACCCGCGACGGTCAGGCCATCCCGCTGACCCGAGTCGAATTCCGTCTCCTCCAGACGATCCTCGAGGCCGACGGTCGGGTCCTCAGCCGCGACCAGCTGCTCGACGCGATCTATGGCCAGGACCAGGCGGACGTGATGGACCGGACCGTGGACGTCCACATCGGACGCCTGCGCGACAAGCTCGGCGACGACGCCGACCGGCCGCGCTATGTCGCCACCGTTCGCGGCGTCGGCTATCGCGCCGCGCCGACCGGCGGCTCGGCGACCACGCCGGGAGACGCGACGTGATCGGTCGGGGCATCGCGGCGCGAATTGCCGTTGCGGCACTTGCCTCGGCCGCGGTCGGCCTGGCCATCCTGGCCGTCGGGGTAACGGTCGTCGGCGCCGAGAGCTTCAAGGCGCTCATGGCCGAGGCCGGCGTATCGGCCGATCATGCCCAGCGGATGTACGACCAATCGGTCAGCACTGTCGTCGTCGCGGCGGTCATCGTGGCCGCCCTGGCCAGCATCGGCCTCGCGATCTTGATGGCGCGGATGCTCGCCCGGCCGCTGGCCGAGGTCGGTGCCGCTGCGCGGCGGGTCGCGGCCGGCGATTACGCCGCCCGCGTTCCGCGCGAGGGTCCAGAGGAGCTCGCCTCGCTCGCCGACTCGTTCAACCAGATGGCCGCCAGCCTGGAGCAGCAGGAAGCGATACGCCGCGACTTCATCGCCAACGCGGCGCACGAGCTGCGGACCCCGCTGACCAACCTGCAGGGCTATCTCGAGGCCCTCCGCGACGGCGTCATCACCGCCGACCGGGCCACCTACGAATCGCTGTGGGACGAAGCCGAGCGGCTGGTCAGGCTCTCCCATTCGCTCGATGCCCTGGCCGAGGGTGACGCCGCGACGACCCGACCGAACGTCACCGAGCTCGACCTCGCGGGGGCCGTCCGAGCAGCGCTCGACCTCGCCCAGCCGACGCTCGAACGCGCCGGCCTCAACCTGGTCGTCGACCTCCCCGAGCGGCTGCCCGCGCGTGCCAACCCGGACCATCTGTCCCAGGTGCTGGGCAATCTCATCTCAAATGCCGCCCGCTACACCCCGGCCGGCGGGGCCGTCACCGTGCGCGCCGAGCGCCGGCCGGCAGACCTGCTCGTCTCGATCGCCAACACCGGGGACGGCATCCCCGTCGACGACCTCGAGCGCGTCTTCGAACGCTTCTATCGAGTCGAGAAGTCGCGCGATCGAGCGCGCGGTGGCGCCGGGATCGGGCTGGCGATCGTCAAGCAGCTGGTCGAAGCCGGTGGCGGCGAGGTCGGCGCGGAGTCGGCCGACGGGCAGACTCGATTCTGGTTCAGCCTCCCGGCCTGAGTGTCAGGGCAGCCCGATGGTGACCATGCCGATCGCCACGCCCACGAGCCCGAGCCACTGGACGGGCCTGAGCCGCTCGCCGAGAAGCGCGACGGCGACGAGAATCGTGACCGCGGGCCCAAATGACGATGCGAGCCCGACCATCCACGTCGGAGCGCTGGTGAGGCCGATCGCGAACGAGACGAGTCCCGCCACGTCCAGGCTGCCCGCCAGCAGAAGCATAACGACAACGCGACGGGCGCGGACCGGGTCCATGTCGGGCGTCGAGATCGAAGCGCGACGGCCGGCGATGGTCACCCCGACGACCGCCGCGATCGAGATCGCCGCGGTCACGAGCCGCGACAGCAGCAGGACCTGAAGCCAGCCGGCCGACTCGAGCGCAACGTCCATCGTGATGGCCATCAGCGCGAAGAGGACGAGGGCAACGACCGCGAAGACGACGCCCGGGCCGGCGAACCGCGTGCCGCGCAGGCCGCCACCGAACGCGACGCCGGTCAGGATCACGCCGATCGTCGCGATCGCCGCCCCAAATGCCTGGGTCATCGTGAGCGACTCGCCGCGAACGACGACGGCCAGGACGACCGTCAGGCCGCCGTAGGCCGCGACCATCCCGCTGACGACGGAGATCGGCCCGATCCGCAGGCCGGTGAAGTAGGCGAAATAGGCACCCGCTCCGATCAACCCGAGCAGGCCGGACATGGCCAGAAACCCTGGCTCCGAGGGAATCGCAATGCCCGCGGCGAGTGCCGCCAGGACAAGCCACGCGGAGCTCACGAGCTGGACGGCAGCCGTCACCCGCAGGCTGCCGATCCGCCGGCTGGCGAGCGCGCTGGCGATGTCCATCGTGCCCCACGAAAAGGCGGCGCCGAGGCCGGTCAGGAGTCCAAAGGGCATCGAGGCAGCCTAGCCGTCCGTCGTGCCCGCCGAACGTCTGTCGCGTCCACTGGGCCGCTGGCGTCACGGGTCCCGCCTATACTCGCCGGAATGGACGCTGCGGGGAGGACGGAGACGCCTCGCGTCGTCGACGCCGAGACGATCCGGCTGCAGGCGGAAGAGCACCCGCTGATCGAGGACACCCCGCCCGCATCGGCCGCGGAGCACTGCCTCAGGCTGGTCCATCTGCGAGCCTACGACGAGGCCGTGGCCCAGGCCGCCGGCTGCGACGTCCTCGACGTTGGGTGCAACACCGGCTATGGAACAGTTCGGTTCGTGCCGGTCGCGGTGCGGGTGGTGGGCGTGGATGTCTCGCCCGGCGCGATCGAGGCGGCCAACCAGCGCGCCTGGGACGGGCGCCCGGAATTCGTGCTGACGAGCGGGTTCGAATTGCCGTTTCAAGACGATTCATTCGACCTGGTCACCAGCTTCCAGGTGCTGGAGCACGTCTCCGACCCACTCGCGTATCTGCGGGAGATCGCGCGCGTGACCCGGCCCAGCGGGACCGCGATCCTTGCCACGCCGAACGCCGCGATCCGGCTCGATCCCGGGATGAAGCCGTGGAACCGGTTCCACGTCCGCGAGTACCTGGCGACCGAGCTCCGGGACCTTCTGGGTCAAGTCTTCCCGCAGGTCCGGGTTCGCGGCATGTTCGGCACGCCCACGCTGTATGAGACCGAGATCCGTCGGGTCGACGCGGCCCGCCAGCGAATCCGCCGAAAGAACGAGGCGGAGGCGCGCCACTCCGTCGCGCGCGGGACCGCCGCGCGCCCGGCCGCGTCGAAACCCGTTCGGGCCGCCAGGCCCTTGCCAATCCGGGTGGCGCGCCGACTTGTGCCGTCGCCCGTCAGGGCGTGGCTCCGTTCGATGGCCATGCCGGCGACGAACCCCACGGCATCCCGGGCGCAGACGCCAGCTGCCACCCAGGCTCCCCCGCAAATGGACGACTCGTCATCGATCGACCTCGAGTCGTTCCTTCGGTTTTCAGTCGCAGACCTGTTTTATGCCGATACCGATCTCGACCGGGCCATGGACCTGCTCGCGATCTGCCGACTCGAGGCGCAGCGGGTAGAAGGTTAATCGCCCGAAGGTGCGTGCTACACTCTGCGACCGGTCCGGCGCCTCAGCGCGACCGCGCGATCCCGTGGGGATGTAGCTCAGCTGGAAGAGCACCGCGTTCGCATCGCGGGGGTCAGGGGTTCGAGTCCCCTCATCTCCACCACCCACCATTGTCGGTGCGGCACCATCGCGGGCGGATCGCGCAGTGTCGGCTTTGGGCCTGGGTCCGGCGGTTGGCCGCGCGACTCCCCTCCTGTCGCGCGACCTGACCGGCGTCTCGCGGGTCCGCGAAAGTGGGCACTCCCGCGAACCCGGGAAACCGGCACCGGATGGCCGTCGAGATCCCGATCCCCAGATCGGAACCGATGTAGCGCGACCGCCATCGGGTGCAGTCACACCATGCGCCACGCCCCCTACGGTCAGACTACGGTGCGACTCCACGCGCTCGGCGGAGCCTCGGATTGCCGCTTAGACGTGTTGCGCCAGCCGGGTCAACCCGGCCTGCGCGGGCGGACAATCGTCGGTCATTGCCAGCGCGTCGCGGTAGGCGGCGGCGGCGGAGACTCGGTCGCCTGCCTGCTCGTAGCCTTCACCCAGGGCGAGCAGCAGATCGACGCATCGCCCGCGCAACGCCTCGCGACGGTCCTCGACGTGCGCGCTATCACCGTAGAACGGGCAGTCGTCGAGATACTCGCCGCGATAGAGCGCTCGGGCCGCCTCGAGCAGCCGGAGCGTCCCTGCCCGATCGCCGGTCGCACGAGCCTCGTCCAGGCGAGCTAGGAACGCTGAGACATCGGACCAGTCGATCACCGTCGGATCGAGTCGATATCGGTCGTTGTAGAACCGGATCACCTGCCTGCCGCTCCGGCCATCCTGATCGAGCGTGTGGCGCAGACCGCCGAGCGTGCGATGGAACGCCAGGTCCGCCCGCTCCAGGTCGGTATCCGGCCAGATCAGCTCGAGCGCCTCATCCTTGGCGACACCACGCTCACCGCGGTCGAACAGGAATGCGAACAGCGCCTGGGCCTGGCGCGTGCCGGCCTTCTCACCTCCCCAGCGCTGGATCCGCTCATCGCCACGTTCGACCCGCAGCGTCCCCAGCGCGAACACGTGCAGGCCGGGCAGCGCCGAGGCGCGCTGGAGCAGGGCCGCATGGAGTGTGGACGCGGTCGAGTCCAGGTGGGCACGGTCCTCGGACAGGTCGCTCAACGCTTCCGCCTGCTGGTCCTCCCGTCGACCGGTCCGCAGCGCCGACGCGAGATAGACGGCCGACAGTCGAACCAATTCCTCGTCGCGCGGAGTGAGCGGCCGGCCCGAACGAGTGGGACCCACCCGCAACTCGCCGATCACCTCCTCTCCGGCGATCAGCGCGGTGGCCGGCAGGTCAGATGCGTCCGGCACGATTCCTTCCGATGCCGCGATCGTGCCGTCTTCGCGGACGACGACCGCACCGGCGAGGTCCAGCGCACGGGTGAGTCGGGTCAGGGCTGGCTGAACGCCCGCGTCGGCGGCCTGCGCCGTGAGGGTCGACTGGCCGAGGGCCCGCAGGAGGCGCGTGCGGGCGATCGCTCGTGGCGAACGGTCGCGCAGCCGGACGCGAAGCCATGTCGCCGCCGGTTCATACACGGCGATCGTGACCACGAGGGCCATGGCCGTGAGGAGCGGAAGATCCAGGCCGAGCAGCCTGCGGCTGGCCGTGTCGACCGCCACCAGCGCACCGACCAGCAGGAAGATGCCCAATCCAAGCGCGATTGACGTCCAGAATGCCTTACCCGCGACCTCGGGCGCGAAAAAGACGCCGGCGGGGAGGACGGCTGCCGCAGCGAGGACCATCGCCACGGCGACAAGTGAGATCCCGATCCAAGGATCCGTGTCGCCCACCAGAGGCAGGAACCTGATGGCGCCGCCGACCGCCGCCACCACGACGGTCGCCAGCGTGACCCCAAGCTGGCGCCGGCGGGGATCCGCCCGCGGCGTCCCTCGAAGCGCCTGGAGCAACCAGGCCGCGCCGATCGACAGCGTCCCCAGGCGATACGCCACCCAAGCCCAGCCGAGCAGGGCGCCGGGCACCGGCCCCACGCTCAGGTTCGGCGAAACGAGCTGGATCGGAGCGGCCGGATTCACGATCCCCGGAAGGGCGAAGAGCATGCTCAGCACGTACAGAATGCCGATCGCGCGCCGCCGCCCAACGGTCGGGTGACCTTCGGTCGCGATCGCCAGTGACAGGTGAGCGGTCGCTGGAACGATCAGCGCCGCCGCCGTCTCCTCGATCGCACGTCCGATGTGGACAGCGGGGACGGAGCTCGACAGGCGCTGCAGGATGATGGCGCAGCTCCATACGACGAGCGCCACTGACAGGAACGTGAAGACTCGGGCCGCGAGTGCCCGGGACCTCGTGAACACCGTCAACCCCAGCCAGAGGCCGAGGACCGCGATCAGGCTGTGAGCCGCGACCTCGAGCTGCTGGGGGTTTGGCACAACGGCTCTCCTCCGCGGGGCGATGGCGCGCTTCGGCTATCGCCGTTCGATGACCCCGGCGTGCCGGGCATCTTGGCACCGCTCGAGGCCGGCGTCCACGCTCGGTTCGGGGGCGGTGAGGTCCACGATCGGACGCTCCGAGGTCGGGCACCCTCGGCCAATCGGGCTAGGCGGCCCACCAGGGCTAGGCAGCCCAACCGCCCGAGAGATGCGCAAGTGCCGACGCCTCTTCAAGAAGGGCCGGCACGCTCGCGGCCGGGATCGGCCGCGCAAACAGGAATCCCTGAGCCAGCTGGCAGCCAAGCGCCTTGAGGCGGTCGAGCTGGTCGGTTGTATCAACTCCCTCGGCGGTGACCGACAGACCGAGCGCTGAAGCGAAGGCGAGCGTCGCCGTCACGATGGCCGTGTCTTCGCGCGACTTCCCCAGACCGCTCACGAACGATCGATCGATCTTCAGGCCCTGGACGGCAAAACGCTTGAAGTACTCGAGTGCCGAGAAGCCGGTCCCGAAGTCGTCGACGACGAGCTGGACGCCCATGTCGCTCAGCTGGCGAAGCGACCCGTCCGTGATGGCGGACTCGTGAAGCATCAGCGACTCGGTGATCTCGAGAACTAGTGAGGATGGCTCGAGCCCGGTCGCCTCCAGGATCCCGGCGATCTCCGCGGTGAAGCCCGGTTCGATCGCCTGGCGTGGCGACACGTTGACGCTCATCGTCAGGCCCCCGTGGCCGACGCCCGTCTCCATGAATGTCCGCAGCTGACGACACGCGGAAGCGGTCACCAGCCGTCCGAGCGGGACGATGAGTCCGGTTTCTTCGGCCAGCGGGATGAACTCGTTCGGTTGAACCAGGCCTTGCGTCGGATGTCGCCAGCGCACGAGCGCCTCGAAGCCGACGATTCGGTTCGATGCCAGCTGGACGATCGGCTGGTAGTGGATCTCGAACGAGTCCTCGTCGATGGCCACGCGAAGCTCGGCCTCCATCTGGAGCCGACTTCTCGCCCGAACACGCATCGATGGATCGAAAACCGCGTAACGTGCCTTGCCCTGTGCTTTCGCCGCATACATTGCGGCATCGGCATGCGCGAGCAGGTCGTCCGCGTCGGTTTCAACGTTGCTCGCCAGGGCGATCCCAATGCTCACCGCGATGACGATCGAGCGACCTTCGAGCTCGATTGGCCGTCGCAGCTCAGCGGCGAGCCGTTCGGCCGAGGCCATCGCATCCTGGGCGTCCTGAACACGATCGAGCAGGATCGTGAACTCGTCCCCTCCCTGCCGTGCCGCGATATCGCCTCCGCGGATGGCACCATACAGGCGCTTCGCCACCTCGTTCAAGAGACAGTCGCCGGCACGATGACCGAGCGAATCGTTGATCACCTTGAAGTCGTCGATGTCGAGAAAGAGGATCGCGACCTTCGTCCGGCGCCGCCGCCTGGCCGCCAGGGCGCGCTCGACGTGGTCGCGGAACAGGACCCGGTTTGCCAACCCGGTCAGCGGGTCGTGCAGGGCATCATGCAGGAGCTGCTCCTCGAGCCGCTTCTGCTCGGTCGTATCGACGAGCAGACCCTGGGACACGCGCCGGCCTCCGGCCGGGCCTTCGGTCATCGAGTAGGCCTCGTCGTGAACCCAAACGATCGCGCCGTTCCGGGCGATCATCCGATAGTCGGCTCGCAGAGGCCGCTCGGTCGCCCAATGCTCGTGGTAGGCGGCAAGGGCCGCCTCACGATCGTCCGGATGAATCAGCCCGGGCCATAGCTCCGGATCGGCGATGAACGCCTCCGGAGGATGACCGAGGATCGACTCGATCTGGGGACTCATGTAGGCGAGGTGGCCACCGTCGGAAACGTCCATGTCCGCGACGTCGATGTAAACCGCGGCCGGGACGCGCTCGACGAGCACCCGGTATCGCGTATCCGCCTCGGCTCGCTGGAGGAGGGCGTCCTCGAGCTCACCCCGCGCGCGTCCAGAATCATCAAGAAGCCGCCCTCGCTCGTGGACCAGGAGGGTCTGCCGGAGACCCGCGAGGAGAATCACGCCGAGCGCCGCGAGATCGACCAGCCCGATCCTGGGTGTGCTGAGGTGACGGACGACGATCAGCATGGCACTCCCGAGGAGTGCTACGAGTGGAAGAGCGCCGTGAACGATCGCGGCGGCCCGACGAGACCCTTCCGGCTCCGCCACCTCGAACCGCCAGCTCGTACCGCCGATACCGACGCCGATGATGCCGATCGAGAAGGCGTAGTTCATGAAGCTCCCCGCGGGCGGTAGAGCGACGAGCGCCTGGCCCAGCCACGCAACCCAGGCGAACCCCAACACCGCGAACCCGGCAAGGAGGAGATAGCCCCCGCCGAAGCGGAGGGCCGCCCGGGTGGCCAGCAGGGAAACGAAACCGGCGCCAGCGGTGGCGAGGTGCAGGACCGGGTAGGCAACGGTCACCGCCGCGACGAGGATCCCATGGTCAACAAGCTGATCGCCGTAGGCCGCCAGGATTGCCGCACTGATCACCAGGAAGATCGCGGCTGCGTCCAGGTAGACGGCCAGCTCCTCGGCGCGGGGCATGCGGCCGTGAACGGCAAGGACGAGGGCAACGAACACTGGCAGGACCAGGCAGAGGAAGCCAATGTCGGAGGGCGCGGGCACGTTGAAGTAGCCCAATCCGGTCTGAACGTCCCAACTCAGTTGCCCAACGACCCAGGAGGCGGCGCCAAGCGCGACCAGGCCCCGTAGCCATCGTTCCACGCCAGAGGTGCGATGGGCACCCACCGCGGCAACGGCGGCAGCCAGCAGACCGGCTACCGTCCAGTGGGCGTTCTCCCAGAGCACGACATGGCCGCCCGCGTTGATCGCGCTGAGGAGCATCAGAAACCCGACCAGGGGTAGTCCTGTGCTCAGGAGGCCGCGGACCGTCATCCGCGCCCACAGGGCACGCCAGCCGCGACTGGTCGGAAGGTGATTTGAGGGCGCCGCCATCTCCACCCGTGCCACGTTACGGCAGCCACTCGTCAACGAATACTAGGCGAATGTCCCATGGCTAGACCGCTGGCCCTAGTCCCGCTGGCGCCTCGCGGAGGGCACCGTGGAGCTCGGTCGAATGATCGCGCAGCCATCGCCTCCAGACCGCGTGATCCGGGCGTTGGGAGGCAACGACAGCCCAGAAGCGCGGCCCGTGACCGAACACCCGCAGATGTGCCAGCTCGTGGATGACGACGGTCTGGAGCGCTTCCGGCGGGGCGAGGATCAGCCGCCAGGAGAACGCGAGCCGGCCCTGACGTGAGGCACTTCCCCAGCGCGTCCGCTGGTCGCGAACGTTGACCGCGACAGGCTCGACGTCCAAGGCCGTGGCGTGCCGGCCGATCTCACGCTCAATGGCGGCACGGGCGCAGGTCTTCAGCCACGCTTCCAGGACGTCCGCGACCGGACGCCGGTCCGCCGGCGCGACTCGGACGATGAGCTCGTCCTCGTCGGGCCCACCGACCCGCTCTGCACTTGACCGGCGGGCGCCTGGCCGAGCCAGCCGGAGCCGCAATCGATGCAGGTCGCCGCGGAAGCGGATCGTCGCCCCATCATTGAGACCGCCCCGGGCCGCGAGCTCAGCTCGATCGTGAGCGTGCCGTTCGAGGTGACGGCGGAGCCAGGGCTCGCGCTCCACGAGAAAGGCCCGGATCTGGCGCTCGGGATCCGCCCAGCCGCGTCGGCCCGGCGACGGTACCGTCACCACGATGCCGCGGTCAGGGTGGATGACAACCCGGAGGCCCCGAGACCTGGGGGAGCGACGGAGGATGTACGCGATGGGACCGCCGGCGAGGCGCGCGATTGCCGCGGTTTCGGTGGCCGTGACGGCGGACCGGTTGGTCATGTGCCCCTCAGCAGCCGGCCGGGCCGCTCGCCCGTCACGGCCGTCCAGGATCGCCTGGACGGCCGTTGAGCGCCGCTGCGGTCGATGACGGTCCCGCTGTGGATGAGCAGGTCGAAGGCGGGCATGGCGCGATGGTGCCACGTCGCCTTGGGCGATGACCAGCACTTCCGGGTGCATGCCGACCGGCGCGGCGATGCTGATGCGGGGCGATGCTCGGCGGGGTGCGCTCGGTGGGGCACGCTCGTTCCGCGGTGGGATATTCCTGCGAGTCTTATCCCTGTGGGATCGGAGCCGGTTGTGGTCGATTCGGGAGGTCCTTCACGCTCCGGCCAGAGGTCTTGAGCGTGGCGAGTCGGTGCAACAAGCCCGTTATGGCTGTCGTTCTCCCGAAGATAAGCCTAGCCGGAATATTGGGCCCTACTACGATCATCCGCTGACCATCGAGCCGTAGGCCGCCGGCCGCGACAGCCGGCCGAACGCCGGTCGCGACAGCCGGCCGAACGCCGGCCGAGTGCCGCCTGACCCTCTGCTACACTCCGCCTTCCGTGGGGCTATAGCTCAGCTGGAAGAGCACCTGCATGGCATGCAGGGGGTCCGGGGTTCGAGTCCCCGTAGCTCCACCACCGCGACGAGACCGCGAATCCCTCACCCCTCGCCGGCGCGGCGGGGGGTGGTCTGTCTCCGAGGACGCACGTGACCGAGACCGCCCACAGTCGCATCCGGATCGAGCGCTACGACCCGACGGCCATCGAGCCGCGCTGGCAGGCGCGATGGGCGGAGCTCGGCCTCGATGACACGGACCTGTCGGACGACGCTCGACCCAAGTACTACCTCCTGACGATGTATCCATACCCCTCGGGCGACCTGCACGTCGGCCACTGGTACATCGTGACGCCCAGCGATGCGCTGGCGCGCTTCCGGCGGATGCACGGCGACAACGTCTTCTTTCCCATTGGCTTCGATGCCTTCGGGCTGCCGGCCGAGAACGCCGCGATCAAGAGCGGCGGGCACCCGTTCACCTGGACGATGTCCAACATCGAGACCATGCGGCGACAGCTGCGCTCGATGGGTGCGACCTTCTCGTGGAAGACCGAGGTCGTGACCGCCGATCCGTCGTATTACCACTGGAACCAGTGGCTCTTCCTGCGCTTCCTCGAGGCAGGCCTCGCCTATCGGGCGATGTCCGCCGTCGACTGGTGTCCCAACGACGGGACGCTCGCTCGCGAGCAGGTGGAGGGCGCCGATCGCCGTTGCTGGCGCTGCGGTGCCATGGTCGAGAAGCGCGACCTGGAGCAATGGTTCCTGCGCACGACCCGCTACGCGGATGAGCTCCTCGATTTCTCCGGGATCGACTGGCCCGAGCCGGTCAAGGTCATGCAGACCAACTGGATCGGTCGGTCCGAAGGGGCCGAGATCGACTTCGAGGTGGCGCCCGACGCTCACCAGCCCGGGGGCGACACGCTGCGCGTCTTCACCACCCGCCCGGACACCCTGTTCGGGGCGACCTTCATGGTGCTGGCTCCCGAGCACCCGCTGGTCGCGCGACTGACCCATCCGGAACGACGTGATGAGGTCGAGGCGTATGTGGCGCAGGCGCGCCGGCGAACCGAGATCGAACGCCTTTCCGCCGACCGGGAGAAGACCGGAGTCGCCCTCGGTACCGACGCCATTAATCCGGTCAACGGCGAGCGAATCCCGGTCTTCATCGCCGACTACGTGCTGGCCGGCTACGGGACCGGGGCGATCATGGCCGTCCCCGCCCACGACGAGCGCGACTTCGTTTTCGCGACGACGTTCGGGCTGGAGATCCGCCGGGTCGTGGCCGCGCCCGACGTCGAGGCGGAGGCGCCGCTGGAAGGCGCCTACATCGCCCACGCTGCAGACGAGCGTCTGGTCAACAGCGGCCGGTTCGACGGCCTGCTGGCCGATGAGGGCGGGAGGGCGATCGTCACCTGGCTGGCCGAGACCAGGCGAGCCGATCCGAGGGTCACCTACCGCCTGCGCGACTGGCTGATCAGCCGGCAGCGCTATTGGGGCACGCCGATCCCGATCGTGTATTGCCGCGACTGCGGCACGGTGCCCGTGCCGGAGGATCAGCTCCCCGTCGTCCTGCCGCAGGGCGCGGCCTACAAGCCAACGGGTGAGTCGCCCCTGAA
>CAYLSK010000022.1:0-5140 GCA_964385975.1 uncultured Anaerolineaceae bacterium | reverse complement strand
ACACGTTCATCGACTCATCCTGGTACTGGTATCGATACCTGTCGCCGGACAAGCCGGATGGGCCGGTCGACCGGGCGATGACCGACCGCTGGACGCCCGTCGATCAGTACACCGGTGGCGCCGAGCACGCGGTCATGCACCTGCTCTACAGCCGCTTTTTCACGAAGGCGATGGCCGACTGCGGGCTCATCGGCCAGCGCGAGCCGTTCAAGCGGCTGTTCAACCAGGGCCAGATCCTGGGCGCCGACGGCGAGCGGATGTCGAAGTCGCGTGGCAACGTCCAGGATCCGGACGAGCTGGTCGGGCGCTACGGGGCGGACACCGTCCGCCTCTTCCTGATGTTCATGGGCCCGTGGGACCAGGGCGGGCCGTGGAGCCCGACCGGGATCGGTGGCGTCCATCGCTTCCTGAACCGGGTCTGGACCCTCGTCCTCGACCCGCACGGTCAGGAACCGGGCGATCCGGACGCCGGTTCCCTGCCGGCCAGCGAGTCGAAGGCGGACGCCCGGGGCGCGCTCCGTTCCGCCGCTCACCGGACGCTGCGCGACGTCACTGTCGATTACGAGGCGTTCCGCTTCAACACGATGATCGCAAAGCTGATGGAGTTGGCGAACACGCTCTTCCACTACCGTGGGACCGAGGTAGCCGGCAGCGCCGAATGGGACGAGGCGATTCGCCTGCTGCTGATGATGCTGGCGCCGGCCGCGCCCCACATCAGCGAGGAGCTCTGGAGCCGTCGCCTCGCCGCCACCGGGGAGCCGTGGGTCTCGATCCACTCCCAGGCCTGGCCGGCGGTCGACCCCGTGGCCGTGGTCGAGGCGACCCGCGAGATCCCGGTGCAGGTCAACGGCAAGCTGCGTGACAGGATCATCGTGGCCACCGACGCCTCGACCGCCGAGATCGAGTCGGCCGTCCTGGCGCGCGAGCGGATCGTGGCGATCCTGGCCGGCCGGACGCCGGATCGGATCGTCGTTGCCGGCGGCGGCAGGCTCGTGAACCTGGTCGTCCATTGACCAATGTCAAGCTTGGCGCGCTCTGCTGGAACCAGTACACGAGCTGGCCAGAGCTGCTGGATGCCGGCAAGCGTGCCGATCGGTTGGGCTACGACACGCTCTGGACGTGGGACCACCTCTACCCGATCGTCGGCAGCGCGGACGGACCGATCCTCGAGGGCTGGATGACCCTGGCCGCCTGGGCCCAGGCGACCGAGCGGATTCGGATCGGGTTGATGGTCGGTGCGAATACATTCCGCGAGCCCGCATTGACCGCCAAGATGGCGACGACGCTCGACCACATCTCGGGCGGACGAGCGATCCTGGGCATTGGCGGCGCCTGGTTCGAGACCGAGCACGAGGCGTTCGGCATCCCGTTCGGCAGCGGCTTCCCGGAACGACTGCGCTGGCTGGCGGAGGCGCTCCCGATCATGCGCGGGATGCTCCACGGCGAGCGTCCGACGGCATCGGGCCCGCGTTACTCGGCCAAGTCGATCCGCAACGATCCGCCCCCGGTCCAGGACCGCCTGCCACTTTTGATCGGCGGTGGCGGCGAGCAGGTCACGCTCAAGCTGGTGGCGCGCTTTGGCGACGCGAACAACGTGGGGGGCGGCATCGACAACGTCATCCGCAAAGAGGCGATCCTCGTCCAGCATTGCGAGACGGTGGGTCGCGACCCCGCCGAGATCGAGCGAACGGCCGGCATGGGCACGGTGATCATCCGCGACTCGCGCGCCGAGGCGAAACGGGTCCAGGCGGCGATCTTCGAACGGAATGGCCGGGCCGACCTGTGGCAGGACCAGCCGATCGGGACCGTGGAGGATGTCGCTGACCGCCTCGCGCCCTTCCTTGAGATTGGCTACCGGCACCTGATCGCCGGGTTCCCGTCGCCCTACGACGAGGAATCGATGACCCGTCTCTCGACCGAGGTCAGGCCCATCCTCGAGCGCGGCTAGCACGGGAGGGGGAGTCGAGGCCAGCGGCAGGCACGCCTGAACCTGAACGTCTCTGTCAGGCGCGCGTTCGCGATAGACCCCTCGTGATGCGTGAACCGAGCGACAGAAATCGGCGTGTTCGGACCGCGTCCACGCTCAGACATGCCTGGCGTTCGTCTGGTAGGTGCGCGGACGGGCTCTGCTCTGGCGGGCAGCCGCCGAGACTGTTCACCCTAGCCCACGTTCGTTCGCTGACGCTCACCCTTGGCACGGGCTCGATGGCGGGCGGCCTTGGCCCGGTTGCCACAGGTGGCCATGTCGCACCAGCGCCGCCGGCCGGTTCGTGATGTGTCGTAGAAGGCCCACTGGCAGGTCTCACTGGCGCAGATCCGGATCCGCTCCGGATGACCGGCGGTCAGCTCGCTGACGAGGGGATCGGCGAGCCGGGCGAGGGCGTCGTCGATCGGATCGCCAACATGACGGTGATCGACGCTGCAGCCGTCGGGCGCCGCCACGAGCTCGATCACCTGTCGCGCGTGGAGGGCGCGATTGACCGTGTCGAGCGCGCCGACGCGCGGTGCGCGCTGCGCCGCGATCGCTTCGGCGACCTCCCGCAGGGCCTTGCGCACAGCATGGACGCGGGCCAGATCGCGGGCCGCGGCAGCCGGCTGCGACGCAACTTGCGCCCGCGCCCGATCCGCTCCTTCGCGATGGATGACCCCGCGATCGACGAACCACGCGAGGGCGTCGTCGAGCCTGAGGAGGCGCTCGCGTGGGAAACCATCTTCGCGGTCAAGGGTGTTCAGGAAGTCGAAGGTGGCGTCCAGATCAACGCCGTGGGCGTGGCCTCGATCGCTGCCTGAAGTCGTGAATGTCAACATCTCGATAACCACTCTATACCTATTGACAGGTTACGCGCAAGCAGGTAAAGTAACCCATGTTAGGTAGCAGAACGGTTAGCACAAGAAGGAGACCGGACATGGAAGCCATCGTGACCATCCTGGCATTTCTCACCGGTCTCGCCGTCCTGGGCGGGGCCTCCATCAGCTGGGGTGTCGACTCCCGTGAACCCTACCCCGACGACCACCACCGCTGAGCCGCACATCCCGCGGACAGCCGTATTCCTCAAAGGAGATCCGTCGTGAATCACCAGCTCTGGGCATTCCTCGCGCTTGACCTCGCGCGACAGCGGGCCGAGGAAGCGAATCAATACCGCCTGGCCTCGCTCGCAACTGAGGGCCAGCCATCGTTTTTGTCGCGTCTTCGGCGATCGCTCGCGCAGGTACTGGCAGCCTTCAGCCGCGGCTCGGCCGCGGTCGTCCGCCGGCTCGACAGTTGCATTGCCGATGACCTCGGGCGCACCCTCGCCCCGACGGAGTAGCCTGTCGCCTCTGAAGGAGACGACAGATGAACAAGGGTTGTGCGGCCGTTTCCTGGGGCCCGGGTCGAATCGACCTGTTCTGGGTGGATGACGACGGTACGCTCGTCCACCGGGCCTTCCAGGACGACGCCTGGGGGACGCCCGAATCACTTGGCGGGACGCTGATCTCGCCACCAGCCGCCACCGCGTGGGCCGTGGACCAGCTCCAGGTCTTCGCCATCTTTCCAGATGGCGAGCTCTGGAACCGGTACTGGGACGGCGAATACTGGCACGATTGGGAGTCGCTCGGCGGTGAGCTCACCGGGCGGCCCGCCGCGTCCTCGTGGGGCGCCGACCGGATTGACGTGTGGGCCTCCGGCCACGACGGCGGGCTGTGGCATCGCTGGTGGAACGGGGCGGGCTGGGTCGCCTGGGAACGGCTCAGCCATTGACCGAGCCGCCGGAGCCCTCAGGCCCGGCGTAGCCGCCAGATCGACTCGGACGGCCAGCGCCGCGACCAGTCGCGAGCCAACTGATCTCGATACGTGCTCGTCGCATCGGGCGCGGGTCGCGGCTCGATCAGGTCCTCGACCCCAAAGCCGTGCTCGCGGAAGAGTCGGATCCACTCGCCGTACGGCAGGTTGAAGTCGATCGTCTCGCCGTCGTCGAACGAATGCATCCCGAAGTAGTCATGGACCAGCCGATCGCCGGCCCGTTCGGCATCGAGCGCCCAGGTGATTGACAGGATCGGCGAGCTGTGGCTGAAGGCGAAGAGGCCACCGGGCCGAAGCAGCCTGGCGACCTCCGGGACAGTGAGATACGGGTCCGCGAAGCTCATCGCGCCGTGATCGCAGAAGACGATATCGAAGCTGGCGTCTGGGAGTGGGACCGCTTCGGCACTGGCCGGGACGAGCGGGAACTCGACGGCGGCCTCGGCCATCAGCGTCCGTGCATGCTCGAGCTGGCGCTCCGATAGATCAAGCGCCACCGCTCGCGCGCCGGCCTTGGCAAGCGCTATCGACCATTGCGCGGCACCGCAGCCGAGCTCGAGGACGTCCTTGTCCCTGATATCGCCGAGCACCTGAAGCTCGGCTTCCGGAATCTGCCAGACACCCCAGGCCATACCGCCGCTCGCCGCGAGATGCGGTCCGTTTTGGGCCTGATACGCGTCGCTCGACGCATTCCATGCGGATCGATTGCGATCGGCGTGGGGGGTCAGCGCGTTGGGCGCGACTGCGGGCTTGGCATCCATGCCCCGACTGTACGCCACCGACGCCCGGCGCCGCCGCGACGCCCCCGGAACGAATGCCTCAGTTGTCGGCCTGACCTGCGTTTCTCTGAATGACGTCCTGTAGCACCTAACATCAGGGAGGTTCCGCCGTTTCCATCAATGAGGTCCCGGCTACGGTGCGCTCCCCAACGCCACGCCGGACTGATCCAGCGCTGCGGCGCACCGCCCAACCAGGAGAACGCCATGAAGAAGCGAACCCTGTTGCTTGGGAGCACTGCGCTCCTCACAGTGACCTTGCTCGGCACCGGCCTCGCGAGCGCAACGGCGCCAGCCGGCGATCACGGGAAGTCGGCCGAGGCGCACGGCAAGGCGGCCGAGGCGCACGGGGCAGGCCAGTCATGCGTGGCCCCGACGCCAACCCCGACGCCGACCCCGGGCGCTACACCGACGCCAACTCCGACGCCGACGCCAACTCCGACGCCAACTCCAACGCCGACGCCAACTCCAACGCCAACTCCAACGCCCGGCGCCACGCCAATCAAGGTCGCCGCGTTCGGCGCCCACGTGACCCCGAGCCACCCGTGCGGCACGATCCAGGTGTGGGCGAAGGTGCTCCATCCGG
>CAYLSK010000021.1:0-22820 GCA_964385975.1 uncultured Anaerolineaceae bacterium | reverse complement strand
GGCGGGCCTGGGCGGCCGCGGGCCACGGCGGGCCTGGGCGGGCGGAGCCGGCGGGACTAGGCGGCGGTCCGACTCCGACGATTCTTGCACCAGACGCACGTCCTCGGCAGCGGCTTGCGTCGGATGCAACCATCGTCGCTCTGCCTCAGGGTCGTGCCGAATCCTTGCACTCAATGAAATCGGCGCACGCGATCGGTGACCCGTTCCCGGAAAGCTGTCCGAGGATTTCATGCAGTGCAATCCATTGTGAGAAATCCTCTACCTCGCGGACAGCCGGCGACAGTGGTTGCATATCGCGCAATGACCAGGGCCGCTGCGCCGTCAGCCCTCGGGTACGGGCCGGGCGTCCGAGAAGAGCGTGAGCTGGAGGCCGGCGGGCCCGTTGAGTCGGGCGTTGCTCGTGTTCCAGGGAGTGGGCGTCGCCTCGGCCAGGACCTCGGCACCGGCTTCGGCGAGAAGTCGCGCCGTCGCGGCCGTATCGGCGACCTCGAAGGCCACCCGGATATGACCCGCGACTCGACGCCCGACCTCGACTCGATCGATGAATTCGGCCTGGGCGCGATCGGCGATCTCGAGCGTCGCCCGGCCGGCGTCGAGGATCACGACCTCGCCGTCCGGCGACGAGTACGACGCGAGCTCAGGCAGGCCAAGCACATCGCGATAGAAATGGACGGCTTCGGCATGATCGTCGGCCGTGACCACGAGCCGCATCTCGCGGACCAACGGGAGATCGGTCACAACAGGCTCCTGTCCCGGGTTTGAAATTGCGTCGGACATAGAAACGCGGCCCGTCCGTGGGGACGAGCCGCGCCATGCGGGACTTAGGCGGCGCGCACCTTGGTGGCGCGCGGGCCCTTCGGGCTCGCCTCGACCTCGAACTCAACGCGCTCGCCGCCGATGAGGCGGTCGAAGTTCAGCGAGGAGTCGAGACCGTCTCGATGGAAGAAGTATTCCTTCGCATCCTCGGCGGCGATAAAGCCAAAGCCGCGGTCCGAAACGACCTTCTTGATGGTACCGGTGGTCATGATGACCTCCAACATTCCCCGAACTGGGATTGCACAGCGCACGGTCCGTTCGAGAAGAGGGGCGACCACGCGACGCTTCGCCGCACAGTGCGGCGAAGGTCCACCGTAGCACACATGTCCGGATGCGGCCGGAATCGAGCCTCGCCGCTGCGAGCCAGAATGGTCGGGGAGGCGGGACTCGAACCCGCGATCTCGTGCTCCCAAAGCACGTGCGTTACCAGGCTACGCTACTCCCCGCCTGTTTGAGCGCTGATACCGCGCGATAACGGTCCGGGCGGCCGTTGGTGACTGGCCTACACCGCTCTAATGACAGCTTGCTGGATGACGCTTGGAACCGTACAGCGCGACGAGCGACGGCGCGCCGATCACCGTCGACGAGGCCCATGATACCGCCGCAGCCGAGCTTGACGACCTCAATCGCCTCATGTCGACGGCTTGGACCAGCCAGTTGCGCTGACGGCGCCGGGCTAACGGTACCGCGCAGAGAACCGCTCGTGCAGGCTTTCAACACTGCCTCGGTTGAGAGCACGACGATCAGCCCTGTCGGCCACGCGACTGCCCTGCCGATATCATGTTGGCTCACCTGCATCGTGATGAAGGGCCTTGATCGCGGCACGGGCGAGGATCTCGCTCATCAAGCCGATCGCCCTCTCGTCGATCTCGAAAGCGGGGTGATGGTGGGGAACGGCGTCCGGGCCGCCCGCGCCAACTCCGAAGAAGGCACCGGGCGCGATGTCCAGCAGATGGGCGACGTCGTCGGTGGCGGTGATCGGGCCCGCATCGACCGGGGTTGCTCGTCCAGTATCGGTAACTGCTTCGTCCACGAGCGCCGCATACTCGGGGACGTTGGACGTAACCGGGGCACCGCCCATGACTTCGAACTCGATCCGGACCCGGAGCGCTTCCCCAACGCCCCGGGCGATTGCCTCGATCCGGGCGAGTCCGCGCTCTCGCTCCGTCGGGGCGAACCACCTGATGGTCCCCCGAAGCGTCACCGCCTCGACCGTCACATTCGCGGCTGAGCCGCCCTGGATTGCGTTGATGCTCACCACCAGCGGCTCGCCGGGTCGCGTTTCGCGGGCGACAACCGATTGAAGCGCGCACACGACCTGCGCGGCAGCGAAGATCGGATCGATGGACGACTGCGGCGTCCCGCCGTGGCCGGCCTTGCCGATCACCCTGAGCTCGAAGAGGTCGCCGCCGGCGAGAAACACGCCGTGCGCCACAGAGACGGTTCCGAACGGGACCGGCGAGAGGAGATGAGCGCCCAGGACGGCGTCGACCCCGTCCATCACGCCATCGGCGATCATCCGCCGGGCGCCGGTAAGGAGTTCCTCGCCCGGCTGGAAGCAGAAGCGGATCGAGCCCGGCAGGTCGCGCATGTCGGCGAGCACGGTCGCCGTACCGATCAATGCAGCCACGTGTGCATCATGACCACAGGCATGCATGACGCCTGGCGTTATCGAGGAATATTCAAGCCCAGTCCGCTCGGTTACGGGGATTGCGTCCATGTCCGCGCGGACCAGCACTCGCGGGCCGGGCTCGGTCCCGGCGAGGTCTGCGACCACGCCTGTCCCGCCCACGCCAGATCGGACCGCGAGGCCAAGCGCCTCCAGCCGTTCGCAGACGATCGAGGCGGTCCGCCGCTCCGCGAAGGCGAGCTCGGGATGTCGGTGCATGTCGCGCCGGAGCCGGACGAGGTCCGGCTCCAGGCGATCGAGGCTGAGAGGCCGAACGCGCAGGGTCATCGCGGCACACCAGAAATTCGGTTCAGTGGCGGCGCTATGCCGGTACGCCACCGGGCTGCGGAAGCAGTCCCAGCTGCTGGAACTGCCCGAAGATGTCGACCACATCCCAGTGCTCGACCAGCTTCCCATTCTCGACGCGCCAGATCTCGATTCCCGAAATCCTGAAGCTCCTGCCTGTTGGCGGCATGCCCAGGATCTCGCCGACGTGCGTGCCCGACTGCGTCCAGCGAAGGACGACCCTGTCGGCCTCGGCAATGACGTCGTCGATCGTGAAGTGGAAATCGAACGCATTGAAGAGCATCGTGTAGCGGTCCCTGATCCCGTCGATGCCGGTCCCCTGACCGGGCAATGGGTTGTGCTCGACGTAATCGGAGGTCGCGAGTTCGTCAAGCGGCTCGAGGTTTCGGCCGTTCAGAACATCGTCGAAGATACGTCGCGCGAGGGCCTTGTTCGTTTCAGTGGACATTGGATCGCCTCCTATCCTTTGGTTGCTCCGTGGATTGGTCACGCCCATCAGCCTGAGCACCCAGCCTGCATGAATTGGGTGTCACGGTCCATGAAGGATCCACCGAGTTGGTCACCGAGTTTCGGAGGGATGTGAGGTCGAGATGGCGCGCGGTTCGGGCGACGAGTTGGGTGACCTGCTGAGGCGATATCGGACCGGGTCTGGACTCACGCAGGAGAAGCTCGCCGAACGGGCGGCTATCAGCGCCAGGACGGTCAGCGACATCGAGCGAGGGCTCAGGAGCGCCGTCTACCTGGACACCGCCAGTCGCCTGGCAGATGCCTTGAATCTCGAAGGCCCCGATCGCGAGGAGTTCGAGAAGGCCGCCCGGCGCGGTGCGGTCCGACGGGCGTCCCGGCCATCCGGGAACGCGATCGAGGTCGGGGCGATCCAGTCGCGCCTGCCGTTGCCGCTGACGAAGCTGATCGGGCGTGACGATGACCTACGCGCAATCCTGGCGGCGCTCCGCACTGCCGAAGTCCGGGTCCTGACCCTGGTGGGGCCGGGAGGCATCGGAAAGACTCGCCTCGCGATCGAGGTGGCCAATCAGGCACGGGCCGCCTTCGTTGATGGCGCGTTCTTCGTGCCACTCGCGGTTACGCGCGATCCCGGTCTTGTCCCCTCGCTGATCGCACGCGAGCTGCGGCTGACGGCGGTCAGAAAGCCAGTGCCCGAGGCGCTTCGAGACCATCTCCGAGAGCGCGAGGTGCTCGTGGTGCTCGACACATTCGAGCATCTTCTGCCCGCGGCAGCGTTCGTTGCCGAGCTCGCCGTGGCCTGCCCTCGCCTGACCTTCCTCATCACCAGCCGAGCTCCGCTCCGAGTTCGGGGCGAACACGAGGTCCGATTGGCGCCCCTCGAGGCCCCCGGCGAGAGCGTACGCGGCCCAGACCTCGACGCATACCCGGCCACGGCGCTGTTCCTCGAGCGCGCCCAGGCCGTGAAACCCGATCTGGCGATCGATGAGAAGACAGCGGCCGCCATCGCGCAGATTTGTCGTCGCCTCGACGGACTCCCGCTTGCGCTCGAGCTCGCGGCGGTGCGTCTCCGGCATCTCCCGTTGGCGACTCTTCAGGAGCAGCTCGACTATCGCCTCAATCTTCTCGTCGGTGGTCCGCGAGACTTGCCACCTCGGCATCAGGCGATGCGCGACACGATCGCCTGGAGCTATGACCTGCTCCAGCCCCGCGAGCAGCGGCTGTTTCGACAGCTGTCCGTGTTTGCCGGGGGATGGACGCTCACGCATGCCGAGTCGATCTGCACGGCCGAAGGTGGCGACGGCGAGCTTCTGCTCGATTTGAGCGTCCTGGTGGACAACAACCTAGTTACGGTCCATGAGAGAGCCGGGGACGAGCCGCGGTGGGGAATGCTTGACGTCATTCGGGAGTTTGCGGTCGAGCAGGCTCGGGGTGACGGCGAGGCGATCGAGCTCGCCCGGCGGCACGCCTCCGCCTTTGCAGAGCTAGCCGAGGCCGCCGAGCCGGAACTCGGTCGGTCGAGGCAGGAATGGTGGTATCGGCAGCTGCAGGCCGAGCAGGACAACCTGCGAGCGGCGATCGCCTGGTCGCTCGAGCACGAGGAGGCCACCCTGGCTCAGCGCATCGCGGGCGCGTTGTGGTTGTTCTGGCGCCGCCACGGCGATTACCCGGAGGCCCGGCTATGGTTAGACCGCGCGCTGAGCGCCGATGAAGGGCGCGGGCGGGCTTCGCCTGGCGGCCCCGGTTCGGGCGGCACGTCTCCACTCGTCGGCGATTCTGCTGCTCGCCGGAAGGTCCTCTGGGGGGACGCCTGGATCAGCTACTACCAGGGTGACTACGCGCACGCCAGCCGCCTGGGGGACGAGCTGCTTCGGGTAGCGGAGGCAGACAACGACCAGGTAGGCATCCGCAATGGGCTGACCGTGCGGGGCATCGTAGCGATGGCGGATCAACGGTTCACGGATGCGCTCCCTCCGCTCGAAGAAGCGGTCCAGATCTGTCGCGAGGTCTGCTCACCCTGGCTCCTGGCAACCTCGCTCCTGGTTCTCGGGATGACGACCATGCACGGCATCGATCTGGCTCGATCCCGGAAGCTGCTGGAGGAGGCGTTGCGAGGCTACCGGGACCTCGGGGACAAGCTGTTCGGTGCCCGGACGACCGGATATCTCGGATACGTCGCCCTCTTGCGAGGCCATCTCCCTACTGCCAGGCGTCTGTTTGGGGCGAGCCTGAGCGCGTTCCAGGAACTCGGCGAGCGATTCGGGATCGCCGAGGAGCTTCAGGCCATTGCGGTGCTTAGCGCGGCCGAGGGGCTGGATCAGCGGGCTGCGGAGCTGGCCGGAACTGCGCACGCCTTGTGGGACTCGATGTCGGCACAGCCGCTGGCGGCCGACCGGGCGATCGCCAGTCCGTACCTGGATTCCGCGCGACGCCGGATCGGGCCCTCGAAGTGGCGAGAGGCCTGGCGGCGTGGGCAGGCGATGGGCCTCGATCAAGCCGTCACACATGCACTTGCGAAGCAGGGAACACGGAAGGGTGAGTCTACGTGACTGTACTGACGAAGCTCAGTGAGCATGTCGTCGTCGTGATCCCGCGCGGTGTGTCGGTGCCCCAAACCAACGTGCTACGTGTAAGTTGCGGGTTCTGGCTCAGCTGGCCGGCTCGAACCTGCATTGAAGCGCTCACCGATGACTTGGCGGCGACGGGGTCGGATCGCCGATCAGAGCTGCCAGCGGCTCGGGCGAATTCCAGGTAGGCCTGGCGGTGATGGTCGCCGTAGACCGACAACAATGCCCGACCGGCTCGGCAGGGTGGCCGTCGATCTTGTGATCCCGATCGCGAACCGCACAATAATCGGAGGCGTCTCGCTCACGACATTCGTGCTCGGGATGGCTGACCCTACACCGCTAACGGCCCTGAGAGTCCCAAAGCACGTGCGTTACCAGGCTACGCTACTCCCCGGCGGTTTCACGCTCAGATACCGCAGGATAACTGTCTCGGGCGGCGGGCCGCTCGACCGCAAAGGTGCCAGACGTGCGCAGGGACCCGGAGGCGAGCCTATGCCTCCGCGATTACCCCGATCGAGATCCGAAAACCGGCTCGACGTTGCAACGGAGGCATCAGGGTACCTTGACCAACCGGCTCGTCGCCTGGAAACCAGCGCACCCATTCCTCATTGAAGGTGTCGAACTCTGCCGGGTCGCGCAACGACCAGTTAGCCCAAACAACCTTGTCGAGTGAGCTCCCCGCTGCTTCCAGCCTCGCTTTCAGGTTGAGCAGGCATTGGCGTGTCTGTTCCTTGATCGCTCCGCTGATGACCCGACCAGTGTCAGGATCGACGGGCCCCATCGAAGAGACATAGACCATGCCTCCGGCCGTGACCGCCCGGCCGTAACCGACGGGGGGTCGGGATGCATCGGGCAGCTGAAGCGTCTCTCCGGCGACCGATCTCCCCTTCCCTCGGCGGGCCGCGCCGCGCCGCGTGGGGTCTTCGGCGGGGATGCCGAATTCCCCGGACGGCAGCTCGATCCCGCTCGCCTTGAACTTCCACATGAACGTCGGACGGATCCCGGTCGCCTTGAGCAGCCCCTCGACCCTTCCGTCTACAACGCCGGTCTGCTCGAACGTGAAGATGTCCTGGGTGAGGATCTCGTCGTCTTCGATCCCGTAGACCTCGGTGATGTTGACGATCTTGCGGGAGCCGTCCTTGAGGCGGGCTGTGTGGACGATCAGGTCGACGGCGGAGGCGATCTGGTCGCGGATCGCCCGCAGCGGCAGCTCATAGCCGGCCATAAGGACCATCGTTTCGAGCCGGCGGAGCATGTCCGCCGGGGTGTTCGCGTGCCCGGTTGACAGCGAACCGTCCTGGCCCGTCGTCATAGCCTGGAGCATGTCCAGGGCCTCGCCCGAGCGGCACTCACCCACGATGATCCGGTCGGGGCGCATGTGCAGCGCGTTGCGCAACAGATCGCGGATGGTGATCTCGCCTTGGCCCTCGAGATTTGGCGGGCGCGACTCGAGCGTCACGAGGTGCATCTGGCGGAGCTGCAGCTCCGCGGCGTCCTCGATCGTGACAATCCGCTCATCTTCGGGGATGAATGAGGAGAGGACGTTGAGCGTCGTCGTCTTGCCCGAGCCGGTGCCGCCGGACACGAAGATGTTGAGTCGGGTCTCGACGCAGGCCCTCAGGAAGTCGAACATCTCGGCCGTTGCCGTGCCGAAGCGAATGAGGTCGTCCACCGTGATCGGCTTGGCGGGGAACTTGCGGACAGTGATCACCGGTCCGACGAGCGAGAGCGGTTCGATGACTGCATTGACCCGCGAGCCGTCGGGCAGGCGGGCGTCAACCCTCGGGCTCGACTTGTCGATGCGCCGTCCCAAGGGGGTGATGATCCGGTCGATGATTCGCAGCACGTGCTCGTCGTTCAGAAAATAGCTATCGACGCGCTGGATCTTCCCGCCCCGCTCGATGTAGAGGTGGTTTGGGCCATTGACCATGATCTCGGTGATCGTCTCGTCGAGAAGGAGCGGATCTAGTGGCCCGAGACCCCCGACCTCTCCGACCAATTCCTCGATCAGGTGCGAACGTTCGTCATGCGTCACGGCAAACCCGTGCACGCTGATGATCCGGTCGACGATCACCTCGACCTTGGCTTGGAGGTCAGTCGGATTGGAGACGTCGAGCAGCGAGTCGAAGGCGCTCATGACCTCGTCCTGGAGGCGAAGCCTGATGTCGCGCAGCAACTCCTCCCGCGCCGCGACCCGACTGGGGTGCGGGGGAGACGGAGTCGGGACGGGTACGAGTGCGCCGGCATTCGGGGTGTCGGCTCGCTGTTGCGCCCGCTCAACCCGCTCGAGCAGCGACATGAGCTACACCTCCCTCCGGCTTGCGACATGACTCTAGATGGTTGGCGATCCGGGCCTGCGCCATTGAGCGGCGGCCCGCCTCGCTTGCTGAGCTTGCGGCGAGAATACCTCCGCCCCGCTAGCAGAGGCCCTTGGCAGTACCCATACGGTGCGTCAAGGCAACCCAAATGTAGTCCGTCGCCGCTGCCGGAGGGGCTGACTCTCTATGGCCGACGACAGCATGGCCCTGCTCGACACGCTCCGCAAGGCGATCGCTGAGGGCAACGTCGATGTCCTGCGCGGGCGAGCGGCGCCCGGCCGGCTCGCTGTTATGGTGATTGCCCACATCTGAGGGGTCGATGCCGCTGCGCCGCCTGACGGCTCGAGAGTATGCGATCAACCTGGCCATGACCGCAGTCTGCTGGCCTGTCTACGCACGCCGGGAATGGGCGAATCGTGAACGGTTGGATGCCTTCGCCCTGCGGCGCACCCGCGACATGGCCGCACACGCGGCGCTCACAGTCCCCGTGTACGCAGAGCGCTACCGCGATGCAGGCGTGGACCCACGCTCGATTCGTACGTGGATGGACGTCCGTCGCCTGCCGTTGATGGACAAGGCGACGATCGTGGACGGATATCCCGATCGCTCGATTGCCCGCGGCAGCGATCTCGCCGCCTGCCTGCTCTCGACCAGCTCCGGATCGAGCGGACGAATGATGACGGTCCCGCACCGGGCCGACCGCTTCTGGCCCTATCTCCTGTCCGGTCAGCGGATGCTGCGCTGGGCTGCCGGGGGTCGCTACCCATTCTGGTGGCGACAAGCGTACGTCTACACCTCCGAATACCCGCTGCTGCGGGTTCCCGGGCTCTACCCGATGCGATTCATTCCCACCTCCGGCGAGCCTGAGTCGATCCTTGCCGCATTGGAGACTCTCCGCCCACACCTTCTCCACACGTATCCATCGGTGCTTCGGGACCTGATCTCGCTCGACCCGGAGCGGATGCACCGGCTGGAGCTCAAGGGAACATCGGTCGGCTCGGAGCTCTCGACGCAGGAGGAGCGGGACGGCTGGGAGGCCGCGCTCGGCTGCCGGGTGCGCGATGAATACAGCTCTGAGGAACTCGGCCGGATCGCCTCCCAATGCCCTGCCGGCCGCTATCACCTCCACGAGGATGTCGTCCATATTGAGACGCTCGACCCGGACGGATTGCCAACAGATGGGATTGGGGAGATCGTCGGGACGGAGTTCCACAACCGAACGATGCCGTTCGTTCGCTACCGACAAGGCGACCTGGCACGAATCAGCGACGAGCGCTGTACCTGCGGGCGACAGACGCGCCTCCTGGTCGATCTGGCTGGCCGCGACAACGACGGCTTCGTGCTCGGGGACGGTCGAAAGCTTGCCCCCGGCTTCCTGCTCGATGTCTGCTACCGCGCCCTGATCGCGGCGGGCGATGGAGCGGTGCGAGCCTATCGCTTCGTGCAGGCCGATCCCGCCCATGCCGACTTCGAGTTCGTGCCCGGCGCTACCTTCGATCCGGGGGCTTCGGAGGTGATCGGTGACTCCCTGCGGAGGGAGCTGGCCACGACCGGGCTCACCGTTCGTGTCCGTCCGGTCGAGGCGATCCCACGTCCGGCGGGCGGCAAGCGGGCGACGGTCTTCCGCGACTTCTGATGAGCGGCATCGTCTTCACTCGGGCATGGGAGGACGACCGCCTCGACCTCGCCGCCCTGGCGATCCTTCCGGGAGAGCGAGTGCTGTGTGTTGCGGCTGCCGGCGACATCCCATTGGCCCTCGCCGCAGCTGGCGCGGCCGAAGTCGTGGCGGTCGATCTGAATGCCGCCCAGCTCCACCTGTCTGCGCTCAAGATCGCTGCCGCCGCACTCGACCCAGACGAGCGATACCGCTGGTTCGAGGTCGGCCGGATGGCCGATCCGGCAGGTCGCTATCGAAAAGTCATCCGCCAGAGGTTGGAACCTGGTGATGCCGCGTTCTGGGACGCCCACATCAGCATCTTTGAGAACGACTTCCATCGCCACGCCGGGGTTGGGCGGTCGTTCGCACGGTTTGGGCGTGTGCTACGGCTGATCGTGCCGAGCCTGCGTCGTCGGATCGAGGGCTTCGACGACCCTGAGGACCAGCAGCGCTGGTGGCGGGCCCACGTCCAGCCCCGATTGTTTGGTCCGTTGACCCACTGGCTGGCACGACACACGCCAGTCCTGTCACCCCTCGCGCCAAACGGCCACGAGTTGCGGCGGATGCGGGAAGGCGGCTACTCGGCGGCCATCGCCGGACGCATCGACGGCGTGCTGGGCCGGACGCTGGCACGACGCCACCCTTGGTGGCGGCCGGCGTTCAGCGGCCGCGTCGCGGACCCAGACGACGGGGCTGGCTGGCTCGATCGGGCGATCGCGACGCAGGTCGCCGAGTCGGCCGGTGCGATCCGCCTCATCCGGGGCGATCTGGCCCAGGTGCTCGCCCGGATGCCGCCGGGGCAATTCGACGCTGTCACGGTTTCGAACGTGCCCGACTGGCTCGACTCCGCCGGCGGTACGCGTCTCGCGAGCGCCCTGGCCCACGCCGTGCGACCTGGTGGACGTGTCCTGGTGCGCAGCATCTTGCCGGACGGTGGACTGCCAGCGCACCCGCAGCTGGGCGCCGACCCCGGATCGCGGAACCTCGTCGAGGAGGAGCGGACTGCGCTGTACGGCCGGATCGAGCTCCTGCGACGCAGCGAGCTCGCCTGACCAGTCCCGGTCAGGCCAGGTAGAGCGCGTAGACCACGAGCCAGAAGGCACCGTATGCCGCGAGAGTCAGACGCTCGCGTCGGCGCAGCCAATCGCGGAGACGCCATCCAATCGCCGCCGCGACAAGCATGGTCGGAACGATTCGTGTAAGCCGGTTGAGGATCGTCCCAACCAGCAGGCCGGGGATCTCGCCACCTTGGCCCACCCATGCGTGGGTGTAGACCTTCAGAGGCGCGCCCGGCCCAAGCTGCGCGAAACCCACAACGCCTTGCCGAGCCAACGTTCCGTTCGCATCGGCCAGCATGGCTTGGTCAATCCCGGGCAGGCCGAGCAGCATGGCCCGCACCAGGTTCGGCGCTTCGGCAGACAGGGCGGCCAGCAGCATCGTCCCGACGAGTCCGCCAACGACGACCGCCGCGAATAGCTGTGCGGCTCGGCGCGGCGCGGCGAGGACCAGGAGACACAGCCCCACGTCCGGAACGATTGGCAGGACGAGCGCCTCCGCCACTGCCCAGACACCCACGGTCGCGATGGCGGCCCGCCCGCCTGCGAACTGCTCGAGTCGGTCGAATGCGCTCACGGTCCATCGTCGCCGAGCGCTCGGACTGCCGCCTCGAGCCTCGCGGTAAACGATCTCGCGTCTTCCGCAGGCTCCGCTCGTAGCGGGGCGCCAAAGCGAACCTCGACCGGCGCTCGATGCGGACGGCGCGACCCGGGTGGCAAGACCCGGTTGATGCCCAGGATTCGAACCGGCAGCACCTGGCGGCCGCTCTTGATCGCGATCAGCCCGATGCCGGGCCGGAAGGGAGCCATGATGCCCGTTCGACTTCGGGTCCCTTCGGGGAAGACCAGCACGCTCCAACCGGCATCGAGCAGGCGGAGCGCCTGGTCGATCGTCTCGTGCCCACCACGTCCGGCCCTGTTGAACGGGAATGCGCCGAGCCACGCTGCGAAGAACCAGCGGACTGGGCTGACCGTGAAGTAGTCCTCGGCGACGGCGGCTGCGATCCGCTGGCGATGATGCGAGCGCAGGGCGAGCCGGACCGCGGAAAAGTCGAAATGACTCGCGTGGCTGGGGCAGAGCAGGAACGGGTGCTCGAGCGTTCGCAGATGCTCGCGGCCGCGGACCCGTGGACCATGTAGCAGCCAGACGACGATCGGACCGATCAGCCAGGCGGTCGCCTCGCGGGCGATGATGGCGACCGAGCTGAATTGCCACCCGCGGATCATCGGGTCAGGTCCGACACTCGCAGGGCCCAATACACGAGCGGCACGACCAGGAGCAGCGAATCGATCCGGTCAAGGATGCCGCCGAAGCCCGGCAGCCACCGCGCGGCGTCTTTTACGCCGGCCTCGCGCTTCACCGCGGACTCGAACAGGTCGCCCCACAGCGCGCCGATCGCGACCAGACCGACGATGACCAGCATCGAGATCGGGCCGAAGGCGGGCGCGAGTAGACCTGCGAATGGAGCGAGGCCGAGCGCCGCACCAATAACGTTGCCCACCACCCCCTCGCGGGTCTTGTTGGGCGAAAGCCTCGGTGCCAGCGGCGTGCGCCCGAACCGGCGGCCGACGATGAAGGCCCCCACGTCCGATCCGGCACAGGCCACCGCGAGAGCCGCGAACAACGTGACGCCAAGCGCGCCGCGCTCGACCGTCAGCAGGACCCCGTGGACAAGCAACACCGGAATGACCACGCAGCCGACGGCCGCCAGACCGAGATCCCGTAGCGCCCTGCCAGTATCGGAACGTACGACAGGCCAGGCGATTCCGACAAGGACCAGACCTCCGATGAGCCACTCCGCGGCGGCCATGCCGAAGATCGCCGCTGAGGCGACGATCGCCAGGTTCGCAGCCTGCAGCGCGACCAGGTGGTGGACCGGCAGGTCCATCAGCTGCGACCACTCCAGTAACCCGATTGCGCCAAGGACGGCAATCAACAGGGCGACGCCAGGCGTCCCCGCCTGGACGGCGCCGGCCAAGACCAGGGCGAGCGCCGCATAGCTCAACGCTCGCTGGAGGGCCGTTCGCCCGGTCAACCCAGGCCGCGGCCGGACCCGACGAAGCAGGGCCCATCCGCTTGCCCCTGCGATGCCGGCGGCGGACCCGACCAGGAGGATGGCAGGTGCGCTATCGACGACGATCATGCCAGCCGTCGAGCAGCCACGACGATCCGCTCCACGGCCGTCAGAACGGTCCCGAGCAGCAGCAGCGGACCAAATGGACCCCAGGCTTCGGGGCCAACGATCAAGGCGGCAACCGCGCAGACGGCAAGGAGCGCCATTCGTCCGGGCTTGGACAGGATGCCTCCATAGATTCGTTCGCTGCCAGCGGCCCGGGGAGCCAGCCCCGCGAGACTCGCGAACACGGCGCCGGTCACCCCGAGCAGCACGGTCGTCCGGTCGGCGCCCGGCAGGAAGGCAACAGGCGCCAGAAAGGCAATGTCGGTCAGCCGGTCGCCGAGCTCGTTGTAGAGCTCACCCCTCGGGTGCGTCCGCTCAGCCCGTCGGGCGACCGCCCCGTCCAGCAGGTTCAGGATCAGGCGGGCGGCGGCGAGCAGCGGCACGGCCAGCAGGACTGCGGGGACTGCCGGCGACAGGAGGAGGCACCCGCCAGCCACGAGCCCAACCGGAACGGCGGCCAGGGTCAACGCGTCGGGGCTCACGCTGCGCCGCGCGAGCTCGTCGATCACGGGCTCCAGCCGGCGCGAAATCGTCACTTTGAATCGGTAGAGGTCCACCATCCCTGCGCCTACACCGAGGCCGATTCCGACGGTGTCGCGAGCAATTCACCGTACGTGTCAGGCCGGCGAGTGCGCAGGTACGCACCCGAACCCCCTGACGCCTCCACGGCCGCGTCGTTGAGCGTTGCGATCACGAGCCGGGGCCGCAGGTATCCCGCCGAAGCCAGGCTGCCGTCCGGGCCGGCGATCCCGCTGCCGCCGAAGAAGGTGGCGCCGCGCCGGCGATCGACGGTGTTGGCAAGCGCAACATAGGCATTGTTCTCGATCGCGCGAGAGGCCAGATTGGCCGCCTGCTGCGCGCGGTATGGCTCCATGTCCGCGGAGGGCACCGCCAGCACCTGGGCGCCACCGAGCGCCAGGACGCGAGCGACCTCCGGGTACTCGATATCCGCACAGATGCAGACGCCGACGCGAACCGGCTCGACGGAGCGGCGCGGTCCCGAGCGCGGCCCCCGCAAGGACAGCTCAAAGACCGGGTAGGCGTCGCCCGGCGTGAACGCCTCGTGCTCGCGCTCGAACAGGTGGGTCTTGCGGTAGACGCCGGCGAGGCGCCCGTCGGCGTCAACGACCAATGCCGCATTGAACGGCCGGGCCGGGTTGCCCGGGTTTCGCTCCAGGAACCCCACGACGATCGCGACGCCGGTCTCGGTCGCCAGCGCCCGCAGGGCGGTGGCCGACACCCCGTCTGAAGGCTCCGCCAGCAACAGCGTCTCCGGTCGAATCGAATATCCCTGAACGAAGGACTCCGGGAAGACGATCAGGTTGCAGCCGCGAGACGCCGCACGAAGGAGATAGCGCCGGGCCAGCGCGAGGTTCGCCGCAACATCTCCAACCAGCGCGCCGACCTGCGCGACGCCCACCCGGAGACCGTTCAGCGAGCCACTTGGCTCTGCCTTAGTCGTGGCCGACCTCTTCCGGTTCCTCGTACCACGGCATCCGGTCCCCAACGCGGGCGCGAAGCTTCCACTTCGTCGACTTCTGGCCAGCGTCGATGGCGGTGCGTAGCGCGGCGACCTGGGCCGAAGGATCGAAGCGGAGCGGTCGGCCAACATCCAGCTCGGCAGGGGTGATGTCCCCGGCAAGGAATGCCTGGAGCTTCTCGAGGTTGTCGGTCGTCGTTCGCCACCAGCCCCAGTCCGTCGACGTCAGCTCCTGGATCCTGCGGACGTTGATCATGGCCCGTGCGTCGTCCGCTTCGCCTGTGCCGTCCGCGTCACCGAGCGGATGCTCGGCCAGCAGGATCAAGGCGTCGAGCACGTCCTTCCGATTGATCTTGACGACCTGGAGCTTCGACATGAGGAGCTCGGCCAGAGGCAGCGTGGGGTGCGTCGCGCTGAGCCGACCGGCGAACTCGAACTGATGGCACATCTCGAGCTTGTCGACGAGGATGTCGACCGGGCGACGGCGCGGCATGTCGACGAAGTAGAGCTGCTTGTGGCCGTAGAGGGCGTTGTACTGCCGGTCTGGCGTGTAGCCCTCGGCGATGAGGAGCTCCACGAGCGCCTTGCGGTCGCGGTTTCGGGTCGCCAGATCCAGGTCGCGGCCGTCCCGGTCGATCCTTGCGGTCCAGGTGGGTGCCTGGGCGTGGAAGGCGAGGCCACCCATGAGTCGAACCTGGAGGCCGCGGGCATCGGCGAGCCCGATCAGCCGGAGGGCCTCCGCAAGCGGGTCACCGAGGGTCCGGATGGGGGAAGAGGCGTCGGCCGACGTCATCGCGACAACGAGGCTCCACGTTCGCGGACGCCGGAAATTTGCCCTTCCGGCTCGAGAGGCGGTCAGTATACTAGCGGCGCCTTCGATGCTCGAAGGTTCGCCCCGAGCTGGAGGGAGGCGGCGGGAGCGAAGCCCGGCGACCGCCGCAGCGGTACACCCGAGGCGCGGTCGCGAGCCTGACTGGAGGCTTGCGTCGAATGGCCGTCACCGAAGGTCGGGCGCTCTTCACGCGACAGTCGTCTGGACTGGTCCGCGAGGTCAGCGTCCTCAATGCGCTGTTCTTTAACACGGCGGCGTTCATCGGGGCCGGTGTCGGCTGGTATCCCGTCTTCTACTCGCTCGGATTCGTGCCGATCGGCACGATGGCCGGATTCACGACGTACGGTTGGGGGGCCATCCTGGTCGGGCTGGCGGCCGTCCTCCTGGCGCTGATCTTTGCCTCGCTCACGTCGGTCATGCCGCGGTCCGGCGGCGACTACGTGTTCACCAGCCGGATCGTGCCCCGCGTCGGACCCTTGCTTGGCTGGCTCGAGAGCTTCACCCTCTGGTTCGCCTCGCTCGCGATCATCATGTTCGAGGTCCCGATCTTCGTCCGGAATCTGCAGATCACCGGACGGATCATCGGTATCGGGACGGGCAGCCAGTTCTTCGTCGACGCGAACAACTGGTTCGCCGACCAGCCCGGCTACGTCACCGGCGTCCCCGGCTTCATCGCTTCGCTCATCGTTCTCGGGCTCATCGCCGTGGTGGTGTTCCAGCCGACTCGTCGCTTCCATAAGATCATCACCGGGCTCGCGGTTCTTGGTCTCCTGGGTGCCGTGCTCATGTTCGTCGTCGGCATGCTGACGATCACCCCGGAGAACTTCGCTGCCAACCTGCCGGGGTACGCCAACGGCATCACCGTCGACCAACTGGCCAAGGCTGGCGCGGACGCTGGATTCAAGTCCGACGGGGTGAGCTTCGACCCGAACACCTTCGCGTTCATCGCCGGGATCGTGTTGCTCAACTACATCGGCTTCCAGTACTCGGCCTACATCAGCGGCGAGATCCGGGGCAACATCCGTCGCGGCATCCTCATCGCGCTGCTCGGGGCGCTCGCGATCGCCGTGTTCATGAACTCCGCGTACAACGACTTCATCAGCAACCGTCTGGGCCTCGACGCCCAGGTCGCCTGGGGCGCTAACTACTGGGGGTTCACGACTGATCCCGGCCTTCCGCTCGGCCAGCCGAACTCGATGCCCCTCACGGGCGCGATCGCCGTCCCTGGACTGTGGCCCTTGTGGGCGGTCATCAGTCTTTCCGTGACGCTCTTCCCGTACCTCCTCTGCCCGGTCTACGTGATCTTTATGAGCCGGATGATGCTCGCCTGGAGCCTCGACCGACAGGTCCCCGAGTGGTTCGGCGCCGTGTCCGAGCGGCTGCGGGCGCCGGCCAACGCGATCGCCGCGGTCCTCGTGGCGGCTGTCGTCATCGCCCTCCTCCAGAACTTCCCCATCCTCAAGGCGACTGGACTGGCACCGAACCCGGATCCGATCCTCGATGGCAAGCTCAACCTCGTGGCCACGCTCTGGTTCAGCATCCTTGCTGCCGGGCTCACATGGATCATGCCCGGGGTCAACGCGCTGCTCGCCCGGTTCACCCGGCCGGACTTGGTCAAGGACGCCCCGTTCATATCATGGCTGCCCGTCCTCGGCGCGATCTGGGTGGTGATCATGGGCGTTGTGTACTGGTTCGCCGGCCTCAGCCCGATCATCAACTTCGTCGGAAAGCTCAAGGACGAGGACAACCTCACCTATCTCAACCGGACGGGGATCACATTCACGATCATCGTGTTCGTCGCCGGGATCGTCATCTACGTCATCCAGTGGGCCCGGAACCGAGCCCAAGGCATCGACACCGGACTCATGTACCGCGAGCTTCCGCCCGACTGATCGATCGGACGCGTGGCTCAGGATCGAACCCTGGCGGGTAGCTCGGATCCGCAGGGTTGGGCGGTCGGTATCGACGTGGGTGGGACGTTCACGGATGCCGTGGCGGTCCACGCGGACGGGCGGAGCCGGGTGGCCAAGGTCCCCACGACCCCGACCGACCCATCGCGCGGGCTGCTTGAGGCCGTCTCGGCGCTCGTCGCCGCCGGTGTCGAGGCGGGCAAGATCCGGCGGGTGGTCCACGGCACGACGATCGCCACCAACGCCCTCCTTACGGGCCGGACTGCCCGAGTCGTCCTGTGTGCGACCGCCGGTTTCCGGGACATCCTCGGCATCCGCGACGGTATGCGACCGGACATGTACGACCTGCACCAGCCGCGACCCCGCGAGCTCGTCAGGCGCGCAGATCGCCTCGAAGTCCGCGAGCGGATCGCCGGCGACGGCTCGGTCCTGGTGCCGCTCACCGACACTGAGATCGAAAGGGTCGTGGCCGCAGTCCGGCGACGCAAGCCCGAGGTCGTGGCGGTCGCGCTCCTGTTCGGGTACCTCGAGCCGGCCCACGAAGCGCGTCTCGGCGCCGCGCTGCGGACGGCCTTGCCGGGTGTGCCGGTGACCCTGGCTTCCGACGTGGCGCGTGAGTTCCGCGAGTACCCGCGAACGGCCACGACGGTCGTGGCCGCCGCACTCCGCCCGGTCGTGGGCGACTACCTTCGGCGCGCGGCCGAGGGATTGGCCGGACTTGGGGTCCTGGCGCCCCTCTTGGTCATGGAGTCGACCGGCGGCCTGTTGCCGGGGGCGCGGGCGGCCCTCGAACCGCACCGGCTGACCCTGTCCGGACCGGCCGGTGGCGTTGGCGGGGCGATCGAGCTGGCCGGGCGGCTCGGGATCCACGAGTTCCTCACGCTGGACATGGGCGGTACGAGCGTCGACACCTGCCTCGTACAAGAGGATGCGGCCTCGCGGGTGAACGTTCAGCACGTCCTTGGCGCGCCCCTCCTCGTCCCTGCGCTGGACATCGTCTCGGCCGGGTCCGGCGGCGGGAGCATCGCCCGGCTGGATGCGGCCGGTGGCCTGTTCGTCGGGCCGGACAGCGCTGGTGCGGATCCCGGACCCGCGTCCTACGGGCGCGGTGGCCGAGCGCCTACGGTCACCGACGCACACGTCGTCGTCGGCACCCTCGCGCCCACAACCCTGCTCGCCGGCAGCCTGAGTCTTGACCCGGCTCGCGCTCGAGCGGCCCTCGAACCCCTCGCCGCCGCGCTGGGCATGGACGTCGTCTCCGCCGCCCACGGGATCGTCGAGCTCACGACAGCCGGTCTGGCGGCGGCGCTGCGTCGGGTGTCGGTGGAGCGAGGGGCAGATCCACGCGGCCTGCCGATCGTGGCATTCGGCGGCGCCGGACCGCTCCATGCAGGGAGCCTGCTGCGCGAGCTGGGCCTCGGCGAAGTCATCGTCCCGCCCGCGCCGGGCCTCCTGTCGGCATCCGGGATGGTGGCTGCCGACATCCGGCTCGAAGCCGCGCAGACGGTCCTGATCCGGCTCGACGTGGCCAGGCCGGCGACGCTCGCTCGCTGGTTCGTCGCCCAGGCGGCAAGACTGGGCCGACAGCTCCTGGCGGACGGCGTCAAGGCTGGACGACACGAGTTCGAGGCGAACGTCGACTGTAGATACCTCGGCCAGGGTCACGAGCTGACGGTCCGCCTCGATGGCCTCGACGCGGCTGCGGTCGGGCGCCTCGCCGGCGCGTTCCATGCGGTCCACGAAGCCCGTTACGGGCACCGCGCCCAGGATCCCGTGGAGGCGGTCACGATGCGGCTATCGGCGATCGGCCGCCTGGACGCTTACGCCCCAGCGGTGGTGGCGCCCGGGCGACCGGACGGCGTGCCGGACCGCGCGGCGCGACTCGCTTCGCGGACCGTCCGCCTGCCGGGTCACGGTCGCCCGCGACGCGCGACGGTCTGGCGCCGCGACCTTCTTCGAGCCGGTGACCGGATCGTCGGCCCGGCGATCGTGGAACAGCTCGACGCGACGACGCTCGTGCTCGACCGGCAGGTTGCTCGGGTGGGCCGCTGGGCCGAGCTGCACATGCGGGAGGATCGGCGATGAGCTCGCCCCGTCGGGCGTCGCCCGCGGACCGCCGATCCGGGGTCGACCCGATCACTCTCGGAGTCGTCCAGGCTGCCCTCGTCTCGATCGCGTCCGAGATGGGGTCAGCTCTCCGGCATGCCTCCTACAGTCCGATCATCCGCGAGATGCTCGACTACTCGTGTGCCGTCTTCGACGTCGACGGCCGGCTCGTCGCCCAGGGTGATTTCATCCCGGCCCAGCTGGGGGCGATTGGCGCCGTCGTCCGGGCGACCATCGAAACGCACGGGGCGTCGATCGAGCCGGGTGATGTATTCATCGCCAATCATCCCTACCGCGGCGGCGCGCACACGCCGGACGTGAACGTCATCCGGCCGGTCTTTGCCGCCGGTGAGCCTCTCGGCTGGGTGGGAACGGTGGCCCACCAGGTCGACTTCGGCGGCCCGAACCCCGGCACGGAGGGCGCCGACCATCGACAGCTCTTCGCGGAGGGCCTGGTCCTCCCGCCGATCCGCCTGGAGACCGGGGCCGGACCGGTCCACGATCTGTACGCGACGATCGCGGCCAACGTTCGGGATCCCGTCGGAACGTCGGCCGACCTGCGTGCGCAGGTTGCGGCATGCCGGCTGGGCGAGCGGCGACTGGTCGAGCTCGCGGCACGACACGGCCCCGTCCGGCTTCGGGCGATCTACGCGGCAGCTCTCCACCATGCGGAGCGCCGGACCCGTCTGGCGCTGCGGGCGCTCCCGGACGGTTCGGGAGAAGCGGAGGCGTTCCTCGACGATGACGGGGCCGGCGGCTCGCCGATCCGCATCGCCGTTCGGCTCGTCAAGCGGGGCGATCGCCTCAGGGTCGATCTGTCCGGGTCCGCGGCGCAGGTCGCCAGCGGGCTCAACGTCCCCTGGGCGAGCACGCTCGCCTGCGTGACGTACCTCGTGCGGGCCGTGACCGACCGCGCAATCCCGACGAATGACGGGACGCTCCGGCCGGTCTCGATTGTCTGCCCGGCCGGGTCCGTCCTCAACCCGCGCTGGCCGGCGGCGGTAAGCGTGCGGCACCTCACCTGCCAGCGCCTCGCCGACACCCTGGTCCGGGCGGCGGCGGGGCTATGGCCGGAGCTGGCGGTCGCCGGCCACTTCGTCGGATTCTTCTCGATCATGGCCGAGGGACCGTCTCCCCGGTCCGGGAGGCCGGTCGTCATGCAGGACGTGGTCGGGGGTGGCAGCGGGGCGCATGGGCCACGACGTTCCCCTGACGGTCGGTCCACGCCTGGCGGGGCCGGCCTCGACGCGGTCGACACCCATACATCGAATGTTGGCATGCTGTCTGCGGAGGTCTGTGAGCTCGAGTATCCGTGGCGACTGGTGCGATCCGAGCTTGTCGGTGGGTCGGGTGGCCGTGGGCGGTGGTCCGGCGGACAGGGGATCCGGCGGACGTATCTCGTCCTGGACGCGCCCCAGATGGTGGTCCTCTATTGCGAGCAGACGGACCCGCGGTTCAGGCCATGGGGCGCGGCGGGTGGGGCAGATGGGACGCCGACCCGGCTCATCGTCCGCGACCCCGGAGGAGGACGGGTGAGGGTCGGATCGAAGGGCGCCCGCACGCTCTTGCCGGGCTCGACCGTCACGATCGTGACGGGTGGCGGTGGGGGATACGGGTCGCCCGCCCGACGGGGCGGTAGGATGACGGGGTCCCCCACCAGTCCCGAGGAGCCTGCACTCTGAGCCGATCAATGTCCGTCCCGATCGCGGGCATCGTGCCAGTCTCCGGGTAACGCGCCGATGCCGAAGCCGTTCCGGCTCTACATCTGCTCCGACATCCACGCGTCGGAGCGCGCCTGGCGGAAGCTGCTCAACGCCACGAAGGCGAACACCTACAAGGTGGACGCCGTCCTCATCGCCGGCGACCTCACCGGCAAGGCGCTCGTCCCGGTCGTGGAGCACCCGGCCGGGACATTCAGCGCGACGCTGCTCGGCAGCCGGCGGGTCGCCCGCACAGAGGCCGAGCTGACGGAGCTCGAGCGCTCGATCGCCGACGTTGGCTACTACGCCGTGCGGGTCTCGCCCGCCGAGGCGGCGGCGATGGAAACCGATCCTGACCTGGTCAGCCGCCACTTCCACGAGCAGATCACCCGGCGAGCTCGGGATTGGATGGAGCTCGCCGCGGAACGCCTTGACGGCTCGGCCATTCCGGTCTACCTGATGCCCGGCAACGACGACGACTTCGCGATCGACCCCGTCCTGGCCGACAGCACGTATGCCCAGAACGTCAACGAGCAGGTGATCGAGCTCACGCCGTGGCACCAGCTGGTGAGCATGGGCTGGTCGTCGCCAACGCCCTGGTCCACTCCGCGCGAGCTCCCCGAGGAGGCGTTCCTCGACCGCCTGTCAGACCTGATGGCCGGCGTCCGAGATGCGCGCAAGACGGTGATGATGACCCATGTGCCGCCGTACGACTCCGGCCTGGACACCGCCCCGCTCCTCTCGCCCACCCTCCAGCCGACGGTTTCCGCCGGCGACGTGCTGCGCGGGCCGGTCGGCTCCACTGGCGTCCGCAAGGCGATCGAAGGGTTCCGACCAGTGCTCGGCGTCCACGGCCACATCCACGAATCTGGGGGAGAGCGGCGAATCGGCGACACGCTCTGCGTGAACGCCGGCTCCGAGGCCAACCACGGCATTCTCCGTGGTTACCTGATCGACCTGACAGCCGACGGCGTCGAGCGCTCGATGCGGGTCGAGGGATAGAAACGGAGCAGCGGCCAAGCCCGGGCGACCCGTGCCCCGATCCCGCGGGCCGGCCCGCCTGGTGGTCTTATCGCCGCTCCGCAGGTCCTCGGCACGCTCCTGGCGTTGAACGTGCTGGTGCTCGTCTAACGACGGTCGCCAAGGGGTTCGAGCATCCCGGCTACGACGGATTCGGCATCGGCCGGCGCCCTGCCGCGATTCCAGCCAGATGTTGGCGTAGGCGACCATCGTGACCCACAGCCGGTCGGCACCACCAGCCCCACCAGACGCCGCGACGAAATTCAGGCTGATTGGGACACAGGTCCCCGGGTTGCTGACATCGATGACCGAACGGTGTCCGTTAGGCAAGCCTCAGTGGAATCGGAACCGGCTCCGCGCCACAGACACGCAGGGTCCGCCGGCCGATCAGAGCCCGAGCTCCTTCAGTCGATGGGCCAGCCGCCGGGCAGCTCTGGCCCGATGCGAGACGGCGTGCTTCTCGGCGGGCGTCCACAGCCCCAGGGTCCGGCCACCTGGCGGCTCCGACGCGGGTTCGAAGATCGGGTCGTACCCGAATCCGCCGCTCCCACGCGGCTCGCTGGCGATTCGACCGCGGCAGGTCCCGCGAGCAAGGATGAGGCGCAGTCCGCCGCGCGGTCCGGCGCCGCCCGGCAGCGCAACCGCGAGGACGCAGACATAGCGCGCACCGCGCCGCTGGGGCGAGAGGCCGCGCAGCGCGTCGAGCAGGCGGGCGTTGTTCGCCGCGTCGGTTGCGTTC
>CAYLSK010000020.1:0-22909 GCA_964385975.1 uncultured Anaerolineaceae bacterium | reverse complement strand
TTGGATGCTCGACGGCCACGAGTTCGGAGTAGGCGATGGCCTGACGCGGTGTCGCCCAGCGCGGGCCGCAGTGGCGCTTGTCGAGCCCGGTTTCGGTGACGAAGACCCGGTAGCCGGTGCCGTCATGGTCAATCTGAACTTGTGTCACGGCGTGGGCTCCGTCGATGGCGAAACGTCCACACCCTCTTGGCGCAGGAAATCGACCACGGCCGGAACGGGCATCCCATCCTCGATGGCCTCGGTCGGGATCAGTATCCATTCATGGAGCACGCGAACCGCTGGCATCGGCGGAGGCGGCGGCGGCGGCGATGGCCGCGGATAATCCGGCGCTCGGAAGACCCGCATGCGGTGGTTGAAACATTGATCGCCGATCGTCCAGTGATCGCAGAACTCGCATCGCCACGCGCCAGGATCACCCTCATGGACAATGCCCAAAGCGCGCCGCAATCGCGTCCAGCTCACGCCCGCTCCCCCGGCTCGATCAGCTCCAGGACTTCGCGCAGCCCTATGGAGCCGGAGACTTGCGGGATGCCTCTCGGCAGCTCCCGAACCTCGCCGGCGATCGCCCCGAGCCCATGGCGCACGAGGGCCACGACGGCCGGGTCGACGCCGGCGGCTTCGAGGTCGGCCAGCAGGCGCCGGGCGGTGACGGTCGGGGGTGCGGCGAGGTCGGTCATCGGAAACGGTCCTCGATGGCGTATGCCTCAGCGAGAGGTCCGAGTGATGGCCGGACGATTTCGCTATAGCCACGTTCGTCGTAGATGGCCCGCGTCCATTCGTAGCCTTGCGCTGTGCGAAGTAGCTGGATGGCAAGACCGGCACGTTGGAGTTCGAGCAAGATGCCGTCAATCCGTTGATGGGATAGGCCGACACCCAACGCGATCTCGGAACTTAGCAACGGCGTTCCACGAGCAATGGTTAGAACATCGAGGACAGCCGCCGCAGACTTCGCGAGCGGAACCGTTCCGCTCCCGCCGCAACGCGGACATATCCGGCGGGCGGTGACGGTCGGGGGTGCTGCGAGGTCGGTCACGACGGCACCCGTGCTCGCAGCCTGTAGGCTAAGGCGCGGAGGGCGGCAACATGGGTTGCCCCGGCCTCATCCGCAAAGGGCCGACCCCGGTAAGGTCCGCCCAAGTGCTGATTGCTGTCGGCGTAGGCGTGCCAGACACCATTGCCGCCGCGGCGAAGTGCGTCCAGCGTCCAGCCTTCCGGCAGCGCCGCCTCCGCCTCAGCCCATGCGGCATCGAGGGAGTCGGGAGCGGTATTCATTGTCACGACGCACCGCCCACCACCGCCAACACCACGACGATCCCGACCAGCCATGCGCCGAGGAACGCGGCCAGCAGCGCCACGGTGGCCAGCTCAGAAGCGACGGGGTGAGCGTGGGGCTTCATAGCCCGAGGCTTTCGAGCCAGTCGGCGATGCGCTCGCGGGACCAGTGGTGGTCGTCGTTGAGATGCGGAACGGTGCCCCCCTCGTACGACAGTCTTGGGCAACCTTGCGGGCAGGGAACTTCATGACCGGTCCAGCCGGCGATGCCCCTCTCGGGAAAACCGCCGAGCAACATGCTTCCCACGACGCAGGCATGGCCGTCGCCTCGACGGTGGCCAACGCCCCATAGACTCCCGAACGCCTGCACCGGCGCCAGCAAGCAACCCAACCGGATCGCCTCACTCGGCTTGATCGGCGAGACAACCTCGACGGGCGCCGGCCGCATCAGGGTTTCGGTCGTCATGCCACCTTCTCCAACTGGCGCGCGATCCGTTTCAATGTCTTGAGGACAGCCTGCAGCTCGATCACGAGCGCTCCGAGTGCTTCCGCGTCATTCGGCGGCGGGACGTACAGGTGGTGGCGTTCGGGATATGGGCAAAAATTCCGGATGACAGGTTCGTGAAGATGCCCATCCGGCCCCTGGCCGCAGACGCTGCCCATCTCGTACTCGGCCACGCATGCTCCGCGCTTCACGCCGCCGCCTCCCGAAGGTGCGCGGCGAGGGCATGAAGAGCGGCGGCGGGAGTAGAACCGCCACCGAACTGGTGATGGTCACCTAGACTCGACGGGAACGGTCCCGCCGCGGCACCCCAGCGTTCCTTCGTCACCGTGCCCCACAACACGTTCATGGCCCATCCCTTCGGCAGCGCCTCTTCCACTTCGGCCCAGGCCGCGTCGAGGGAATCGGTGGGGATCGTCACGGCGCCACCCTGACGCCCATCGCCAGTAGCTGGGCCACGATGAGGGCGAGGAGGAGCAGGAAAGTGGCGGGGGTCATGGCCGCCTCGCATCCTCTTCGGCGTTTTGTCGGCCGCGAGCCATTCCTCGGAGATAGACGGCCGCATACACGTCCGGGTGCTGATGTTCCAGCTCGCGGACCAGCTCGTCCACGAGAGCCCCGCCATAGACCGGAAGGGCCAGGATGAGCTTCTTCCAGGTCGCCTCCGATGGACGGCGGCGGTCGTGTTCGATGTCGTGGAGGTAGCTCGGGGTGATCCCGATCTGCCGCGCCAGCTCACGTAGGCCCGTCACCCCGCGAGCGCGCCTTACCTGCTCGCCCAAAGTCACGGTGGGCGGGGTCACGGCCGCGACACCCGTTGCCAGGCGATCCAGACCGAGACTCCGGCGACCGTCGCGAAGAAGGCGATGAGCAGCGGGCCGAGGGTGTCGGTCATGCCGTGCCTCCGGCCATCTCGTCGGCGATGCGCTCGGCGGGGGAGGGGAGCTGCCGATAATGCTGCTTATGTAACGATTGGAGACGTCCTACCGGGGCCGGTGCGCTGAAGCACCTACTTCCGATAAGGTGAGTTATAACCTGATACTGTCTGCGGGTCACGCCATTACCCCCGGGTCGCGCACCTTGCGCAGCGCATCCGTGACGGCCTGATATTCGGCGCTCGTGGGGATCATGCGACCGTTCTCAGACATCGACAGGATCGCCTTGTCGACACCGGAGAGTTCGGCGAGCTTGCGGATCGTGACGCCAAGGGCGACGCGCTCGGGTCCCCAGACGTAACCGCCGGATCGGAGTGGGGTGGTGACTTCCTTATCCATTGACGGCATCCTAGCACCCTGTTATAAACGCTGTCAACAAGCAACCTGAGAGGGGTCGCAATGACTCGTGCCGGAAGGTGGGCGCGCGCTGGCACCGGAGACAGCGAAGCCACCCGAAGGCTTGGGCGGTTCGTCGCGGTCGCGCTGACTGGCGTCCTGCTTCTCTTCGCGGCAATCGAGGGGAGCATCGTCCTGCCGCCGGCCATCGGCCATCCGACCGTCGGCATGGACTTCGGGATCTACATGGACCGCGCTCGCTCGTGGCTGGCCGGGGATGGGTTCTATTTGCCTGCTCAACTGGCGGGTCCGTACCTGGTCAACGCCGACGTCGTGCCGACGCTCTACCCGCCGACGCTGCTCTACGTCCTGGTGCCGTTGACCGTCCTGCCGGCGATCCTGTGGTGGATAGTGCCGCTCGGCATCATCGCGGCCAGCCTGGCCCGTCTGCGGCCCGCTCCGTGGACGTGGCCGATCCTTGCCGCGATCCTCTGCTATCCCCGGACGTGGGTCATCCTCGTCTACGGCAACCCGTCGCTATGGGCGCTCGCTGCGCTGGCTGCTGGCCTCGTCTGGACGTGGCCGCTGGCATTCGTCCCGATCAAGCCGACGCTCGCACCGTTCGCGTTGCTTGGCGTTCGTCGGCGGGCGTTCTGGAAGGGCATCGGGGTATTCGCGCTCCTAGCGCTGCCGTTCGGCGGGATGTGGCTCGACTACCTCACGGCGATCACGAACGCGCGCAACGGGTTCGGCCTGGACTATCTCCTGGGCGAGATCCCGATCGCTCTGGCGTTGGTCGTCGCGTGGCTAGCCCGCGTAGCCGAACGCCCGCACACCGCCGCCGACTCCGCCTGACGGGACGCTCGCCGTCCAGTTGGATGACGTGACGATCACCCCCTTATAGGTGAAGATCGTCACTCCGGTCGTGTCGTCCATGTCGGTCGGATCGACGAACCCGACGTCCTGTCCCGCGCTCGCGCCGAGCACGAAGTTGACCAGCGTTCCAGGCGTGCTCGAGACGAAGAAGTTATGAACGGTGGTGCTGGTGCCGATCATCGTGAACTGCGCGGTGATCGTGTAGGTCAGACCCGCTCCGAACGTGGTCGTCTTGTTGTTGTAACCCGCGCCGTTGGTAAACGTCCCCACCGTCCATCCCGCGGTGCCTGCGAAGGTGGCATTGGCGTTGGCCGGAAGCGTCAGTGTTCCGGTGGCCGTCAGGAGTGAGTTGATCGTGATCGTGACCGGCGTCGACGATGTCAGGAGATTGACGCTGGCCCAGTTCATGCCGGCCGTGTTCAGCGTGGTCGCGGCGGTCAGATTGAGGGTCGAGCCCGAGGCGTCGACGGTGCCCGAGGTATAGGTGATCGTGCCGGTCTTGTAGGTGTGCGTTCCCGAGATCGTCAGTGTCCCGCCACCGGCCGCGATGTTGATGTTCATCGTCATGGCGGTGTCGTTGGCGGCCCAGGTCCCGGTCCCGTTGAACACGAGTGTCGCCGAGCCCTGGAGCGTGACCCCAGAGGCGATCGTCAGGCCCAAAGTGTTCCAGTTGAACGCTCCGTCGATCTGATCGGTCGCGTTCTGGATGGTCGTCGTGCCGGCGATCGTGACGTTGCCCGAGAGCGTGATAATCTCGCCATTGCTGATCGTGGCGGTGTCGGCGGTGATGTCGAAGGCGCCCGAGAACGTGATCGAGGTCGCGTTGTTCAGGGTGAGGTTGCCCGACACAGCCAGCGCGTCAGCGAGGGTGACCGTGCCGCTCGTAAAACCCTCGATCGTGAACGGTCCCGAGACGGTCTTGCCGTTGGAAGTCATCGTCGCGGCCACGATCATCTTCAATCCCTTGGAGGCATCGCCGGCGTTATCGTTGACAAAGGTGAACCCGGTGTTGAGGGTGATGTTGCCCGACACGGAGATCGTGCCGCCCGACGTGATCGTAAGCGTGCTCGTATAGCCCGAGGCAACCGTCAGCGTCTTGCAAACCCGCGCGGCATTGAGCGTGTTACAGGCGCTGTTCCCAGCGCTGTCGAAGGTCACGTCGTCCGATGCCGTCGGGACCGCCGAGCCGCCGCCGCCGCCGCTGGTCGTGGACCAGTTGCCGGTCGTGGACCAGTTGTTGTTGACGCCGCCCGTGACCCAGAACCGCGCTGCCATCAGGGCTTCGGCTCGATCACGACGAAGCCCTTGCGGCAGTTGCCGCACATGATCTTGACCCGGCCGCTCTCGATCTTCTCAATGAAGGCCGGGATCGGGACCTGGCGGTGGCAGCGGGGACAGAAGCGCATCATGTTCGTGTGTACGTCAGGGTCAGCTCAACCCGCTTGACCGTCGCGGTCGAGTCGACGTGGAAGCGCAGGACATCGCCCGCAGCGAGCGCAGTCGTCCAATGGAGCAGGGTGAGGTCTTGGTTCTTGGACTGCGACGAAAGGGCCGGTTTTACTCCGCCCGAACCCGTGTTGACGATCGAGCTCGACGGGGGATAGCTCGCATAGGCCGCTTTGTAGATGTCGATCGTGATCGAGCCCGAGACATCGGCCAGGAGCGTCCACGAGACGAGCGTGCCGGCGGCAGGGACAACCACGTCAACCTCGGGGTTGCCGGCGATCGCCGAGGTGCTTGCGTCATACACCGCGACGATCTGGTAGGACGTGCCGGAGACGCTGTTCGGGACCGTGATCGTCTTGGTGGCCCCGGCGCCCGTCGCTGTGACGCCGGCCCCAACGAAGTCGAGCGTGGTGCCTGCGGTTGCAAGCGGGGTCCCCTCGTCATCGACGGTGATCCCGCTGCTGATCTGCACCCATGTTCCCGGGGTCCCGGCCACCGTGCAGACCCACACCTTGCCCGACTGGTCGATGATGAAGTCGCCGACCGCGAACGTCCCCGAAGCCGGGGCACCCGAAGCCGTCGCGCCGACGTAGCGGGTCGCTGCCGTGGCGCCGGTCAGACCGAGCGGCAGGCCAAGGGGAGAGGTTGGCATCCCGTGCTTGTGATCCCGCCGCGCTGCGATTGCTGCCGCGCCGGTCGCCGCCACATCCGCAAACGCCTGCGTGACCGGAGCCGTGGCATCGAAGGCCACGATCGTCGAGTCGCGCCGGATCACCTCATCGATGGCACCGGCGGCCGCCGCAGTGCCGAGGACGATGGCCGGTGTTCCAAAGGTTGCTCCGCCGCCGCTCGATGGCAGCAGCTCGATGTCGGCATTCGCCAGGACGTAGGTCAGGACATCGCCATCGGTGGGGCTGCTGACATCGACCGGAATCCCGCCGATCCCGACGACGGTCAGATCACCGGGGAGCCCGCCCGAGACATCGCCCGAAGTGGCGGTCCCGAAGGGGAGCCTTACTTTCGGCCCTGACTTCGTGATCTTCATCAGTCGAGTACCCAGGTCGCGCCGGGCGGGCCGTAGCCGAAGGCGTAATGACCGCACGGCGATCCTTGGTCGTCGGTGATGTCCACCCAATTCGCGCAGTGCAACTGGTCTTCGGTCGAGATGTTGAACACGAAGGTATCGCCGGCCACGCCGATCTGTTCCTCGACCAGCGGGATGGTGCCGTCGGCAGCGCGGTACCGCAGACGGGCGCTGAGCCCATCGGCATGGCCGCCGAAACCCTCGAGCGTCGGGATTGTCAAGGTGCCATCGCCGATGACCACGATCCGTATGCGGTTGGCGACGCAGTTGCCCGCGTAGTCGATCCCGCTACCGCTGCGGTTATAGGACGGGAAGTGCCAGCCGCCGTGGTGGAATGGAGCGGGGACCTCGGGGAAGCCCTGACCGGGCACCAGGTAATGGAGGTTGCCGAGGGCATCCGAGTTCTTGCCGAGCAGCGGCGGGAAGGTCAGATCCGGCGTGGCGTCCGGGCAAACAATCGGTTGTGGGTCAAGCTCCATCTCGATCTCGAACGAGGCCGTGGGGTCCTCGCTGATCTCGATCACCGTTCGGTACAGCACGCGACATGTTCGGTAGGTGACGAAGCCCGGCATCCATTCGCCCTTGATCTGGACGAGCTGCCCCTTCTTGATCTTGTTGACCTTGTCGCGCGGGATATCCGTGACGACCGTATGGATCGTCTCGTGCTCGGTATCCGCATCGTTCAGGTAGCGGTTGGCGCGGGCCGTCGCCTTCGCTTCGCTTTTGACGTTCTCAGAGGGCGCCGCCCAGTCGATCGCGGCAAAGGCGTCGATCGTGTCTGCATCCTCGACATAGATCGCGGGATTCCCGGCCCATTCGAGGTAGATGCCGGACGCCACGCGAGATGGATCGCGGTTGACGTAGGTCCGCTCGATTGAGTAGCCGAAGATCGTGTCATTGTCGATCTCCTGCGCCTCATTCGTCGTCAGGAAGGCACCCGAGTCGTACTCGGTCGACGACGCGAAGTCGTACCACAAGCCGTATTGGCCGAGCGCTTCCATGTACAGGATGTAGGCGTTCTTTCCTGATGCCTGGCGGCAGTCGTCGATGTAGGCGCCCACGTTCTGACCGCGATAGTCGACGGCATCCATCGCCGTCGTCGCAGCTCCGGTGTTGACGTACGTGTCATCGTCGACCGTGTTCAGCTCGGTCATCGTGAGCAGCGCCTGGATGCGCGCGAGGTCCGTCTCAGCAGGGCGGTTGGCATCCGTACCGTTCAGGATCCGGCGATTGATCAGGACGTCGGGATCGGACAGGTCGAGCGTCCACTGGCGCCCGGCCCCACGTCGGTTCGGGCCTCTGGCTACGCGCTCATTTGCGGTAAAGCCGTTGTAGATGACCTGATCGTCGACGGGCGCCGTGTCTTCATAAATGTACAGACGACGGTGACCGGTGAACTCGATGTCGCCCAGTGGATCGTCGACGACCAGTGACGAGATGGGGACGGCGCCCTCTTCGGCCTGTTCCTTGACCTCGAGGACGGGACCGGTTTGACCAGGAACCCGACAACGATCGGTGATGTCGATCGTTGATGCCGGCGCGTCCGAATAGATGTAATGGAGGCTCATCAGATCAGGTCGTGGCTGATCTCGCGTGACCCACCCGACGGCCCGAAGCGGTTCTGGACCACGATCGACTTCGTGACCTGCGCCGCGGTGACGTTGACATTGGTCGTGACATTGACGCTGGGCATGTTGTGGACATTGCCCACGAGCCCGCCTGGGGTAAGTCTCGGGCCGGGCATGTTGTGGACGTTGCCGACCAGCGCGCCTGCTACCGGAAAGATAGGGATGCTGATCCCCTTGACCGCGCTGACGACATCGATCAGCCCTTGGATGATCCCGGCAGCCGTGGTCCGGTGCTCGCTAAGCAGCGTGCTCTCGATGCTCTTAAGATCGGCGACCTTCTGCTTCACGCTCTCGTTGGATGAGACGACCTTTGCACCCTGCGCCAGCAGCGCGGCCTGCTGAGCGCGTCCGGCGACAAGCGGACTGATCTTGCGAATCTCGGCGGTCAGGATCGCGGCAGTCGTCTTGTCACCGGCCTTCAGCGCCGCGTCGCGCTTGACGGTCAGATCGGCGATCGTCCCCTTTGTCGTTCCGGCCGACCCGACGCCGCCGAGGATGTCCTTCGTCACGCGAGCGGCGGCGGCGAGGATCGCCTTCGGATCGCTGGCCGTCCGCAGTGCCGCGACCGCCGCTGCGAAGTCAGCACGAAGGCCGACCTGGATGGCCGTCATGGTCGTGGCGGTCTTTGCCAATGCCGAAGCGGCAAGGCCCATCGGCCCTGGGCGGCCAAGGTTGCCCGTCAGCCGTTGGCCAAGGGCCTCGGCGAGTTGTTGCTTGATCTCAACGCGCAGCTTCTTGAGGTTGTCCAGCGCGTCGCCCTGCACCAGGAAGAGGGGCAGGTTTGACGTTTGCAGATCCGCGATCCCCTTCTCAACGCCGGCCAGCCCCTTTTCTAGGTCGGCCTTGGAAGGCTGCCCGGCGAGCCAATCGTGCGTCTGTGTCGCGATGGCCTGCGAGGTCTTGGTATTGCCATCGGCGATGCCGTTGCGGACCTCGTTCACCAGCAACGCCAAGCCGATGGCTTCTCCCACGAGAAAGACCTTAGACGCCACGCCGAGCCCGCCCTTTGCGGCGACTGCGCTGACTCCGGGGACTCCATTCACGGTCGCCGCGTTGATGTTGACGACGCCCGCGTTCATCCCGAGCACGCCCTTGATGAGCCCCTTGCCGAGCTCACCGATGATCCCGCTCACGGCGCCGCCGGTCAGCTTGTTCAGGCCCCAGCCGGTGATGACGGCGGTCTTGACCCAATCGGGCATCGCCAGGAAGGCCGACACGATGTTCCCTGCGAAGCCGACCGCGATCCCAAGGCTATCGGCGATCCGCGCGAAATCGACGGTCTGGATGAATGCGAGGACCTGCTCGCCGGCGCGGCCGAGTCCCGCGCCGATCTCATCGATCCTCTTGACCACCGCCGGATCGGCGAGCTTCGTGGACAGCCAATCGGACGCCCTCGTGAGCACCGGGAGAAGGCCGCGCGCGATCGACTGCGATAGATTCTCACCCGTATCCTGAAGGCGGCGCCACGAGGCCTCTGGACCCTTACCTGCGGCCGCCGCAGCATTGCCGAACTCGGTCTCCAGCTCCTTGAGGATGATCGTCTGCGCGCCGACGGTGTCGCCCGCCTCCACGAGCGCCTTGATTTGCTTTATCTGCTCGGCGGTGAACGCAACGCCGACCTTGCGGAGGGCCGTCATGCCCTTCACGGGATCGTTCAACGCCTTGCCGAGTCGGATGGCCGATGCCTGCAAGTCGACCTGTTCGACGTTGCCAGCGGCCATCGCCACGGCCATGTTCAGCGCGGCCTTGGTGGCCCGCGGGAAAATGTCCTTCCCGATCCCGGTGAACGTGAGGAGCATATTCTCGCCGTCCTGGATGACCTTGTCATCGACGGTCGAGAGGTTCTCCAGGCTGTTGGCCATGTCGCGCACGGCCGCCGCCGTGACCCCGGCTTTACCCCCGGTGGAGGCGATGACGGCGTTGGTCTGCTCCGTGGTTCTCGCCAGGTCGCCGAGGGAGCGAATGCCGAACGCCACGGCCCCGGCAAGCGCAAGTCCGCCAGCTATGCCGAGCCGTTCGATGTTGCGAACAGCGTTACCAATGCCCCTCTGCGCGATGCCTCCGATCCTGTTGAACTTGCTTTCGAGCCTCCCAATGCCGCCCACGGCGGAGTTGATGCCCTTGGACATGTTGTCCTTGAGCTCAAGGCTGGCGATGAGGCGCGCGGTCTCAGCGGCGGCCATTGGCTGCCCTCTGCAATCTCTTCACTCCAGCGTCCTCAATGGCCGCGTCGCGGCGGATCAGGCTGCCGACACTGAGCTCTGCGAGGAGTTGGAGGCGCCACCGGGCGACGAGGTAATCGTCTCGATGCCGTCCGTCGGGGTAGTGGTAGTCGAGGATCGCCTCAAGGGCCTCAGGGGCTTCGGCTCCGTCGGCGTCGGAGATGTCGATTCGGGCGTCGGCATAGGCGGCGATGAGCGCGACGCCCTGAGCACCAAAGGGAGGAGGACCACGGAGTTGTACAGCTCTTCGGCGGCTTCGGAAACCGCCTCGACATCGACCGATGTGAAGAGCTGCTCACGGATCGCCCCGTGGCTCACCGGGACGGCTTTGCCCCGTTCATCGACAATGGTCCAGCGCTCGATGCCCATGAGCATGTAGAACTCGGTGCAGATGGCCAGACGCTCGGCGAGACGCACCGCATCATCCTCGGTGTCGACGACGGTCATCGCTTTTCGGATCGTCGTCACTGTCCGGTAGTCGAGCGTGTCGCGGAGCGTGACCGTGTCGCCGTCGGGGTGTCTGACCTCCCCGTCCTTGGGAGCGCAGGGACAGCGCATCGTAACGTCCATCACAGATCCAGCCCGGCCAGCGTCGTGACCGCAATGCTCTCGACCACGGGCTCTGGCGTCGCGGCATCGTAGAACGCATGCGCCGTCAGGATGATGACCGTGTTGCCGCCGATCTCGCCCTCTGCCCGCGTGAAGTAGCGCATCGGCGAGGTCAATTGCCAGGAATGGAAGACACCCGCTGCCGCCTCGACGGTGGACTCAAACAAGAGCCGGATGTAGCGGTCATTGGCCGTGTCGCTGAACCAGGCATCCGACTCGGAACCCGTGCCAACCGTGTCTGCCGTCTTGGCGAACGTGCATTCGAGCTCGATCAGCCGGGACACCAAGGCGTACGCGTCGATGTCGAAGAGCTTGTCGCCATTGGCGTAGCGCTTCTGATCGAAGGTGTTGGTGACGCGCCAGACAAAGGCGTGCAGCGCGTCGCTGATCTGGCTGGTCGGCAGATCATCGGGATCGGACGCGATGTAGATCGCTCCGTCCTTGAGGTAGACCATCGCGTCGGCCGTCGCGACGTTCAGATCAGCGGTCGGGACCGAACCGTCGACCGGCGAATCCGTCGAGCCGGTGGACGAGGCCGAGCCGAACCGCCAGGACATCGACGTAGTCAGCGGCCCATCAGGATCGCGCGTGCCCGTGATCTCGAGCGTCTCGATGACGGCATCGCCAAGCTGATACCAGTCGGTCAGGACATCGTCGCCGAACTCGTACGTGAACAGGTCCAGCGTGTCGATCGTCAGCGAGGCTGGCGTGTGCGTCCACGTCTCCTGACCGCCGCCGCCAGTCACGGGGTCCTCGTTGGCACCGAAGACACCGGCCATTAGCAGGGGAAGGTTGTTGTACTTGAGGGCCGGATCGGTCAGCGGGGCTGTGACGTTCTCAACGCCGCGGAATGGCGGTGAGATCGGATCGACCGAGCCCTCGTCGACGTCGGGGTCCGTCCAGCCGAGATCGACGTCCGGCACGCCCTTGAATGGGTAGGCACGGGTCGCCGGGACCTTCGTGCCGAAATCAGTCTGCCGCCCAAACTGGTGCTTGCGGCGCTTGACGATGCCTTGAACCGCCATCGGGTACTCCTATTCGCTACGGTGAGTGCGCCCTACCGACCGGGCACTGGTCTACGGAGACCCTGTTCGTTTAGTTCGTGCCGAAGCCCTCCAAGTCGATGCGCGTGGCGTAGTAGATCCGCTGCTGCTCCGGTGGCAGCCAGTCGGGGACGTAGTTGGGGATGTCCTCCGTGGACGCGACGCCGATTAGCGTGTTCGCCCCGGCGGCGTGCGCTCGCTCGTAGGCCCACTCGACGAAACCGTCCACGAAGGCGTCCTTCTGATCGGCGGCATCCTGCGAGTCGAAAAGACTGTGGACGAGGATCACTTCGACGATCGGAACGCGCTGGAAGTGGTGCTCCGTGAATGCTGTGAACGTCTCGCGGATCGCGTCCACGAAGCCCGTCGGCGGGTAGATCGTCCGCGGGCGGCCGGGATACACCTGGAGCTTGATCCCGGCATCGCCGGCGTAGTCGAACAGGAACTGGACGGCAGCGGCGCGGTAGGCGGCCTGACTCATGCCGCCCGGTTCCACTGATCGATGATGCCCTGCGCCATCGGGTTCTTTCGCAGCGCCTCATGCGCCGCGCGTCCACGGAACGGCCGGCCGCGGTAGCCCGGGTGGTTGACCTTCTTGGCAAAGATCGTCCGACCGGATCGGCCCTGGAAGACGAGGTTCGGCGCGTGCTTGGCGGTGATCGTGTGACGCACCGGCCCGGCGTCGATGAAGTAGGCCGTGAACGCTCCCACCACCGTGGCCTTGCGCTGCGTCGCGCTCTTGACCCGGAACGAGCGCCGCGTCTTGCCCGTTCGTACCGGGACCTTCTGACGCAGCTCGTCAACCGCCCCGTCGGCCCACGTCCGGCCGATCGGCTTGAAGGCGACGCGAATCGCCTTCAGCCGCGCGCGCAGTTGAGGACCGCCCTTGAGGCTCACGACTCGGCAGGCTGACCAATGTAGTCCGCAGCGTCCATCGGGACGCCTTCGTCGAGCGTTTCGACGATCACCGTAGCCTTCGGTTTGCGGACGATCTTGGAGACAGGCACCAGTATCGGAACCGGCCTCTTGGCAGACTCACGCTTGGCGATGGCGTCAAGCGTCCTCTGGCTCATGGTCAGTCGTAGAGGACGACGAGGCGGCCCTTGAACGTGTTGCCGCCGCCGGTCACGACGACCTTGAGCACGCCCATGCAGACCGCCGCAGTGCCAGCCTTGACGCCGGTGTCGACCTCAAGATCGGCGCCAGCGTTGTCCTGGAGGAACTCGCCAGGATAGTAGGCCGTGTCGGCCGCCACGCCGTTCACAGACAGGAACGAGACCCCGTAGGTGTCGTCGGTGACGTCGATGTCCGGCGTCGTCAGCGTCCCGATCTGAAACTCCAGACCGTGGATCACGCCCTTGAAATTGCGCTCGTAGGTGAACGCACCCGCGGCGTCGGTGCGAATGAAGATCGTCTTGGTGCTCATGAGAATCCAAACCTCTTTCGGTGGCCAAATAGGAGACGCACGTAGGTCGGGTCAGATGTCCCGGCCGTTGCCGTCTCTGGTCGTTCCGCGATCAGCTCGGCCATCCGCAGAGCTGCTTGCGCGAGGGCTTCGTCGGGTTCGTCGATGGAGTCGTCCCACGAACCAACGTCATGCTTGACGCGATCGATAGCGCTGGCCAGGACACGTTCGAGGGTGGTCGTCCAGTTGTCGGCTTGCGTGTCGACGTTGACGACCTGCTTGAACTCGTCGATGTCCGGCCAGTCAGCCATGCTGCTAGACCGACCACTCGGTAAAGGCCGTGGGATAGAGCGGCGCGTACCAGTCGATGACGATGAGGGCCACGTCGCGACCCGCCTTCGAAGGCACATCGACCTGGAGTGTGAATGCACCATCCTCGGCCCATGCGAAGCCGCGCGACGGCCCGATGACGACATCGGAACCAGATCCGTCGAGCGCCGGAACGAATACCGGCCGGAGGCCAGAGACGCGCCCACCTGGTCCGCCCCCGACCGTGATGTCAGCCGCGAGGGTCGAGTACAGCGGCGCATTGGTGCCGTCGATCTTGGCGTCGATGAACGCCGCAACGGCATCGCTCGACAGCCACATCGTGTCGGCCCGCTGCCGAACGGCGCGGGCATTGGTCCATGCCTCGCCGATCAGCAGAGCCTCGGGATCGAGCGTGCCCGTGCCGGGCGTGACGCCGGCCCCGAGCAGCGCGGCGATGGCTTCGGCCTCGGCATTCTCCGACAGCGCCTCGGCGAGCAATTGGAGATACAGATCGAGGTAGGACGGTGAGGAACGCTTGAGCAGCTGGAGGCTGATGTCGCCGCCGCCCGCGATCGTCACGGCATCGAAGCCCGTCGAGGTGATCGAGGTCTCCGTGCTCGTGATCTCATCCTTCTCGTTGACTTGGACGCCGGCCGTTGGCCGAGTCGTCAGGACGGGCATGTTCAGGGTCACGCCCGTCGTCGGCGTCGGGACCTGCCGGGTCGAGCCGAGGAATGGCCGGTTGGCATCGATGATGCCGAGAAGCTCCGTGCTGAAGCTCTCGGGCACGACGCCGAGGTTGTCTCCCGTGATGAGGTCGGCCCACGCGCGAGTCTCCAAGTCGGAGACACGTTCGCCGGTCATCGTGCGGAGGATCATCTGCATCCAGTTGCCTCGACTGAGGTCGGACTGGCTGCCTTGCGGCACCGGGATCACGATGTCCTGGCGGCTCCGCTCCTCGAGCTTGTGGATGCGATCCGCGAATGACTCGAATGACGCCTCAATCCGCCGCGTGAATGGTTCAAGGTCGATCTGAATTGGCTCTGTGACCGCCCCGGCTACCGGGGCCTCCGGGGTATCGGCCATTGCGATTGCTCCTTGTGTTTCCTGCTCTCGTACGTACAGGACTTCTGCCTGTTCGTAGACCGGCTTGTAGGTGCTGACCACGCCTTTGAGACCAACCTGCGACCAGTTGGTGATCCGCTGGCGGTCCCGATAGGCGACCTCTCCTTTGCTCTCACGGGGGGAATATTCGATGGACACGAAACGCGTCACGCCGTCCTTGGCGAGCGTCAGAGCCTCATCACCGGCAGCGGTCTTTGACACGCGGAAGGCCATGTACGCGCCGTCGGCGCGCTCTTCGATTGAGATGCCGCGACCGACCGGTGGTCCGTCATGGCCGAGCTTGAACACGACCTTCTTGGGATCGACGTGGGCGAAGGCGCCGCGCTGGAACGATTCGAGCCCGATCTGCGTATTGACGATCGCCCCGAACGGCGCGATCAGCGCCCCGATCTCGCGCTCTTCAACGCTGCGGACCTCGATCTGCGACTCGGGCACTTCCGTCGTGATCACGATGTCGGTGCTTGATTCGGTGATGACGCTCGGATCCGGAGGTGCAATCGGATCCGCGGAAGCCGTGGCGTCGGGCGCCGTTTCGTCCAAGGCCGTGACGTCGATGTCAGCCATCGGAGGCCTCGAGACGCGCGAGGATGTCGGGCTTATTGCCGCTCGTGTCGAGGCCGCGCGAGTCGGCTTCAGTGGCGAGCTGCGCCTTGGTGTGGTCGCTACGGTCGGGGTGCAGATCCGCGGCGATCAGTGGAACGGGCCGAACCGTCGGCCGGACAGTGATCGCCGGCTGTCGTGCGTCGTCAACGCGGACGTAGCGCCGATGACCAGACTTCGATGTCTGGTATTCGTAGCGGGCCATAGAGAAAGCCTCCAGCGCCGCGCTGTGTGCGGACGATTCCGCGCGGGTGGAGGCCGACGATCTCGGGACTGGCTACGAAGAGCACGACCCGATGGGTATTCAGTTGCCGCTAGTTTATGCGCATCGCTTCCACTGTCAAGGGCTTCTGGACCTCGGCACGGATCGTCTCCATATCGTGGATGAACGAACCGACGACCGTCTCGGGCGTTTCAAAGATGATGTCCAGCTTGAGGATCACGAAGCCCGCCGCTTCCAGCTCGGCACGGAATGAGGCCGGCGACCAGCCGCTCTTGTGGAGCCCTCCTGCCTGAGAGGGCTCCCCGAAGAGTATCTGCAACGCATCGCTGCGACTCGGGCCGTGAAGCCAGTAGCGCGCCGCATAGTCAAGGTTCGGGACCGCAATGATGGCGGGGGCGCCGGGCTTCAGCACGCGCAGCCATTCGGCCAATACTTCGGAGACGCGCTCCCACTCGATGTGCTCGAGGCAATGGCTCGCCCAGATCTCGTCAACGGAGTCTGTCTCGTAGGGCAGCGTGCCGAGGTCGGCCTTGACGTCGGCCTCGGGTGCGTGAAGATCAACCGTTGTGTAATCCGGTGCGACCCTGCCCGTGGAGGAGCCGAGGTCGAGCTTGAGCGGGGCCAGCGTTTCGACGGTCATATCATCTCCACCCGTGGGTCCGTGATCGGACGGTACTGCCGGAATTCGCCGTCGCCGTCGAGGTGCGTCAGCGGCAACAAATCATGCAGCGAGATGTGCGTTCCGCGTCTCGCCACCTCGTAAATCGCGCCTTCCACCAGCCCCTTCGTGTAGCCCTCCTCCTTGACGTAGTCCATCGCCCGGACCAGCAGCGAGGTCGCCATGAGCGTGCAGCCCATCGCCTGGTAGTAGCCCGGTTTCCCGTCGTGGAACGGGTAGGTATGGGTCACGAACGGCGAGGCAACGTAGGCAGCCGCATTCAGCAGCGTGTCGATCAACAGGGGCGGCCCGATGATGTCCTGTTCGAGCGACAGGACCCAGCCGTACATGTGCTCGACCGCGTAATCCGTGATGACCTCCCAGGCGCGCGTGAAGGTGTGCTCGAACTCAGCCTCGGGCTCGATGTGACGGACGCCGACCCCGAACTCCTTGCTCATCCAGGCCGCGTACTTCCCTTCGTCGCCCGTGTTGTCCACGAGCAGCAGATCCCGGTTTGGATAGGCAAAGTCGTTGTACGCCTCGATGTAATGGACGAGGCAATAGCGCTTCCCTCGGTAGGTTGGCGCCGCCACGAGGACGCTATCGACCATTGCGCACCGCGTGAAGGAAGATGCCCGGGAGCAGCGCGTCCTCCTGGACCTCGATCACCTCGCAGCCGGCAAGCTCGGCGAGCACCGGCCCCGAATCGGGGAGGAAGCGCCACAGATCGCCGGGGTAGTCGTGAACGGAGCAGCCGTTCCCGCGCGCCGTGATGAGCAGATGCCCGCCGGTTTTGAGGACGCGCCCCATCTCCGGCAGCGACAGCCAGGGCGCCGTGTCATGTTCGAGCATTTCCGTGCTGACCACGACCTCGAATGAGGCGTCCCCGAACGGCAGCTCGTGGGCATTCGCCACCCGATCCACGCCCGGCCCGTCGCGCATGTCCACCCCGATATACGGCCCGCTGAACCATTGGCGCACGCTGCCATTCACGTCGAGTGAGCCGACTTCCAACGTCGAGAGTCCCGCGAGTCCGTCGATCGCCACGGTATCGGCTACCCAGGAGTGAACGGACTCGTGCATCACGCCATCCGCTGAATGAACGCGAGGGCGAAATACGGCTGCGCAGCCGCCATCGCGGCGATCGTCGGTTGGGTGACGCTGTGATCGCTGAACGCTGGTTGGGTGATGGCATGGGCGCTCGGCTGGGTGATGGCGTGGGCGCTGAACGCCGGTTGGGTGATCGAGTGGGCCGATGGCTGCGTGATCGAGTGGGCGGAGAAAGCCGGTTGGGTGATCGAGTGGGCCGACACGACCGGCTGGGTCACGGCGTGCGCGGCGATGGCTACCGAGGTCGAGAGGCTATGGCTCGACAGGGCGACGCTCGTGGACAGGCTGTGGTCGCTGAACGCGGGCTGGGTGATGGCATGGGCGCTGACCACGGGCTGCGTGATGCTGTGCGCGGATACCACCGGCTGCGTCAGTGTGTGGGCGGACACGACGGGCTGCGTAACGGCGTGGGCGCTCGGCTGCGTGATGGCGTGTGCAGAAACGACCGGTTGGGTGATCGAGTGGGCACTGACTACCGGTTGGGTAATCGCATGCGCCGAGGGCTGAGTGATGGCGTGCGCCGAGACGACGGGTTGCGTCAAAGCGTGCGCGCTCACGACCGGTTGTGTAACGCCATGCGCATCGGGCTGGGTGATCGCGTGGGCGCTGACGACAGGTTGAGTCAACGCGTGGGCCGAAACCACGGGTTGGGTCAGTGTGTGGGCACTGACGACCGGCTGCGTCAAGGCATGGGCCGAGACGACCGGTTGGGTGAGAGCGTGGGCCGACACGACCGGCTGGGTGAGCGTGACGGCGGTCGTCACGACCACGACTCGCGTGGTGCCCGATGCCGCGGAGGCAATCGTCGTAACGCTGGCGCCGACATTCGTGGACAGGGTGTGCGCGCTGACCGCCACGGTCGTCGAGAGAGCGTGAGCGTCGATCGCTACATTCGTGCTCAGGGCGTGCGCATTGATCCCGACACTGGTCGACAGCGCATGAGCGTCGATCGCGACATTGGTGCTCAGCGAGTGGGTTGAGACGGCCGCGCCCGCATGCGCCGAGATGCCGACGTTGGTGGAAAGCGCATGAGCGTCGATGGCCACATTGGTCGAGAGGCTATGGCTGCTGACGGCGGTTCCGGTGTGCGCATCGATCGCGACATTGGTCGAGAGCGCGTGCGCGTCCACCGCGACGTTCGTTGACAACGAGTGCGTGCTGACCGCAGCCCCGCTGTGAGCGTCAATCGCCACGTTCGTGCTGAGCGCATGAGCGTCGATGCCGACGCTCGTTGATAGAGCGTGCGTGCTGATTGCTGCGTCGGTTGAGAGGGCATGCGCGTCGATGGCGACGGATGTCGAGAGGCTGTGGCTCGATAGGGCGGGCTGCGTGATCGAGTGATCGGAGAAGGCCGGCTGCGTGATCGCGTGAGCATCCAGGGCCACATTGGTCGACAGCGCGTGCGAGTCGATGGCGACGCTCGTGGACAGTGAGTGTGCGGAGATATCGGTGCCCGAGTGCGCGTCGAGCGCCACGCTGGTCGAGAGGCTGTGTGCGGAGATGGCCGCGCCGCTGTGGGCGTCGAGCGCCACGGAGGTAGAGAGACTGTGGCTGCTGACCGCGGCGCCCGAAGCGGTATGAGAGTGCGTGATCGAACCGCCGGAGACAGTCAGCGAGCCTGTCAGGTTCGTCTTGGCGAAACCGGCGTCGTCGGCCGAGGCGCCGACGATGAACATGTTGCGTAGGTCTGGACCTGGCGCGTTCGCAGTACCGTCGCAGAGTTGCCAATCGGGGACGGGGATGGCCGCGATGGTGCCGGACCACATGATGATCCCGCCGATCGGCACGACACCGGCCCCAGCAGCCCCGGCCGTGAATGTCAGACGCGCGTCCTGCGGCGTTGGAAACGTGAGCGTCGCCCCGACGACATCGATCGTGCGTGCCTTGCTGCGCGTGCCGCCGTTCTGGCTCAGCGCGAGCAGGACGGAGCCGCCCGTCAGGACGCCCGCGCGTCCGTCTACGCCATCCTTGCCATCTTTGCCGTCGATCCCGTCACGGCCCGGATCGCCCTTCTGACCGCCGACGCCGTCCGGTCCTACCTGGCCCTGGATACCCTGCGGTCCTTGCGGTCCCTCAGGTCCCTCCGGGCCTACGTCTCCGCGTTCACCCTGGATGCCTTTCGGACCCTGAAGCGCGATGCCTGAGCCGACAAGACCCGCGACGATGTCATCGGCGACGCTCATGCAACGCTCTTGTCCCGCGTGATGTGGGTGACACCATCCTCGTCACGACTGATCGACATCGAAGACGCCGCTTCAGGCGGAGGCAAATGGACCTCGGTATGGAACGCGCCTGCTGCGAAGTTCGTCTGTGGCGCCTCCGCTGCGGCAACCGACATCTGGATCGCACCCTCGGCGATCGTGACATTCACGGGAGCGGGAGGCTGATCGCGGATGGCCTCAGCGAGGACGCGGATTTCATTGACGACCGGCTGCATGTCAGTCGTCTCAATGGCGCGCGCCTGCCATGGCTCGTAGACCTTCCTGCAGCGCGGACACGTTCCCGTGAAGACGCCCGACTCGGCCAGCAGCTTGCCGCACGCCACCATTCGCCCACGCAGGATACGCACACCATCACAGCGCACCTGATCGGGCATCGAACGGGTCTGGAAGCCGAGACTGGCCGGGATCGCTTGTGGCGCGGCGAACGGGACAGGCGCACGCTCGACATCGCCCGGTGATAGCCCCTCAAGCTGCGCAGCGTACCCGGAATCGTAGATGCCGGCCGCGATTGCCAAGGTGTGGACTTCGTACCGCGTCTTCTCGTCGGCACGGTACAGCGCAGCCGTGTTGAACCGAGCCGTCGTCGAGCGCGTCAGGAGGTCGCTGATCGCCTGCTCGATACCCTCGAGGTAGTCGGGCCAGAGCGTGATCCGGGTGAACTTGTCAAGCTCCTGGCCAACGTTCTGATAGGTCAGCGACGATCCCGGCGTCCCGTAGCTCAGGATCGTTCCCGGCACGCCGAGCATGCGCACCGCATCGCCGACGTTGAACATGCGCGACTCGAGCATCTGCGCGCCGGCTTCGCTGGGCGCCTGGTACTCGACCGACTCGATGCCGGGGTCGATGACCCGCGTGCCGTTGTTGTGGCGGTCGATCCACTGCGCGCGCAACCGGTCGGCCTCAGACAGACCGTTGGCGTCCAGCGTCGCATCCAACTCTCGTGCCGCCTTGATCGTGATCCCTGGACCGCCGCCGTCGGCGTAGAAGTTGGCTGCCCATTCCTGCGCCTCGACCGACACCGAAACGGCCGCATCGCACATCTGCAGCGGCCCCTTGCCACGCAGCTCGCCGGGCTCCTGGAGGAACGTGATCTGGGTCATGTCCTCGTTGCGCATCCGCGTGCCGCGCCACTCGATGATCGGGAAACGCAGATCGCGCGGGTTTTCCTCAACGTTGATCTCGCGCGGTGGGACGTTCAGCAGCGACATCGCCGAGCCGTCCACGTCGCGTTTGGCGGTCCACCACCACGCCTCCCCACGGGTGGCCATGTTGTAGGCCGTGTCACGGAAGAACTCGCGCGGTCGACGGAAGGGATCGGGACGGACGATGATCCGCGGACGCTCCTCCGGTACGAGCTTGACGCCGTTACGCCACGCCTCAAGCGACAGGGCGCCGACGGTGTTGGCGATGATCGTGACCGAGCGGAAGATCGCGGGGACCGACATCGCGTCGCGCACCCCTGCCACGCGCCAAGGTGACGAGCGACGCGCATTAGCGAGTCGCTGGACGAGGTCATCGATCGAACCGTCCTCGCGCGTCTGGACTTCCTGCGGGCTCTCCATCATGACCCACGTTCGGAGGCTGTCGAGCAGGCCCATCAGCCGAGCCCCCTCGGTGACGTCATAACAGCGCCGCCGAAGTGAAAACTCTGTTTGTTGATGTGCTTTACGAACTTCACGATTTGGCCGCTGGCGCGCAGATTGGCGGCGCATCCCATACAAAGCATGGCTGGGCTTCGATTTACCAGAGCCGGGACGCCATGACAGAAATGACAGTCGTCACATTGAGAGAGGCCCTGTCTACCCATCACCAAATCCTCGCAGCGGGGGGAAGCGGGCCGGACGCCAGCCAGACGGCCCGGATCGCAGCGAGCGAGGCCGTGATCGGTCGGTCGTCCTTGGCACGGACGGCCTCGAAGCTGCCGCGTTCGGCGTTGGCCTTGCGCGCCGTCCAGATGAGATCGTCGGTCAACGCGTCCGCGTCGGTCCAGCGCAGGCGACCGCCGTTGACGAGGTTGACGAACGTGGACGAGGCGCCGCTGTACTTCTGACCGCTGATCGGCTCGGTCTTGGTGAGGTATTTGGCAAGCTCGCCATCGGTCACCGGGTCAAAGCCGGTCTTGGAGACGCCGAGCCTGGCGGCAGCCTGACGCAGATCGCGGCCCAGCTCGCCGACGTCGATCGGGTCGCCCGGTACGTCGAAGAGCAGCCGAAGCCCGGTCGTGTCATCGGGTCGCTTCCATGCGACCGCGGCACTGGCGCGCCTGCCGTTCGGGTCGATGCTGATCGCCATCGTCGGGCGTGATGCGTCTTCGAGATCGGCCGAGTGGCAGTCGGCCCACGCCTTGGCGTCGACCAGCTTCTCGCGCGTCGTGGGAACCCATCGGCAGAGGTTCTCCGTCTCGAACAGCGCCAGCGTCCCGGCCAGCTTGTGTGAGCGGTAGTCCTTCTCCAAGTTGCCGAGCACGTCTCGATCGCGCATGTATCCGATGGCCGGGTTGGCCTCGTACCAACCGGCACGATCGCTCACGTCGCGTTCGGGTGATGCGGACCATTCGAGGTACGCCAGGCTCGGGTCGGTCTCCGCGCGTTGACGGATGCTGTTGAGCACGACGCTGTCTTCCTCGCCGGCATTGCTGAGGTAGACCATCTGCGGGTTGATCGAGGCCATGAGTGTCGGCTTGGCGGCGCCGATGTAATCGTGGGTCACGAACTCGCGCAGCTCATCGATGATGACGAGATCATTGGCCGGCCCGCGCGCACCGCCCCTCGACGGCGCGACGATGCGATAGAACCCGCCACCGATCACCTTGATCTGTTCCTGGCCCGCCCCATACCGAAGCCCGCGCCGCTTCGGCAGCTTTTCGGGAAAGTATTCGAGAAGCACGGTGGCGACCTGATCGTGGATCTCGCGCGGTAGTTCGCGTGTCTGAGCGGTGTGCATGATCCGCAATCCCGCCAGAAGTCGGGACACGATCAGCGGAATGAGCAGGGTCGTCTTGCCCTGCTGCCGCGCCACGACGGCGGCGACCTCGGGATAGAGCCAGCGATTGTCTCGCCCGAGCGCCGTCAAGTAGCGAGCGACAATGAGCTGCCAGGGCATCAGGTCGATCCCGATCTTGGCGGCGAGCGCCTCGAACTCCTTGACCTGCGAGCGAGCAGGCGTCGGTGGCGCGACGCGTGGTTGCGTTCGTCCTTTCAGCGGAGTTCGGCGGCTTCGCTCAGCCAACGCCACGCTTGTGCTCCTGTCGGCTGTAGTCACGGGTTATTGTGTGCATACCTGCTCGTGTATGTAGATTCGCGAG
>CAYLSK010000019.1:0-23035 GCA_964385975.1 uncultured Anaerolineaceae bacterium | reverse complement strand
CCCGATCAGCTTGCCGACTGCCGTGGAGCCGGTGAAAGCGACCTTGTTGACGTCGGGGTGGCGGACCAGCTCCATGCCGATCTCGCCCGGGCCGGTGATGATGTTGACCACGCCCGGGGGCAGCTCCGCCTGGCGGACTACGTCGGCGAACAGGTACGCGGTCAGCGGCGTCGTGGAGGCCGGCTTCAGGATCACCGTGTTGCCGGCGGCCAGCGCCGGCGCGATCTTCCAGGCCAGCATCAGCAGCGGGAAGTTCCACGGGATGATCTGGGCGGCGACGCCAAGCGGCCGCGCGACCCGCCCGGGAAAGGCGTACTCGAGCTTGTCCGCCCAACCCGCGTAGTACCAGAAGTGAGCAGCCGCGAGCGGCACGTCGACGTCGCGGCTCTCCTTGATCGGCTTGCCCGAATCCATCGATTCGAGGACGGCGAACTCGCGCGACCGCTCCTGCAGGATCCGCGCGATCCGGAACAGGTACTTGGCACGTTCCTTGCCGGACAGGCTCCCCCAGCTCCGTCGCTGGGCACGGCGAGCCGCTCGAACCGCCCGATCGACGTCCGCGGGGGTGGCCTTGGCAACCCGAGCGAGCGTCTCCTCCGTGGCCGGGTTGACCGAGGCGAACGTTCCGCCATCCGACGCGGGCACGTCGCGCCCGTTGATGAACAGGCCGTAGCGCTCCTTGAGTGTGACCAGGTCTCGCGCCTCTGGCGCCGGCGCGTACTCCCAGGGGATCGCCTGGCCGTCGCCGAGCCCCCAGCTGGAGGGCGCCCGTTCGGAGGAGGGAACCAGGCGGGTGTCGGTCTGCGTGGCCATGGCGGCCATTATGTCACCGAGCCCCGTGAGCGCCGGCCGTCAGACCAGCTCGTCACGACGTGGGGGATCGGCGCCGGGCCGGCGGCAGGTCAGGGTCGCAACCTGGATAGCGAGGGTGACCGCATCTCGGAGGGCAGCCTCGTCATCGAGCGCTTCGCGGCCGAAGCCACGTTCGATCCAGCGGGCGAGAAAGGCGCCACCAAACGCGTCGCCCGCCCCGACGGTGTCCACGATCGAAGTGGCCGGGACGCCGACCTCGAAGGTCGACGTCGGCGTCAGGCAGACGACGGGGTTCCGGCCGTCGGTCAGCAGGACCACCGCGGGGCCGTGGTCGAGCAGCGTGCGCGCCGCCGCAGGACCGTGATCAAGCAGCTCCCGCGCCGCCGCGAGGGCCGGAACGTCGGGCGCCAGGTAGGCGAGGTCGTCCGCGCTGACCTTGACGACGTCGGCCCGCCGGAGCACCGCATTCAGCCGCCCAAGATAGGTCGACCGATCCGAGATGACGAGGGGGCGGCAGTTCGGATCGACCATCACAAGGGTCGTTGCGGTGGCTCGCGCGATCTCGTCGATGAGGGCCTGGGCCATCGGTTCGAGGACAAGACCCAAGGTGCCGACGTGGAGGGCCTCCGGGTTTGCCGCGATGGCGGCTCGAACGGCGTTACCGGACAATCCCGGCGCCGAAGTGTCGGCGGTATGGAATCGGTAGCTGGCGGCGCCGCTGTCGTCGAGCTCGGCGATCGCGAGCGTCGTGGGTGCCACGGTGAACTCAACCAGGGAGAGATCCACGCCATCGCTCGCCAGGGCGTCGCGCAGGATCCGACCGAACCGATCCTCGGAGAGTCGCCCCAGGAAGGCGACCGGCACACCGAGACGAGCGATCGTCCGTGCCGTGTTGAACGGACCGCCCCCCGGCACGGCCGCCAGGCGGCCATCGGGATGGACGATCAGGTCAATCAGGGCCTCGCCGGCGACGACGATCATGGGCGACATGGTAGGCGCGGCCTTCGGTCCCGCACGACCGGGTTCCGTCGCGGTGTAGCCTGCGCCCGGATGGAGCGCCTCACCAACGTCGCCGAGCTGCTGGATGGTCCGTTGGACGACCCGGCAACGCTCGACGGCAATCTGCGCGATCTACGTCTGATCAACCGATGGCTCGGTGGCGTCGCGTTGAGCGCAGCCGCGATCGAGGCGTTGGCCGCCCATCGTGTGGACCTCACCTTGCTCGACGTGGGGACCGGCGGCGCGGACATCCCGGCCGGGTTGATCGGGCTGGCCAATGGGCGGCGCCGGCGCCTGCACGTCGTCGGCATCGACTCCAGACCGGAGGTCCTGGCGGCCGCCCTCCGGACGCGGCCCGCGACCGCGAACATCGACGGCCTCGATCTGCACGTGGGTGATGGCCGCGAACTGCGCTACGCCGACCGGTCGTTCGACGTCGCCCATGCCTCGCTCGTCCTCCACCACCTGGAGCCTGCCGCCGCGATCGATCTGCTGCGCGAGATGGGCCGGGTCGCTCGTCTTGGCGTGGTGGTCAACGACCTCGACCGAAGCCGGCTCGGCTGGATCGGAGCCTGGCTCCTCGGCCACCTGCTGACGGCGAATCGATACACGCGCCACGACGCCCCCCTCTCCGTGCGCCGGGCCTATCGCCCCGTCGAGATGGCCGCGATGCTGCGCAGCGCCGGGCTTCGCCCGGTGCGGACTATCCGTGGCGCGTTCGGTCAGCGCTACGCGATCGCGGCCGTCGCGCCGACTCAGGGTGTGGGCGATGGGGCGAATGGCCCTCCAGATCCGCTGGGGGCTGGGGAATGACGCCCACGGAACGGGTCGAGGTCGCGATCGTTGGGGGTGGGCTCGCAGGCGCCGCCCTCGCTGCCCGGCTGGCACGGGCCGGTCGCGAGGTGGTCGTCCTGGAGCGGTCTCGGGCATGGCACTGGCGTGCCGGTGGGGTCTTCAGCTCGCCAGCGGCGGTGGCCGCCCTCCGACGGGTTGGCCTGGACGAGCCCACGCTGCAGGCGGTCGCCCGGCCGATCCCGGCCATGCGCGTCCAGACGCCCGCGGGAACCTCGTTCCGGCTCACCTACGGGGCGGAGGATGGTGGCGAGCCCGCCGTGGGCTTCGATCGATCGCGGCTGGATCCGGCCATGCTCGAGCTGGCCCGGTTCGTCGGTGCCGACGTCCGACTCGGCGTCACGGTGACGAGCGTGGCGCTCGACGACATCGAGCTCGGCATTCGCGATCCAGACGGCCGCCCCGGGAGGCTGCGAGCGTCCGTCATCGTGGGTGCCGATGGGCCGCGATCACTGGTGGCGTCCGCCGCCAACGTCGCGAGACCGGTTCGGATGGCTCCGCGGGTCGGGCTGACCTACCACCTCGAAGACCCTGAACCCGGTGACTGCCGCGACGCCCGGATGCAGGTCTTCCGCGACGGCTACGTCGGGATCGCACCGGTCGCCGGCTCTCGAGTCAACGTCGGGATCGTGCTCGGCTCATCGTGGCGAGCGGACCTGGCTCGCGACGGCGCCGAGGCCGTCGCACGGTCCATCGTCGCGGCCGTGCGGCCGACGCCTGACGACCGGGCGACCTGGAGATCCGCCGGGCGCTGCGACGCGATCGCTGGCGCGTGGCCGCTCGGACACCGCGTGACCCGTCGGGCGGGCCCAGGCTGGCTCCTGGTCGGTGACGCCGCCGGATTTCTGGACCCGTTTACCGGTGAAGGTCTCCATCGAGCGCTCGTCTCGGCCGAGCTCGCCGCGGCAGCCATCGGGGCTCGGGCGGTGGGTCGAACCGGCGCGTTCGAGGCCTACGACCGTGCGATGCAACGCCGATTCCTCGCCAAGGACGCCGTCTCCTGGCTCGTTCAGGCGTTCCTGGCGCGACCCTCCCTGTTCGAATACGCGGCGCGGCGTGTCGCCGCGAGGCCGCGGGTCCGTGCGACGATGGGACTCGTGATGGGCGATCTGGTTCCCGCCGGCCGTGCCCTCGACCCTCGCTACCTCGCCGCGCTGCTGGCACCGTGACCATTCGCAGCACGATCACAATCGAGATCGACGCCCCGGCGCAGCTCGTCTTCGATCTGGCTCGAAGGGTTGAGCGGTGGGACCGGCTCCTCCCCCACTACGCCCGATCGCGGGTCGTCGAACGCCGCCCGGACGGCTCGCTCGTCGTCGATTTCGTGGCGCGGCGACCGCTGCTCGCGGTGCTGGGCCTCGGGTTGCCCGTCGCATGGCGCTCGCGGACATGGAACGAACCAGAGACATTGCGGCTACGGTTCGTCCACGTTGCCGGCGCGACGAAGGGGATGGACGTCACCTGGCGGATCGAGTCGACGGCGAACGGCTGCCGCATCTCGATCGATCACGATTTTCGGCCACGAGTGCCGCTCTTCGCCGCCGTCGTCGATCGATGGTTCATCCGGCCCATCGCGGGGCGCACGCTGGCCACCTTCAAGGCTCTCGCGGAGGCGCTGGCAGACGCGCAGCCGGCGGCGATCAAGTCCAAACGGCCTCGCTCGACGAATCCATCCAGATGAGCGAGCGTCGACGGATCTGGATCACCGGGATCGGCGTGATCACCCCGATCGGGACCGGGCTCGACGCGTTCCGTGCAGGGCTTCGTGCCGGCCTCTCCCCGGTCAAGCGGATCGATCGCTTCGACCCGAGCCCGTTCCGATCGCAGGTCGCCGCCCAGGTCGACGATTTCGACCCGCTCAGCTGGATGCCGCCGAAGACCGCCCGCCAGCTCGATCGGTTTAGCCAGTTCGGGCTGGTGGCTGGGCGGCTGGCGCTGGACGACGCGCGGATGACCCCGGGCGCCGACGGTGCAGCGGCCCCAGAACGGATCGGGATCTACCTCGGCTCGGCACTAGGTGGGATTGCGTACGCAGAGGAACAGCACAGCCGCTTCCTGGAGCGCGGAATCCGCCAGGTCGCGCCCAACCTCGCGCTGGCGGTCTTCGGCGGCGCAGCGCCGGCCAACCTCGGGATCGCGCTCGACGTTCGCGGGCCGATCCTGTCGACGGCCAATTCGTGTGCATCTGGCGCGGTCGCCCTTGGCGAGGCGATGGGCGACCTACGAGATGGGCGAGTCGATGCGGCCATCGCGGGCGGCTGCGAGATCCCGTTGAGCCCACTGGCATTCGGTGCGTTTGACATCATTCGGGCGCTCTCGGCGGGCCACAACGACGATCCAGGTGGGGCAGCGCGGCCGTTCGACTCGGCGCGCGACGGATTCGTCATGGGCGAGGGCGCGGCCCTCCTCGTCCTCGAGGCCGCCGATGTGGCGGAACGTCGCGGCGCCGTTCCATACGCCGAGCTCAAGGGGTACGGGGCAACCTCTGACGCTCACCACATGGTCCAGCCGCGCGCCGATGGCCGCGAGGCGGCTCGGGCGGCGACGATAGCCCTCGATGACGCCGGCGTCGAGGCCGATGAGATCGACTATGTGAATGCCCATGCCTCGTCGACACCGCTGGGCGACATGGCCGAGGCGCGAGCGATCGCCCTGGCGCTGGGCGAGCGCGCCTCGACGGTCCCGGTCAGCGGCACGAAGGCGCTCTACGGCCATCCCCTGGGCGCATCCGGCGCCATCGAGGCGGCAATCTGCGCGCTGACCATCCGCGACGGCTGGGCGCCTGCTTCGGTCAATCTGGTCGATCCGGATCCGGAGGTCGTGGCGATCTTGCCGGGTCTCCTGCGGGCAGGACGCGATGGGGTCTACCGGCGGGTGCTCTCGACCTCGTTCGGCTTCGGCGGTCTCAACGCCGCGCTCGTGCTCGGCGCCATTGGGCGCTGACGGTCGGCGCTAGCGAGGTCGCGCGGTCGACGCGCCGGCCACGGTACCGCCGATCGCGATCGACGGCACCTCGGAAATGGCGAACCCACGCTGACGCCCCCAGGCCAGCGCGCCGAGGCCGACCGCCACGCTCAGGACGCCGCCTAGCGCGATCGCCACGGACGTTCCCAGCCCGGAGGCCACCGCTCCCATGGCCAGGCCACCGATCGGGACCGAGGCGCTGAAGACCGTGGTGTAGACGCTCATCACCCGACCGCGCAAGTGGTCGGGGACGGCGAGCTGGATCGTTGTGTTGCCGGTGGCCGCCATGAGGATCGAACCGAATCCGATCACGACCATCAGCGCCAGTGTGAGCGGAAAGGCCCGCGATGCCGCAAGCGCCATGGAGGCGACACCGAGGATCAGCGCCCCCATCGCCAGGCGGATTGTGCGTGGCCGGCCACCGAAGACCAGGCGAAGCGCGGCCAGCAGCGAGCCGACGCCCGACGCGGCCATCAGGAAGCCATAGCCAGTCGCGTCGCTGTGCAGCTCGCGTTGTGCGAACGCCGGGATGAGCACGCCGAAATTCATGCCGACCGTCGCGACGGTCCCGACCACGACGACGGCGAGCAGCACGATCGGTGTCCCCCGGACATAGCTGAGGCCCTCCGCCAGGTTCTGGACGACGGCTCGAGCCGAGGTGGGGCGGGCGATTCGACCGCCGACCTGGAGGTCCAGCTCGTCGATCAGGCGCAATCCGACGATCACCGCGACGAAGCTCAGCGCGTTGATGATGAACGCGGCGGCCACGCCGAATGCCCCGATCGCCAGACCGGCCGCCGCCGGACCCACGACTCGTGCCCCGTTGAACATCGCCGAGTTGAGCGCGACGGCGTTGCCAACATCCTCGCGCCCCACGAGCTCGACGGCGAAGGACTGGCGGACCGGCATATCCACGGCATTGGCGATCCCGAGCAGGAATGCCAGCCCGACGATCATCCAGACCTGGACGACGCCGGTGATCACCAGCGTGGCCAGCACGGCCGCCAGGATCATCATCGAGACCTGGGTCCCGATCAGGACGCGGCGCTTCGGGAGAGCATCGGCGGCGACCCCGGCGAACAGGCCGAGGACCATCACAGGGAGGAATTGAGCGGCGGCCACGATGCCGAGCCAGATCGGGTCGCCGGTCAGCTGGAGGACGAGCCAGGCCTGGGCGACCTGCTGCATCCAGGTCCCGACCAGCGAGATGAGCTGGCCCGCGAAGAAGAGCCGGTAGTTGCGATGCTGGAAGGCGGTGACACCACGCGCCCCGGTCAGCCGGCCACGGACGAGGGTCGCGCGACCGATCATCGGGCCGACTCGACGGGAGGCGCGGATGCGACGCGCTCCGGATGAGGCGCCGGGCCGCCATCGAGCTCGGCCAGGTGGGCGTCGAGGTGTCGACCCCGGGCGCGAGCCTCCTCGATCATCGTGGCCAGGCGGGCGGCTTTGGCCTCGAGGATCTCGATCTGCCGATCGACCCGCTCGCGGGCGTCGAGCACGAGGGCACGGCGCTCGTCGGGGTCGCCGGTCTGCCGGAAGCGCTCGCGATTCCGCTCGCGGGCGGCGTCGTCCTCGAGCAGCTGACCGATCTGGGCGAGGGAGAAGCCAGCGTCATCGCGCAGGCTGCGGATGAACAGGAGGCGCTCCAGGTCCGACTCGTCGTAGAGCCGGTAGTCGCCGTCCGACCGCGCGGCCGGCTCGAGCAGGCCCATCTCTTCGTAGTAGCGAATGGCCCGGGTGGTCAGGCCCGTCGCGGCCGCGACCTCATTGATGCGCAGCAGGCGTTCGGTTGTGGTGTCCTTCATCCGCCGACGACAATACCACAACCTTGACGTTCACGTGAAGGTATGCGTGGCGAGGCCGGGCCCGGGCGGCTGACCGCCGACCGCTGGATCGCTCGTGGGCCATCGGACGACGGATGGGCCTGGATTGAGGGCCTGCGCCGTCGAATGGCCCTCGATGCTGGCCAACCGACGCCGAAGCCCGCCCCGCTTCGTCGATTGGCACACCGCCGATCCGACATCGGGCTTGGGGGTGAGTCTGGGCGGCCGACCCCGAGGCGCGCCCGAGCGCCGCGCCGCGCCGCCAGCGCCGCCCACGCACCTCAGTCGAGCGTGAAGTCGTCCGGGTCCTGGTAGCGGCCGGTCCGCTGGAACTCGATCTGCATGAGCACGTCGTTGAGCAACGACGATGCCCCGAACCGGAACCAGTCGGGCGACATCCAGCGGGGCCCCAGCGTCTCGTAGAGCACCACCAGGTACTGGATCGCCTCCTTGGCGACGCGGATCCCGCCCGCCGGCTTCATCCCGACCTGGCGCCCGGTCGAGCGCTCGAAATCCCGGATCGCCTCGAGCATCACCAGCGTGACGGGGAGGGTGGCCGCGGGCGTGACCTTGCCGGTCGAGGTCTTGATGAAATCGGCGCCGGCGGCCATGGCCAGGACGCTGGCACGCCGGACGTTGTCGTACGTCTCGAGCTCGCCGGTCTCGAGGATCACCTTGAGGTGCTTATCGCCGCAGGCCTCCTTGACCTCGACGATCTCCTCGAACACCGTCAGGTAGTCGCCGGAAAGGAAGGCGCTGCGGTCGATCACCATGTCGACCTCGTCGGCGCCAGCATCCACCGCCGCGCGAACCTCGGCGACCTTGACGTCGCGGAAGGTTTGACCCGACGGGAAGCCGGTGGCCACGCTGGCGACCTTGACCGTCGAGCCGCGCAGGGCCGCCTTGGCCTCGGCGACGAGCGACGGATAGACGCAGACTGCCGCCACGGACGGGATCGTCGGGTCGCCGGGCTGCGGCCGCATCGCCTTGACGCACATCGCCCGGATCTTGCCCGGCGTGTCTTTCCCCTCGAGGGTGGTCAGGTCCATCATCGAGACGGCGAGGTGGAGCGCCCAGACCTTCGAAGCCTTCTTGATCGACCGCTTCTTGAGCGAATCCACCCGCTCCTCCACGCCGACCTGATCGACCGCGGTGACCCGCCCGAGCAGGTTTCCGAGCGGTCCTGGACGGCCGTCCCAGGCGCGAATCAGCTCATGGGCACGCTCTCGGGCGGGTGAGTCCGCGCGTCGGGTGGCGGTCATGGGACGGAGAGGATACACCTCGCCCGTGCTGAATCCGGGCCCGCTCATGTCCCGGTCCATCGCGCCGACACCGGCCATGTCTCCCTCAGGCGCGCTCGGCCGACATTCGAGCGTGGTTTACAACCCAATTCGGACATCCGATGCAGGTTTTTGGACCTGTTCACGAGGCAGCTGTCGGCAACGTGTGCCTAAGGGTGACCACCGGTGCCCAGTCGACGAGCGCCCGGCGAGGGGTGCCCCCGGGACGAGCCCAGGTCCGCGGAGCCCTGCTCCGCTAGCGGCCCCCGCGGACCTTCGGGAGCGGAGGCAGCCCGCGTTTGCCGTCCACCAGGAAGTGGCGGAACCAGCCGGCCACGATCGCCAGGTTCTCCGCCCGGCGGAACGGCGTCCCCGAGCGTGTCAGATCGTGGGTCTCATCCGGAACACGCATCAGTCGAACCCGCCGGCGGTGCGTCCGGAGCACCGTGAAGAGCGCCTCGGCCTGACCGATCGTGGTCCGAAGGTCGTCCTCCGAGTGCTGGATCAGCAGCGGCGTCCGAATCCGGTCCGCGTATGTGATCGGGGAGATCTCACGGTAGTAGGCCGGGTCGGTCCAGGGCGTCGCGTCGAATTCGAGGTTGGCCCAATCGCCGCCGCTGATGTCGCCGGTCAGGAAGAGCATGGTCATGTCGCTGACGCATCGGCAGGTCATCGCCGCCTGGAAGCGCTGGTCCTGGGCGATCATCCAGTTCGTTAGATAGCCACCGTACGAGCCGCCGGTCACGCCCAGGCGATCGGGGTCGGCCAGGCCGTCAGCCACCAGCGCATCGACGCCAGCGAGGACGTCGTGCATGGGTCCGGGGCCCCAGTCGCGGTGGTTGGCATCGTTGAACGCCTGCCCGTAGCCTTCGGAGCCACGCGGGTTGCAGTAGAACACCCCGATCCCGGACGCCGCGAGCAGCTGGAACTCCCACGAGATCGACCAGCCGTAGAGCGTGTGCGGCCCGCCGTGGATCTCCACGACGAGGGGCCGCGAGTCGCCGTCGCCCGAAGCCGGAATGAACCAGCCCTGGATCTGGCGACCGTCGACCGTCGAGTGACGCTCCTGCGGCTCGCGAAGCTCAAGATCGGCGAGAAGGTCTGCGTTGAACCCGGTCAGACGCCGAGGCGCGCCGGCCGCGGCCCCGTCGGTCTCGAGGACCCACAAGTCGGGCGGTTCGGTCGGTGCGGAGCGCAGGTAGACGATCTGGGTCGTGAGCGGCGTGCGGCCGCTCTGGCCTGGAGCCGCGACGAGATCCCAGTCAGAGATGTAGTGGCGTCCTTGGGTGAGCCGCTCGAGCCGACCGTCGGCCACGCCGATCCGCCAGAGCTCGTAGGCGCCTTCGATCGGCGCGCTGAAGTGCAGCCAGCGGCCATCCGCCGACGGGCTGACCCGCGGGTGGCCCTCTACGGTCACGTCGCTGTTCATCGTGGACCCGGGCATCAGGTCGTGACCAGAGGAAAGGTTGCGCCCGCCCGTCCGAGTCGCGTCCGAGCCATCAGCGGCGAACAACCAGAGGTCATTGCGACTGCCCGCGCGACCCTCCTGCCGGTGACCCAGCGCCGCGATCGTCCCTCCATCCGGCAGCCAGGCCGGCCAGCCGAAGACCGATCGCGGTCCACGGGTCACCGCGCTGACGAGGTGGGTCTCGACGTCGACGACGTGGATGTCCTGGCGCTCGAAGAGGTCCGGGTCGCGCCGCCGATTCGAGCTGAAGGCGATCTGGCGGCCATCCGACGACCAGGCGGGCTCCCGATCGGAGACCGGGCCGTCGGTCAGGCGGCTGGCGGCACCGGTCGCAGCATCCACGATCCACAGGTGCATCACACGGTCGTAGACGAAGCCCTTGCCGTTCAGCATGTAGTCGAGCCGGTCGACGAATCGGTAGTCGGACGGCGGCGGCGTGCCGGGTGCCGGCTGCACCTCGATCCCGCGGCGGCGGGCGTCCTCCTTGCGGTTCGCAGCACGCGAGGCACTGACGACGACGAGACGCGTCCCATCCGGCGACCATTCGAACCCCTCGACGCCGCGGGGCAGATCCGTCAGCCGCCGTCCCTCGCCACCTTCGAGCGGCAGCAGGTGGACTTGCGAGACGTCCTCGCGGTCCTTCGGTTCGCGGGCTGGGCGGAGCGGCTCGTCCTCGATCAGGACGCGCCGGTCCGACAGGAAGGCGAGCGTCCGTCCATCCGGCGAGAAGCGCGGATGACGATCGTGTCTCGCGCCTAGCGTCACCTGCCTGGCAGGGCTCGAGCCGTCCGTCGGAATCAACCAGATCGCGTGTCGATAGCCATCGAATCCGGGGGCAACGGTCTGCAGGGTCACCGCTGCGAACCGGCCATCCGGCGACACTCGTGGCTCGGTCGCGATGCGCAGGCGATAGAGATCGTCGGGTCGCGGCGCACGCGGCAAAGGCGAATCCTCCGATTCGTGGGACGCCCGAAGTGTAGCGGGCTACCATCGAGCCACGATGGCCGACCAGCTCTCGCTGCGCCTCGAGGCCGACCAGCTGCCCGATCTCCCGGACCTGCGGCCAATGCTCCCGCGCCCACTGCCGGAGCCGTTCGACTCGGACCAGCATCTCTTCGAGCCATGGTGGGGTGGCGAGCGTGCCCTGGTCAGGATCGGACCGGCCGGGATCGCCGGGATGGGCGAGGTTCGGGTCATCGACGCGGCCGGCCGCGACCTGACCAGCGTCCTGCCCGAGCTTGCCGGCCTGGCGGTCCGCGTCGCTGCGCGCTCGGCGATCCTCGACGGAGAGCTGGTCGTCGTGGACGCAGCGGGCCGGGCGGACGCCGGCGAGCTGGCGCGTCGGCTGTCAGGCGAAGCTGGGAGGCCGGCCGCATTCCTGGCGTTCGACCTGCTCCATCTCGACGGCCGATCGCTCCTGTCGCAGCCGCTCATCCGCCGGCGCGAGACGCTGCGGAGGGTGCTCCGACCGGGCGACGAGGTGGTCGCCGTGCCGGCCATCGCCACCGAGGGCATCGCCCTCTATGAGGCCGCGGTCGCGCAGGGGATCGCCGGCGTGCTTGCGCGCCAGCGCATGAGCCCGTACTTGCCTGGCGTGCGAAGCCGGTTGTGGCGGTTCGTGGCGGCCGACGCTACGGCCGTGGGTTCGGAGGACGGCGTAGGTGGCCTGGATGCAGGCGCGGACGCGGTGGAAGGATCGGAAGTGGCCGTGGTGGCGGCCGCGGCGCCGGTTCTGGCCCTCATCAGCCGGCTGCCGCTCGAGGACCGATGAAGCTGGCGCGCTGCGCCCCCGTCTTTTCCCGAGTGCGATCTGCCGGTATTGGGCGCCCTCCTCGGGCGCCGACCCGTTCGCCCGATGTACCATCCGGCCAGACCGGCGAATCGCCGATCCTCGCCCCGCTGCGCGAGGTGAATGTGGCCGCATCTCGGCCGGACCTTCTCCTGGTCGGCTACGGGGTGGGGGACTCGCTCCAGATCACGGTCCAGACGAGCCGGACGCTCGCCCGATTGGGTCGCTGCTACGTCCTCGGCCTCCCGCCGAACCTTGCCGCGTACCTTCGCTCGATCCACGTCGACGCGATCGACCTTGTCGCCAGGCTCCGCCCGGGCCTGGGGTTCTCCGAGGCGTACCTCGCGCTCGCAGAGGCGATCCTCCAGGAGGTCGCCGACGACCCGCCGGTCGCGGTCATCTCGCCCGGCAACCCGCTGCTGTCAAACTCCCTGAATCGATTTCTCCTGCTCAAGGCCCGCGAACGGAAGCTGCAGGTCCAGGTGCTGCCGGCCGTCTCGCCGATCGACGTGCTCATCGCGACGACGGGCCTGGACGTCGGGACCTTCGGCCTGCAGGTGTTCGACGCGCGGCGGATCGTGGCTCGGCAGCGCCACATTGACCCGAGCGTCCCGCTCGTCATCCTCGAGCTCGCCGGCCTGGCCGCGACCGACCCGGTGGCCCCGATCTCCCCGTCATCGGAAGCGTTCGAGCCGCTCGCGGAGCTCCTCCGGACGACCTACCCGGCGGATCACCCGGTGACCCATGTTGCGGACGGGTCCGCGGGAGCGCAGAGTGGTCCGGTCACCGTTCCGCTCAGCGCGTTCGCCACGATCGTGTCCGGGATCGGGAACGGCTCAATGTTGTTCGTGGATCTCGTTCGGGCGGCTCCGGGCGGCGCCGACTCGCGACCCAGGTAAGGAGGACGACCCATGGTCCTGCCGTTCCTGCGCCGACTCCTCGGCGCCTCCGAAGCTTCGACGCCGGGCGGCGAGATGGGTGGCGAGCCGACGGATCCCGTCGGCGTGACCTACCCGATCCGGCCGACGGAGCTCGGCGATGGCGCCCCCGATGGGCCAGGCGGCGATGCATCGATCGGCCTGCTTCGTCCGACCGAGGAGGCCTCGAGCGGCGGGATCTGGGCGCCGGATCCGACCGGCGATGTCGGCATCACCTACCCGATCCGCCCGACCGAGGATGGCGGCGAGGGCTCGGCAGGCTCGTTCTTCGACCGACCGGGCGACCCGTCCGAGCTCGCTGGGATCCGCGAGCCGGCGATCGATCCCGACTCGGGGCAGGGGCCCGACTGGGGCGGCTCCGGCGCGGTGAGCATCGGCCCCAAGCACGAAGATCCGACGCCCCCGCCACCCGAGAGCATGAGCAGCACGGTCGGTGGACCGGGTGGTGGTGAGGGGCCCGACTGGGGCGGCTCGGGAGCGGTGAGCATCGGCCCGAAGCACGAGGACCCCTCGCCCCCGCCACCCGAGAGCATGAGCAGCACGGTCGGCGGGCCCGGCGGTGGTGAGGGGCCCGACTGGGGCGGCTCGGGAGCGGTGAGCATCGGCCCGAAGCACGAGGACCCCTCGCCCCCGCCACCCGAGAGCATGAGCAGCACGGTCGGCGGGCCCGGCGGTGGTGACGGGCCGGGCGGCGATGTCGGCACGATGAGCATCGGCCCGAATCTGGACGATCCTTCCAGCCTTGGGGGTGATGCGTCGGCGAGCACGGTCGTCGACCCTGGCGGCGGCGGTCCAGGCGACGTCGGCATGGCGATGGAGGACGAGGGGCCGTCGACTCTGATGGACTCGGAAGGCGGCGGCATCTTTCTCCAGGGCGACCAGGCGCCCGAGCTCGGCGACCTGGCCAGCGGCGCGGATATGGACCTCGAGGGCACGCTCGAGCCATGACATTGGCACCGTCCACCTGAGCGTCGCCTCGAAGGATCATTCGTCCCGTGCTGCTCGATCAGGCCACAAGCCGAGAGCTCGAGCGCGCGCGGGGCGGCCGCTCCGGTCCGCCCCCCGTGGCCGCCGAGCGTTGGCGCCGCCCGAGGCCGACGCTGGATCGCGGGCCGGGCGTCGCCCGACGGATCGGTTCGCTGGCCGTTCGAACATCGCTGTTCGCGCTCGGGCTCGTCACCCTGGCCGGACTCGCGACCACAAGCGTGCAATCGGCGACTGACGCGGACGGGATCACACTCCTGGATCTCACTCGTCTCGCGATCCTTACGATTGCGACGGCGTCGGTTTTCGGCCAGGCGCGACTGCTGCTTGGATTTCGCTCGCGGCGGCGAACGACGCCACCCGACCCGAGTCGTCCGACGGCGCGGCAGCGGCCGCTGCTCGCTGGCGTCGAAAGCGAGGAGCTCGCGGCGCTGGCAGCGCCCGATATCGGCGAGCTCGGCGTGCGGTCGCGGCTCCTGCACGGGACAACGCGGCGCTTCGACACAATGCTGTGGGCGATCGTCGTCGTGGCAACCCTCGTCTTGGTCGGTTCGGTTGTCGCGGGTCTGGCCGGCGGTCTGGCTGCCGACGTCGAGCGCGGGCGACTTGGTCTGGACTCGGCGATCAGGGCCGTGTTCCTCGTGCTTGCCGCGTTCGGCTGGGCCGTGATCGCGCGGACCTCGATTGCCGCGCTCCTCGACCGGCGCAAGCGGCGCCGACGCTCGGCTCTGATGCGCCTGTTGCGCTATCTGCTGCGCCTCATCCGAAGCGTGACGCTCGGGGTCGGCCCGTTCCTCGCCGCGCCGGGGCTGGCCTCGGCGGCCGTCCTGCTGGTGTCAGCCTCGATGGTCGGCGGCGTCGCGTTTGGCCCGGAGGTCGCCGCGCGGCTGAGCGGCGGTGGTGGCACCGGCCCGAGCGGGTCGCCGGGCCCGTCGGCAACCGCAACCCCCGGTCCGAGCGGAGGTCCAGTGCCAACGGTAGCGGCCGCCTCGCCCATCCCGGAAACACCGACCCCTGAGCCGTCGCCGTCCGGGACAGCGACTACCGGCGGATCGCCGACTGCCGGCCCATCTGCGAGCTCGGGGGCGACAGGCACGCCGACGCCCACGCCGACGAGCACGCCGACGCCCACGCCGGCGACCACGCCCACGCCCACGCCGGCCCCCACGCCCACACCGACGCCCTCGCCGACGCCGGCCCCCACGCCTACGCCTACGCCAGCCCCGACGCCCACGCCGAACGCGGATCTCGACGGTGACGGCGTCCCCAACGACATCGAGACCACGTACGGCTCCGACCCCGGAAACATGCTCAGCACACCGGAAAACCTTGTCTATGACCAGCAGTTCAACATGGGCACCTGCTTCGACACGATCGACAACGACCTCGACGGCGGGATCGACAGTGCAGGGCAGCCACCCGACCTCGGCTGCCTCTAGGGCCGGGGTGTCCGCGGAGGCCGATCCGAAACGGGTCGCCGACCCGGTCCAGCAAGCGCGGCTACCATTGACAAGGGGTCCCGGGGCTCAGGGGCGCGTCGCCCCGCTCTTGACCCTCCCGATATGCCCCGGAGTCTTATGCCTGGAGCTCCAAGAGCGATAAGGCACGAGATGCGGCCTGGATTCCTGCTCACGAAGGCTGGCCAAGCGTGCTTCGGTCGGGCTCTGGGCCTCTAACAACGCCCTAGGTCCGGAGATAAGCCCCGGAGAATTATCGAGGTCGGCATGGGCGCGGTTAGGCCGCCGCGCCCTCGTGGACCGCGCCTCCGGCCCGGCCGCTCTACCCGGCCCGCCGCGCCGCCGACACGAACGCTCGAACGCCCGGTCGCTGCCCGTACAGCAGCACCCCGGCCGCATACATCCGGGTCGCAACGACGCTCACGACCGCAATGGCGGTGACCAACAGGCCGATCGAGAGCACCAGCTCCCACGGTTGCACGGCCGCGACCATGACGCGAGCGAGCATGACGAACGGGCTGAACGGCGGTACGAACGAGGCGATCGTGACCCAGGCACCGCCACCGCCGCTGAGCGCGACGATTGCCGTCAGGTATCCGATGATGGCCACGAGGCTCAGCGGCAGCGACAGCGTCTGCAGGTCGTCCGGTCGGCTGACGAAGGAGCCCATCGCCGCGTAGATCAGTGCGAAGAGCCCAAATCCAAGCAGGAAGAAGGCGCCATAGCCGGCCAGCAGCATGGGTGTCAGGCCAACGAGCGGCGCCCCCTGGCTCCACCCGGGTCCCAGGATGGCCGCGGCAATCCGATCCTGGAAAGCGAGCACGATGAGGGCCGGCACGGCAATCGCGAGGTACTGGGTCAGCCCGGCCGCCCCGATCCCGACGACCTTGCCGGTCAGCATCTGGCGTGGCGACGCGGCGCTGATCATCAGCTCCATCACCCGGCTGCTCTTCTCGGTCGCCACGCCGGTCGCGACCCACATCCCGTAGATCACGACGGACATGAACAGCAGGACCACGAAGACGATCCCCAGGAACCCGCGGCTCGCGGTTTGCTGGGCATCCAGTGGCTGGCCGCCTGCGTCGGTCGCCGTGTTGATCGGTTCGACCCGGTAGGCCGGTGTCTGGAACGGGTCGAGTTGCGTCGTGGCCGGCAGCCCGGCCGTCCAATCGAGGATCCCGACCGCAACGGCGGCAAATCCAACCAGCTGGCTGCGGACCCCGTCGGCTGGTCCGTTGGTCCGGAAGACCACGTCGAGCTGCCTCGTCGGCAGGCGCTCGACGATCATCACGCCAGCGAGCGCGCCCCTCGCCAGCGCGGTCTCGGCCGCATCGTCGCTCGCTGCCACCTCTACCCGGAACGGCTTCTGCCACACGCTCGGATCGATCCCTGATGGCGGCACGTTGAGCAGGCTGTCCGCGACGGCAACCGCACGCGCGGCGAGATCGCCGTCGCTCGACACTACGGCGATCCGCGTCACGGTCCCTCGGTCGAAGTAGCGGATCCCGATCGGCGCCAGTGCCACGAGCAGGGCCAGCCCGATCAGGATCACGGTTGAAGCCACGTAGAGTGGGCCTCGGACGCGATCGCGGTATTCGCGCCTGGCGATGATCCCGGCGTTCGGCAGGAGTGGGTCTCGCGACGCCATCAGGCGGCATCTCGAGCGGGTGCGGCTGCCCGCACGGCGTTCACGACGGATGCTGCCTCGTCATCGGCCGGTCGCCCCACGAGCTCGATGAACAGCGCCTCGAGACTCGGGTCGATCACCTCGAAATGGCTGACCGAGGCGTCCCGCGCGAGGATGGCGTCCAGGATCGCGCCCGGCTCGGCTCCCGCCAGCAGCTCCAGCTCCGCGCCGGCGGCATCGCGCCGGACTCGATCCACGCCCGCGACCTCGGCAAGCCAGTCCGGCGCTGGTCCAGCGCCCTCGAGCGCGATTCGAATCCAGCGGCGTCCGGTGGCCCGCTTCAGATCACGCAGGCGACCGCCGGCCACCAGTCGCCCACGGTCGACGATCGCCACCGACTCGCAAAGCGCCTCGGCGGCCTCCATCTGGTGGGTTGAGAAGATCAGCGTCCGGCCCTGGTCGCGCAGCTCGGTGAACGCGTCGCGCAGGATCACCAGGTTGATCGGGTCCAACCCGGTGAACGGCTCATCCATCAGCAGAACCTCCGGCCGATGCAGGACGGCCGCGATGAACTGGACCTTCTGCTGGTTGCCCTTCGACAGCTCCTCGGCGCGCTTGCCGGCGTATTCGGGAATCTGGAAGCGATCGAGCCAGGCGAGGGCCTCGCGGCGGGCCACGTTGGGAGCTTCACCGTAGAGCGAGGCGTAGTAGACGAGCTGGTCCAGGACGCCCATCCGCGGATAGAGACCGCGCTCCTCGGGGAGGTATCCCCAGGTCCGGCGGGGAAGGCTGGCGACGGGCGCTCCCGCCCATCGGATCTCGCCGGCATCGGCCCGGATGATTCCCAGGCAGATCCGCATGGTCGTGGTCTTGCCCGCCCCGTTGGCGCCGAGGAATCCGAACACCTCGCCACGGGGCACCTCGAAGGTCAGTTCGTCGAGGGCCAGAGTCGTGCCATAGCGCCTGGTGACGTGATCGATCTCGAGGCTCATTTAGCCGAGCATAGCCCGGTTCAGGCGATCCACGTCCGCGGGCCAATGGTCCTCATCAGCTCGGCCAGGAGTGCCGGTGCCAGCGCGACAAGCGCGACGACCGCCCAATCGGACGCGTCCAGTGGGGTTGCCCGGAACGCTTCGGCCAGCACTGGCACGAGCGGAATGGCCGCCTGGACGGCGATCACGACGATCCCGGCGGCGAGAAGGAAGCCGTTCGGGCCCAGACGATGGATTGGCTCTCGGACACTCCGGTTGGCATAGCTCCGGACCGCCTGGCTGCCGACGAGCACGGTGTAGGCGAGCCAGCGAGTGTGGTCAGGGCTCCCGGGATGGGTGACCATCACGATCAGCGCCGCCATCGCACTGAACCCGCCAGCGACCACGATGCGCCCAAGCAGATCGCCGGTCATCAACGGGACACCCCGTCGGCGCGGCGGGCGGCGCATGAGGTCCGGCTCGGCCTTCTCCAGCTCGAAGGCGACGGATGTCGAGAGATCGATGAACAGCTCCAGCCAGAGGATCTGGATCGGCAGCAGCGGCTGACCAAACCCGTACACCGTCGCGATCAGGATGAAACCCAGCAGGGCGACATGGGTCGATAGCAGGAAGACCAGTCCCTTCTGGACGTTGTCGACGATCCGCCGGCCCTCGGCCAGGCCGTACATGAGCGTCGTGAAAGAGTCATCGCCGAGCACCAGATCCGCCGCCTCGCGGGCGACGGCCGTCCCCGAACCCATGGCCACTGCCACGTCCGCGCGACTGAGCGCCGGGGCGTCGTTCACGCCGTCGCCGGTGACCGCCACGGTCCGTCCGGCGGCCCGCGCGATCCGGACCAGGCGCTCCTTCTGCTCGGGCGTCGAGCGCGCGATCACCTGGAGACTCGGCAACTCGGCGGTCAGGCGGGCGTCATCCCAGGTCGCCACCGTCTCGCCGACCACGACGTGCGTCCGATCGAGGCCGGCCGCGGCGGCGATGGCGGCCGCCGTCGAGGGATGATCGCCGGTCACGACCACGACGCCGATCCCTGCACCCCGAGCTGCCTCGAACGCATCGCGAATGCCCTCGCGAAGCGGGTCGGCGAAGCCGATCAAGGCCCGCATCGACCACGACTCGCCGTCGACCCGTCGAGCGAGGGCGACCAGTCGCTCGCCAGTCGCCGCCCTGGACTCGATCGCGTCGTGCCAGCCCTCGCGCTGCTGGGGCGATGGCGCCACGAGGGCGAGGACGACCTCAGGGGCACCGATCGCCAGATCCTCGATCCCGTCGGGGCCGCGACTCCGGGTGCGAGAGATCGGCTTGCCACCCTCGACCGGTTCGGCGTCAAGGAGATCGCGCGGATCGAGGGTCGAGGCGCCGCCGGCGGCCTCGATGGCCCGCGCCAACGCCGTCGTGAACGAGCCCGGCGCCGTTCCCTCTGCTCGGACCCACGCGTCGTCCTCGGCGCGCAGTGCCCCCTCGAGGAGCCGGAGACGCGCCACCCCGTCGACGGCTCCCGCGAGGTTGGTCACGGCCCCGACGTCGAGCCGGTTGAGCGTCAGCGTCCCGGTCTTGTCGGTGACGATGAGATCGACCGCGCCCAGTGTCTCCTCCGCATTCAGGCGGCGGACCAGGACGCCGCGCTTGAGCAGTCGATAGGCGCCCAGACCGAGGATCACGGCAAGCAGGATCGGCGGCTCCTCGGGAATCGCGGCGATGGCCGCGGAGATCCCGGCCAGCAAATTCGCGCCGGCCGGCTGGCCACGCGCGAACCCGAGCCCGGTCGTGATCGTGATCAACGCGATCGCGACCACCAGCAGGATCCGGACCAAGCGGTCCAGCTCCGCCTGGAGCGGTGATCGACGTCGCCCTCGCGTACCGATCCCGGTCGCGATCCGACCCACCTCCGACGCCGCCCCGATCGCGACGACGACCCCCTCGCCCCGGCCGCCGACGACGCTCGTGCCGGCGTATGCGATCGCGTACCGGTCGTTCAGTGATGTGCCCGCAGGGTCGGCCTCCACGCTCCCAGGTTCTGGCACGGACTCGCCCGTCAGGGCGCTTCGGTCGAGAAGCACGCGGTCCGCCCGGAGCAGGCGGAGATCGGCCGGCACCACATCGCCGGCTCGAAGCAGGACGATGTCACCCGGAACGAGGCCGGCGGCGTCCACGTCGGCCACCGCGCCATCGCGCCGGACCCTGGCGCGCGGCGCGGAGGCATCGCGCAGGGCCTCGAGGGCTCGCTCGCCGCGGTATTCGGTGACGACGTCGGCGCCGACGATAGGCATCAGCGCACCCAGAACCAGCAGGCCGTCGCGGACCTCGCCCAGGGCGACGGCCAGGAGCCCCGCTCCCGCGAGCAGGAGGACGAACGGCTCGGTCGCCGCCTCGCGAACCATCCGGAGCACCGACTCGCGCTCCGCCGGTGCCAGCGAATTCGGGCCGCTGGTGGCGGCGCGTCGGGCCACCTCGTCCGATGCGAGGCCCACCGTTCGATCGACGCCCAGCGCTCGCGCGACCTCCTCGGCCGGGCGCGCGTGGGCATCTCCGGCGTCAAGGATCGGGCTGCCGGTCATCGCCGCCCATCATCGCGCAACGGCGTAGCATCGACAGGTGAACCAAGCCTCCACGGTGACCGCGCAGATCGCGCCGGCCTCCATCCATGCCGACCGCGGCGCCGGGCGCCTCGAGATCGGGTGGGCCGACGGCCACCAGACGGTCTACGACACGGCCACCCTGCGCTGGCTCTGTCCGTGCGCCTACTGCCGGGGCGAGGCCGGCATGCCCGGGTGGCTGGACAGTGCTCCCACCCTGACCGACGAGCAGACCCGCATCGTCGACGTCGCCCTGGTTGGCGGCTACGCGATCGCGCCAACCTGGGGCGACGGCCACCACACCGGCTACTACACGTACGCCCTGCTGCGCGATCGCTGCCCGTGCCCGGACTGCTCGGCGCGACGCGGCGCGGGCCGAGCACCTGAGTCCACCCGCCGCCATGAGGAACACACATGATCGTCGTCACGACTCCGTTCCTGGCCGGCCATCGCATCGTTGAATCCAAGGGGATGGTCTTCGGCCTCGTCGTCCGCAGCCGCGGTCTGGGCGGCAACGTCATGGCCAGCCTGCGCTCGCTCGGCGGTGGTGAGATCCACGAGTACACCAGCATGCTCGAGGACACCCGCCGGCAGGCGCTCGACCGGCTCGTCCGGAACGCCACCCTGGCCGGCGCGAACGCGATCCTGTCGATGCGCTTCGACAGCTCCGAGCTGGCCGGGACGATGAGCGAGATCGTGGCCTACGGGACCGCCGTGGTCGTCGAGCCGGACGCTTCGGCGGCGCCGGTCACGGCTGACTGACGATGCGCGGGTCCGGCAGCATTGGCCGCGGGTTGGTCGTCGTCTTCGGCGTTCTGTTGGTCTTCGGTGGCGTCGCCAGCGTAGCGGCCGGCCGCACGACGGCGATCTCGGGCGTGTGGCTGGTGGTGGTCGGGCTGGTCCTGATCGCCGCAGCGATCGTCGAGCGATTTCGCTATCGCTCGGAGGTCGCCGAGCGATCGGGCCTGCCGGGTGGGCCGGGCGGCGGCGAACCGGAGAGTGAGCCGCTCGAAACCCGCTTCCAACGGACCGAGGAGGTCTTCGTCGACCCGACGAGCGGGCGCCGGATGCGTGTCTGGCTCGACGGGCAGAGTGGGGAACGGCGCTACCGCGCTGAGGACTGAGCGGAGGAGCGTGCTATTCTCGCCGGCCGGGTCGCCCGAACCGCGACCACGTTTCAGGAGCCCGATACCTGCCGATGGCTGCCATCGAATCCGGCGCTCCCAGCCGCGCGACCGTCCGCGCACGCTCGCGCCGGAGTGCGCGCGCCAGCGTACCGATGCCCTATCTCAATCGCGAGCTGTCCTGGCTGGACTTCAACGACCGCGTGGTGCACGAGGCTCGTGACGAACGCAATCCACTCCTGGAGCGGGTCAAGTTCCTGGCCATCTTCGCCGGCAATCTCGACGAGTTCTTCCAGGTCCGGGTAGCCGGCCTGCGCCAACAGGTTGAGGCGGGCAAGGTCGCTCGTTCGCCCGACGGCCGCACCGCCGAGGAGCAACTCTCGGCGACTCGCGAGCGGGTCCTCGGACTGGTCGCCGACCACTCAGCGATCTACGTCTCGGTCCGCCGGTCACTTCGCGCCGAAGGGATCGACCTGGTCGATTACGACGCGATCCCGGAGCATCACGAGACCCTTCGCCAGCGGTTCCTCGACGAGATCTTCCCGGTCCTCACGCCGCTGGCCGTCGATCCCGGTCATCCGTTCCCGTATATCTCCACGCTCAGCCTGTCGATCGCGGTGGGACTGCGCGACCCGGACAGCGGCGAGCGCCGGTTCGCACGGGTCAAGGTGCCCCAGATCCTGCCCCGCCTGATCAAGGTGGAGCCGTCGCGCTTCGTCCTGATCGACCAGGTCATTGAGGCCAACCTGGATGCGCTGTTCAGCGGCATGATCATCGAGGAGCACCACCTCTTCCGGGTCACCCGCAACGCCGACCTGGCCCTCGAGGAAGACGAGGCCGACGACCTGTTGATGGCGATCGAGGAGGAGCTACGCCGCCGGCGGTTCGGCGAGGCCGTCCGCCTCGAGGTGGAACGATCCATGCCGGCCGCCACTCGGAGCCTGCTGTGGCGCGGCCTGGATCTCGAGGAGGCTGACTGCTACGAGATCAGCGGGATGCTTGATCTGACCGGCCTGTGGGAGATCGCCGAGCTGGACCGGCCGGACCTGAAGCCACCCTTCTGGACGCCGGTCACTCCGCCCCGACTCGTCCCTCCCGACGAGGACGAACCGGCCGACGTCTTCGCCGCCATCCGCGCCGGCGACATCCTGGTGCATCACCCATACGAGTCATTCACCGGCTCGGTCGAGCGCTTCATCACCCAGGCGGCAGACGATCCCGACGTCCTGACGATCAAGCAGACCCTCTACCGGACATCCGGCGACTCGCCCCTCGTCCAGTCCCTGATCCGGGCCGCCGAGCGGGGCAAACAGGTCGTCGTCCTGGTCGAGATCAAGGCGCGCTTCGAC
>CAYLSK010000018.1:0-23133 GCA_964385975.1 uncultured Anaerolineaceae bacterium | reverse complement strand
AGTTGCCTCATACGCCCCTCAAACGTACGCGTATACCAATTCCGCCACCTGGGCCCAGGTGTCGCCACGACCAGACGTCCACGAACGAGGGGATGGTACCGAGGAAGGGATTTGAACCCATACGCCCTTGCGGACACTAGCTCCTGAAGCTAGCGCGTCTACCAATTCCGCCACCTCGGCGCGGACCCTGCCCCACCGGCCTACCGGTCAGCGGCGAGGCGCCATGTTAGCACATCCCAAAATCGTTCCGACGGGTCGGCGACCTGGCGCGGAACCGGTCCTGTGAGCGTGTCGCGGACGACGATCGACTCATCGGCGAACGCCAGCGGGAGGAGGTATCGACCCTTGGCCAGTTGGATCTGCAGGGCCGAATAGGCGGCGATCCGAGCCGCCGCGGTCCCCGGCTTTCGGGCCGCGACAAGCAACGTGTCGAGCACCGGATCCTGCAGCCCGACAACATTCGAGCCACCGGTCAAGGTCTGGCTCGAGGCGAGGAGCGGATAGAGGTCGGGATCGAGCCCGACCGTCACGTCAGCGACCGCCACGCTGAAGGTGCCCTTGGCCAGCCGGCCAGTGACGAACTCCGCCGGCGGCAGCGCAACGTGGGTGACCCCCAAACCGATGCGTTTCCAGTCGCGCGCGACTGCCTCGGCGGCGGCGAAAGCGGCCGGGTTGGAGGCCGCGTCCGGACTGAGCAGGTCGAAGGTGAACGGCTTCTTGAAGCTCGGCCGTCGCCACGCGTTGTCGACCTTCGTCCAGCCCGCTGCCTTGAGCGCCTTCTGAGCTGCCGCCGGGTCGTAGGCCACCGCTTCGGCGGCCCCCGGATCGAACAGGACCGACGACGACGGAATCAGCCCCGACGCGGCGCTGGCGGCCATCGCGAAGGCGCTCTCGATGAGGGCCGGCCGATCGATGGCCTGGAGCAACGCCGTCCGCAACGCCGCGGTCGCGAACGCATGCTGGCCGGGTCGCAGGTTGAACATCACGGCGGTCAGCGTCGATCCCGGATAGCGAAGGATCCGGGATCCTGTGGCCGTGGCGAGGTCGCCGATCGCCGCCGGCGACAGACCTGAGGCTGCGTCGAGATCGCCCTGACGAAAGGCGGCCACCAAGGCGTCCGGGTCGTCGAAGAACCGGAATTCGATGCCGGCAAGGTACGGGACCGGGACGCTCGGACGCATCGTGGGCGCCGGCGTCGCCAGCGAGTCGGTGGCACCCGGGGGTGGGCTGTTCGTGGGCGCTCCGGTCGGCCCCACGACGGCCGCCGCGCTCAGCTCGGCCGTGGACGCGTCGAGGCGGACGAGGACGAACGGTCCGGACCCGACCGGTCGCTGCCCGAACGGATCCTCGACCAGGCGAACGACCGGAACGTTCGCCAGGAGATGGGCCGGAGCAATCGGCTGGGTCGCCGCCTGGAGGAAGCCTCCGAGCGGCGTCGACAGGGTGAAGATCACGGTCTGGGCGCCGACCGTTCGAACGGTCACGTCCTGCCAGGAGCCGGCGGCGGGACCGCTGTAGGCCGGATCCTGGAGGGTCCGGATCGTGAACGCCACGTCCTCGGCTGTGACCGGCTCACCGTCCTGCCAGCGGGCGTCTGGTCTGAGCTCGAAGGTCCAGATCGCGCCGGTCGAATCGACCGTCCAGCTCTTCGCCAGGTCCGGTACGACCGTGCCGTCGGGGCCGTTTCGAACCAGCCCGGAGAAGATCAGGGCCACGAGGTCCCGATCTGCCTGGCTGCGCGCGGTCAGCGGGCTGATCGAGATCGGATGTCCAACGATCCCCTCTCGATACGGACGCGACTCGATCGAGCCAGGGCCCGATGGCGACGGCCTGGCGGACGACGCGGGGCCGGTTGCCGGCAGCAGCGACGGCAGGCCGACGAGTCCCGCAATGAGCGTGAAGAGGAGAACCAGGGTTCCGACGACGAACCTGTCGGTGCGGGTCATCGGGTTCCGCTCTGGCGCATCGCTCGCGGCGATTGGCCGCGCGCCACCCGTCAGGCGGCGACGGGGGCGAAGACGAACGACGCCAGCGAGAAGATCACGAACAGGACGAGCAGGACGATCGTGAACTGCCAGAGCCGCCGCTCCACGCCGCGGCGACTCCGGTAGACCGCGGAGTCACCGCCGAACGTCCCGGACAGACCGGTTCCGCGGGCCTGCAGCAGGACAGCGACGATGAGCGCGATGCTCACCAGGATCTGTCCGATGGCCAGGAGCGGATTCACGAGTCGGTTTCCTCCAGCGCTTCGGCGACGGATGCTATCACAGGATGAGCGACGAGCCGGTCATCCCCTCCCAGGCCGGCAGCCCCGCCAGCTGGAGTAGCGTTGGGGCGACGTCGGCGAGCACGCCATCACCGAGCCTGAGCCCTCGCGCCGCCCGACCGATGAGCGCGAACGGCACGGGATTGAGCGAGTGGGCCGTGACGGCATTGCCGAGCGCATCGCGCAGCTCGTCGGCATTGCCGTGGTCGGCCGTGATGGCGAGCAGCGCGCCGGGAGCCGCCGCGTCCATGTCGTCGACGCGCTGAACCGCGTCGGCCACCCGACCGAGACAGCCGTCGATGGCGCCGAGCGCGGCCAGCGTCGCCTCCCACTTCCCGGTGTGACCGACCATGTCCGGGTTGGCGTAATTCGCGACGATGAAGTCGTAGTCGCCCGACCCGATCGCCGCCACGAGGGCATCGCTGATGTCGACCGCACGCATCTCGGGAGCCAGGTCGTAGGTCGCGACCTTGAGACTTGGGATGAGCGTGCGGTCCTCGCCCGGATAGGGTGGCTCGACGCCGCCGTTGAAAAAATAGGTCACGTGGGCGTATTTCTCGGTCTCGGCCACGTGGAGCTGGCGCCAGCCCGCCTCGGAGAAGGCCTGCGCCAGCGACCTGACCTGCTCCGGCGGAAAGGCGACCTGGACCGGAAGTCCGGACTCGTATTCAGTCATGGTCACGGCCAGGAGGTCGTCTGGCGCCGGACGCCCGGCCGGCGACGTCCGATCAAACGACGCGAAGCTCGGGTCGACCAGCGCGTGGGTCAGCTCGCGCGCTCGATCGGCCCGGAAGTTGCAGTGGATGACGGCGTCACCCGGTTGGATCGTCCCGTCGCCTCTGGCGATGACCGTCGGGGTCACGAACTCGTCGTTTTCGCCGCGCGCATAGGCGGCCTCGATCGCGCCGGTCGGGCTGGCCGCCTCCTCCCCCACGCCGTGGACGATCGCGTCGTAGCCGCGCTCGACGCGATCCCAACGGTGGTCTCGATCCATCGCGAAGTATCGACCGCCCAGGGAGGCGATCCGAGCGCCCGGGTGGGCCTCACGCAGGCGCCGCTCGAGGTCGGCAACGAACTCGAGCGCGGAGCGCGGTGGTGTGTCGCGGCCGTCGAGCAGGGCATGGACTCGCACGCTCGGGACGCCGGACCTCGCCGCAAGTCGAGCCGCCGCCACCATGTGACGGTCGTTGGCGTGCACGCCGCCCGGCCCGACCAGGCTGATCAGGTGGAGGCGCCCCCCCGGTCGGGCGGCACGACGGCAGGCGGCCAGGAGCGCCGGGCGAGTCGCGAAGCTGCCATCCGCGATTGCGGCGTCGATCCGCGGCAGGTCCTGCAACACGGGTCGGCCCGCTCCAAGATTGAGGTGCCCCACCTCCGAGTTCCCCATCTGTCCGGCGGGCAGGCCGACCGCGTCCTCGGAGGCGCGCAGGATCGAATGCGGCCACTCTCGGAGGAGGTCGTGCCAGATCGGCATCGGTGCGGCGGCGACGGCGTCGGTGGACGGGTCGCGGCCGATCCCGAAGCCATCCAGAACGACGAGGACGATCGGTCGGGGACGCCGTTGCGACCCCCGGGTCACACCGACCCGCCTCGAGCCGCGGCAGTCAGGCCGGCTCGGGCGACGATTCCCGACATCTCGTCCGGCTTCAAGGAGGCGCCCCCGACGAGTGCGCCGTCGATCGCAGGTTCAGCCAGGAACTCGCCGATGGCGGCCGAGGTAACGCTGCCGCCGTAGAGGACGGGAACGGTCTCGCCACGCTCCGGGAAGCCGAGGTCGGCGAGCGTTTCGCGGATCGCCATGGCCATCGTGGCGGCATCGCGGCCGCTCGCCGTCCGGCCCGTGCCGATCGCCCAGACGGGTTCATAGGCGATGACCAGGCCGGCGGCCACCAGCGTGGAAGGCTCCTGGTCATGGAGCGCACCGAGGAGCTGACGATGGACGACCGCCTCCTGCTGGCTCGCCTCCCGCTCGGCCAGCAGCTCGCCGACGCACAGGATGGGTCGCAGGCCTCCCTCGATCGCGCGCTGCAGCTTTCGCCCGATGAGCTCATCCGTCTCGCCCGCGTCGCGTCGTCGTTCGGAGTGGCCCACGATCACCCAGGTGGCGAGACCCGCCAGCATTTGTGCCGAGACCTCTCCGGTGTATGCACCGTGCAGCTCGTGGTGGACGTTCTGGGCACCCACGCCCACGTCCGAACCGTCGTCGGCGAGCGCGGCTCCAACCGAGGCGAGGCTGGTGAACGGCGGACAAAGGACTCGGACGACGCCGGGAACGCGCGTCCGTGCGGCGATCGTGCGGGCGAGCGCGCCGGCATCCGCCGGGGTGGTATGCATCTTCCAGTTCCCGGCGACGATGACCTCGCGCATGGATCGAATCATGCCACCGCGTGACCGCGATCGTCGTCCAGTGCCAGCCGTTCGAGGCGCTCGAGCGCCCGTTGAACGGCCGAACGGTGCGCTCCAAGACGCTCAGCGAGATCGGCAAGGCTCGCCTCGGGCGTGGCGCGTCGCGCATCGGCGACCAGGCGGACGTTGGGCGGCTGGATGGCCAGGCGCCCATCCGCGTCGAGCACGGCGATCGCATCGAGCTGGCGTCCGGCTGCACTGACTGCCCGCTGCAGGTTTGCCGACTCCGCGTTCAGGACGCGGTTGAGCTCGCCTCGCAGCGCGCGCGAGACCTGTCGCGCCTCGACCTCCAGAAGCGCCCCGGCCGCCCCGATCCGGCGCAGGAAGGTCCCGACCGCCTCACCGCTCTTCGAGGTGACCACCCCGCGTCCCCGCCGTACGCGCCCCGACGCCGGCAGGCCGATGTCAGCGAGGCGACTGACCAGGGTCGGAGCGTCGTCCGGCTGGACGACGAACTCGAGGTGCGTCCGTCCGCCGGCCAGGCTAAGCGATCCACGAGCAAGGAACCGGCCGCGCAACCAGGCCGTCCGGCAGTGGTCGCCGCCGGCGGCCCAGTCGAACGGCGATGTCGACGCCGTCTCGGCGGCACGTCGAAGGCGCACGGCAAGACGCGCCACGGATGCTTCGCGCCCGGTTGGGCCGGGACCCAGGCCGTCGGCCTCGGCGACACGATCGCACGGTCGCGACGGATCGATGGCCGCGAGCTCATCGCGAAGGGCCGTGACCAGGTCGCGCTCGGATCGGCTCACCTCAGGCGCTCCGGCTGACGGCCCGGCGGCGGATCCCGCCCTGGTTCTCGAGCGTGCGGATGAGCGCGTTGGCCAGCCGGACCGGATCGTGGTGATGGGCATTGGCCGGGTCGACCACGTCGTCCAGCACCAGCCGCGGCGCGGACATACCAGCCGGCGGCCAGCGCAGCTTGACCGGCTCGGCAGTCCAGTCGGGCGGCGTACGAGCCCCGAAATGGTTGTTCGCGAGCACGATGTCGATCAGCTCAGGCGCCGTGTGGGCAACCAGCGCCTCGACGTGGGCGGCCAGGTCGAATCCGGCCGTCTCCCCCTCCTGTGTCGCAACGTTGCAGACGAAGACGCGCGGCGCCTCGGCAGCCAGCACGGCGTCCCGGATCGCCGGAATGAGCAGGCTGGGCAGCAGGCTCGTGTAGAGGCTGCCGGGACCCAGGACGATCAGCTCGGCATCGGCGATCGCCGACAGCGCATCGTCCGATGCCTGGACGTCGGCTGGGCTCAGCCAGACTCGATCGATCCCGGTCGTTCGCATGATCTGCGATTGGCCGTCCACCACCGAGCCATCCGAGCGGCGCGCGTGCAGCGTCAGCGGCGTGGCCGTCACCGGCAGGACCCGACCGCGGACGGCGAGGATCCGATTGACCAGGCGAACACCATCCTCGAAGTCTCCGCCTTCGACGGCGGTGATCGCCGCAATCAGCAGGTTGCCGAGGGCGTGTCCGGCGAGTCCCTGGGCATCCTCGCCTGGCGCGTCGGGAAATCGGTACTGGAGGACCTCGCTCATCAGCGGCTCCGCGTCGGCCAGGGCGGCGATGCAGTTGCGGATGTCGCCAACCGGCGGAATCCCGAGGCCGGAGCGCAGCACCCCTGACGAGCCGCCGTCGTCCGCCACGGTGACGATCGCGGTCAGGTTGCTGGTGTGCTCCTTGAGGCCGCGGAGCAGGGTCGACAGGCCGGTCCCCCCACCGATCGCAACGATCCGCGGACCGCGAGCGAGGAATCGCTTCTGATAGATGAGCTCCACCAGGGGTTGGTCGTCGTCCGCCTTCTGGAGCGGACCCATCAGCGCTCTGACCGTGCGGTAGGCGCCGAAGACCACCAGGACAGCCCCTGCCGATCCGGCGATCAACCCACGCAACGCCAGCGGCAGAAACTGGAGGGTAAGACCATCGATGACCGTGCCGGCCAGCCCGTCGGGGGCCAGGTCATGGGTGATCTGGCGCAGGAAATGGGCGAATGCGAGGGCGAGCAGGAGGAGGCCCGCGAAGAGCACGACCAGCCAGCGCTTGATCCCGATCCCGGGAGCAAGCCAGCGGCGGAGATTCACGTCCGATCGAGCTCCCGATGAAAGACCGCGACCGGCCCGAGGTCGCGCTCGCGCAGCCACGCCGCCAGCTCTTCCGCGACCACGATCGAGCGGTGGTAGCCGCCGGTACAGCCGACCGCGATGGTCAGCCGGGTCTTGCCCTCGGCGACGTACGCCGGGATCGCGAACTCCAGGAACTCTCGCATGAAGGCGAGGTAGCGCTGAGCGACCGGCTGGCCGAGGACGAACGAGCGGACCTCATCGGTCAGGCCGGAGAGCGGACGCAGCTCGGCGAGGTAGTACGGGTTCTGCATGAATCGGACGTCGAACAGCAGGTCCGATTCCAGCGGCACCCCGAACTTGTAGCCGAAGCTGATGAACTGGATGGCCAGCTGGTCCGGCCTGACGTCGGTTGCCAGCTGGGCGAAGAGCCGCTCCCTCAGCTGGCGGAGCGAGAGGTCGGAGGTGTCCACGACGACATCCGAATCGGCCCTCACCGGTTCGAGGATCCGCCGCTCCTCCGCGATCGAGCTTGCGATTCCCTGATCGTCCTCGAGCGGGTGGCGATGGCGCGTCTCGCTAAATCGTCGGATCAGGACGTCATCGCGAGCGTCCAGGAAGACGACCCTAGGCCGGATCCCGCGACCCTCGAGCGCGCCACGCATCGCGGCCAGCGCGATCGCCGGATCGCCTGCGCGGACGTCGACGACGATCGCGACCCGGGCGAATCGATGCCGGTCGGACGAGACGAGCTCGGCCAGGTCGGGGAGCAGCTCCCCGGGCAGGTTGTCGACGACGGAATAACCGAGGTCTTCGAAGAGCTTGGCTGCCGCGGTCTTGCCGCCGCCCGACAGCCCGCTCAGGATCACGACGGCGGGTTCTGCTACCGAATCCGTCGCCGGCCGACCGTCGGCCTCCTCGGTCACCGCCCGCTTCGCCGGATGAACAGGACGGTCAGCTCGAACAGGACGTACATCGTGCCGCCAAGGACGAATGGGCTGACCAGATCGCCGCCGGGCGTGGCGACGGCGGCGAAGATCGAGATCCCCAGGATGACGAATCGGCGCGAGGACGTGAGGCGCTTGGAGCTGAGAATGCCCACCCGTGAGAGCCCGACCAGCAGGATCGGAAATTCCATGACCAGGCCGAAGGCCAGGAACATCGTCGTCACGAAGTCGAAGTACGGACCTGCGGCCGGCTGCGCCACCAGCTGATCGTCCGTGAAGCTGAACAGGAACTGGATGGCGAACGGCAGGACGATGTATGCGATGACGACGCCAAGCCCGAAGAAGACCAGGGCCATCGGGATCCACGGCCGGACGACCTTGCGCTCGTTTGGGGTCAGCCCGGGTGCGATGAACGCCCAGAGCTGATAGAGCAGGATCGGCATGGCCAGGATCACGCCAACGACCATGGCGATCTTGAGCTGGATGACGAATGCATCGCCGATCCCCAGCACCTGGACAGTATGATTCGGGAGCGGCTGGAGCAGGAAGTTCCGGATCGGCGTCGCGAAGTAGAACCCGACGACCGAGCCGGCGACGACCGCCAGGATCGATCGGAAGAGCCGCGTCCGCAGCTCCCCGAGATGATCCATGAGCGACATGACCGTGTCGTCGGGCGACGCGGCCACGCCGGGCGGGCTCGCCTGCGGCCCTGGGGTCGCGGGGAGTGCCGGTACGCCGGTCTCGCGCAGCGTCTCGGCGTCAGCCATCGTGGGCGAGGGCCGCGCCGGCTACTTGGCGATCGTGGTCGGATCGGTGGCTGGCGACGTGACCGCGGGAGCGGGCTCAGCCACGGCCGCAGGAGCGGCCGGAGCCGGGGCCGCAGCGGCTGGCGCGGGCAGCGCCGAGGTATCCACGTTGACTTTGACTGCGTCCTGGACATCGGCCGAGGCCTTGCGGAACTCGCGGATGCTCTTGCCGAGTGCCGATCCGACCTCCGGCAGCTTGCCGGGGCCGAGGATCAGGAGTGCGATCACAAGGATGATGACCAGCTCGAGGGGTCCGGGTGTAGGCATGGCCGTTGGTTGCTCCTGAGATCTGGACCCGCTCGGATGCGCACGCCAGGGCGCGCGGCGGGCCGTCTGTGCGCGGGCTAGGGTAGCACAGGGAGTCGCAGGGCCCAGTCGCGGGCCGCTCCTGCAATCCGCTCGCCGAGGTCCGCTGGACCACCTGCTGTCGGCGCCCCAAGGCCTGCCGCGGCGATCCCGCGCGACACGTTCACCAGGAGACCGTGGCCGGGCCGGCCGGCACCCGGCGAGGCGGTCGCTGGGCCGTTGGCGAGGACCGGACCCAGCTCCCCGCCCTGGACCCCGATCCCCGGCACGAGGAAGGGCAAGCCAGGCGCGACGGCGCGGATGGCCGCGAGCTCGGCCGGGGCCGTCGCGCCGGCGACCAGGCCAATCGTGCCGCCCGGGCCCCAGCCCGACACCAGGCGGGCGACCCGCAGGTAGAGCGGCTCGGCTGGAGCGCCCATGCCGGGATCGGCGGCCACGCTCAGGCCTTGAAGCTCGCCGGCACCCGGGTTGGAGGTCCGGCACAGGATGTAGGCGAACCGGTCCTCTCGTTGGAGCAGGGGCGCCACCGCCTCGCCCCCCAGGTACGGGTTCACGGTGACGGCATCCGCCCCGAGCCTGTCGAACAGGGCTGCGGCCTGGCGCGCCGCCGTCGAACCGATATCGCCGCGCTTGCCGTCGACCAGGAGCGGCAGGTCGCGCGGAATGGTGCGGCGGATCCGCTCGAGGACCGCCATCCCATCGGACCCGAATGCCTCGAAGAAGGCAAGGTTTGGCTTGATCGCCGCGGCGTACGGCGCGGCGGCCTCGACCAGCAGCAGGGCGAACCGATGGACACCCGCGAGATCCGGCGAGAACCCGTCCGGGAGCGCGGTCGGGTCGGGGTCGAGCCCGAGGCACATGACGCTGCCGACCGCAGCTGAGCGTGCCGCGAGCCGATCGAGATAGGCGTCGCTCACGGCGTCACCTACCCGCCTGCCGCCGCGCTCGCGCTGGGGCTCGGCGCGATCGTCGGCGCGGGAGTCGCGGGCAGCTCATCCGGCGGGATATACCAGGCCGGTCGCGACCCTCCGTCCAAGCCCGAGACCTGGGTCAGATCGAGCGTGTCGGTGACCGTCCAGTCGGGACCGGATCCGCCGAGCTCGGCCAGCTTCAGGTCGACGATCTGGCCGTCGATGTGAAGGAACGCGATGGCGTCGCCGGCGGGAGACCAGACCGGCGCCCACGACGCATCGTCGCTGGTCACGCGCAGCAGCTCACGGCCGTGCGCCGCGTCGAGGATGACCACGTCATTGCCAAAGCTGCTGGTTCGGGTGGCCGCGATGTATTTGCCGTCCGGTGAGTAGGACGGCTCGAGGTAACCCGGACCGGTCACCTGCGTGGCCTTCCCCTGGGCCACGTCCCAGCGGAAGATCTCCGGTGCGCCGCGAGCTCCCTCGCGTCCATTCCGGACATACAGCAGGAAGGTGCCGTCGGCGCGCCAGGCCGGATCCTGATGGCCGAGTGGTGCCGACTCCGAGACCTGCGGCACGGTTCGCTTCCTGGTCGTCAGGTCGTAGAGCTGCAGGACCACGTCGCTCGTCGTCGGGTCCGGACCGTCCGAGACCATGGCGATGGTCTTGCCGTCTGGCGAAACGACCGGCTGGCGGATCCACGAGAACCATGATCGCCCGTTCGTGTTGATGGTCGCGCTCAGGATCAGCTCGGGCTCGCCGGCCTCGTTCACGTCGACCCGCACGATCGCGGGGATCGTCTCCTGATAGTGCCGCTCGACGCCCTGAGCCGGCCAGAGGCCCACGGCGTCGGTCGTCCGAATGAAGTAGACGGACTTGCCGTCCGACGACCACGAGGGCATCGAATCCCGGCCGCCGGTCGTCAGCTGGCGGACGTCTCGTCCGCGCTGGATCCAGATGTTGCCGGCCTTCGCATAGATGATGGAACCGGGGAACGTGACCTCCGGAACGACAACGACATTGGATGGCGCGGCTGTCCGGGTCGCGCCACCACCTCCCAGGTTGGCGTTGCCGGAGCCGCCGATGAACGGGATCGTGCCGCCGAGCAGGCTGAGCGTCGCGGCCGCCACGACTGCCAGGCCCGCGACCGAGATGGCGGGCGCCAGCCACGATCGGTCCGGCAGGAGGCTGTAGGGGTCGCGGACTCGGGGCCTGCGGGCGCTGGCCCGGTTCATCGGGCGCCGCCGACCAGGGCGGCCGGCTCGCCATGCCCCTCGAGGATCGTTGCGGCCTCCGCGTGACTTCCGGACGTGGCCACGTCGCGAATGTCGAGCTGGAGCGATTCGAAGCCACCGAACCGCCGGCTCGTCAGCCGTGCGACGACGTCGAGCCGGTCACCCTCGCTAACGACCTCGGCAATGTCCGGGCGGCCGAAGGCGATGCCGTCTAGCACGTCGCGCTCGCGTCGCAGGGTGAGCTGGCTGTGGCCCCCGGCAGCAGCTCGGACCCTGGTCACGGTCAGTCCCAGAACCGCCACGGAGGCCACGGCGTTTCCCGGACCACATGGCGCGAGACCGGCAAGCTCCCGGTAGAGGCCGTAATCGACGTCGCTCGCCGGGAGCGCCAGGTCAATCGCGATGGAGACGCGTGGATCGGGTGGCTCCGCCTCCGCCGCCAGGACGCGGAAGCGCTCGCGGAACGCGTCCCAACGGTCGGTCGGCAGCTCGAAGCCGGCCGCACCGGCATGCCCGCCGAACCGGGTGAACAGGTCCCCACAGCGTTCGAGCGTCGCGCCCAGATCCAGCGCCCCATCGCTTCGGCACGACGCCCGCACCGTCTCCCCGAGCTCCGCGCCGACCACGGCCGGTCGCCCGTCGTCCTCCACCAGGCGTGCGGCGACCAGCCCGACGATCCCCACGCTCCACGGCCCGCGAACGATGCTGGCGGCCGCCCCCGGTGAGGCAGCCACCATCGCCCGAGCCTCGGCCACGACCGTTCTGGTCAGATCTCGCCGCGCGAGGTTGGCGGCTTCGAGACGATCCGCGTGAAGGCCGGCCTCGGTCGGGTCGTCGGCCAGCAGCAGTCGGGCGGCCTCGAGGGCCTCTCCCATTCGGCCGGCCGCGTTCAGACGGGGCGCGAGCGCGAACGAGACCGTGTCGAGGTCGATCGCCGACGGGTCGATCCTGGCACGTTCCAGCAGCGCCGCGATGCCAGGTCGAGGGTTTCGTCGAAGGCGATCGAGTCCCAGCCTGGCGATCGCCCGGTTCTCGCCAACGACGGGCGCCACGTCGGCGACCGTGCCGATCGTCGCCAGGTCGGCGAGATCCAGGGCCAGCTCCGGACCGCCGGGCAGCTCGGCGAGGAGCAGTTGCGCAATCTTGAAGGCCACGCCACTCCCGGCCAGCCGGCGATCCGGATAGGTGGCGTCGGGTCGATGGGGATTGACCACGGCAAGGGCGGGCGGCAAGGCCTCGGGGACGCGGTGATGGTCGGTCACGATGACGTCCAGGCCGCGATCGTTGGCGGCCGCGATCTCCGCGTGACTGGTGGTCCCACAGTCCACCGTCACGATGAGCGTGGCGCCGTCCGCCTTCGCCGCATCCAGCGCCGCGCGCGACAGGCCATGACCCTCGTCGAGACGACTCGGGACGTATGGGACGACCTCCACCCCGAAGCGGCGCAGGGCCAGGGTCAGGATCGTCAGGCCGGTCAGCCCGTCGGCATCGAAGTCGCCAAAGACCTGGACGCGCTCGCCGGCGTCGCGCGCCCGCTGCAACCGGTCGAGCAGGAGGTCGGCGTCGGGCAGCCGCGCCGGATCGTGAAGACCGGCCAGCGGCTCACCGAACCAGGCGACCAGATCGTCGCCAGTCCGCACGCCGCGGTCGGCGAGCAACCTGGCGAGCCGGGGCGAGACGCCAGCCCGTTCGGCGGCGATGGCCAGACCCGCCGGGAGGGCGGCGACCTCCGGGAACTTCCAGCGGAAGCGGGCCTCGACCATGGCGTTCAGGATGCCACGTCCCGCTTCACCAGGGCTTACCGGCCGCCGGCGTCGGCGATCTCAGGATGTCGAGCGTCGGACCCGCGGGGCGCGGGTGGCGGCCAGACGACCATGCCGGCGATCGTCCCAGAGCTGCCAGTCGACGAGCAGCGGACTGGCCACGAAGATCGACGAGTAGGTCCCCGAGATGATCCCGACCAACAGGGCCAGGATGAAGTCGCTGATGGCCGACCCGCCGAACAGGAGCAGCGCCAGGAGGGTCAGCACGACGGTCAGGCTGGTCATGATCGACCGGCCGAACGTCTGCAGCACCGAGTGGTTGACGATCGCCTCGAACGGTTCGCCCGCATGGCGGGCCTTGTTCTCGCGGACGCGGTCGAAGACGACGATCGTGTCGTGCACGCTAAAGCCGATGACGGTCAGCATCGCGGTCACGAACAGGGCGTCGATCTCGACCCGTAAGAAGGTGCCAAGGATGGCGAAGGTGCCGACGACCACGATCACGTCGTGGACGAGCGCGATGAGTGCGGCCACCCCGAACTTCACGTCGTGGAAGCGGAAGGTGATCCAGAGCAGGATCCCGACGGAGCCGACCAGGATGAGCACGATCGCCTGACTGATCAGATCCGAGCTGACGACCGCGCCGATGGTGGTCAGGCTGCGTTGCTCGGCGATCGGGCCGAGCTCCTGCTGCAATGCCGCGGCGACCTCGCCGAGCTTGCCCTGGGTCGGGATCTGGGTGTTGCCGATCGCTCCGGCCGATGGCGACGGCGAGGCGGACGGCGCCGCCGATGCCGACGCTGATGCCGATGGGCTAGGACCTGCGCTGGCGGTGGCCCCGGCGCTGGCGCTCGCGACCGCGCTGGCGCTGGCCCCGGCGCTCCCCGACGGAGCCGCCGACTCGCCGCTCGGCGCCAGGGTGGCGACCGGTGTCGCCGCCGGCTCGTTCTCCTGGAGCCCCACGATCTGCTCGGTCTTGATCTCGATGAAGCCCGAACCGGTCGTGATCGCGGTCGCCTCGAGGCCCTGGCTGGCGAAGACCGCCTCGACCTCGTCGGGCGTCACCGCCGGGCTCTCGAAGCGGATCTCCCACCTCGTCCCGCCGGTGTAGTCGATCGTGAATTGCAGGCCGGCGTCGGTGGTCGGCGTCAGGAGGATGAAGAAGAGGCCCGGGATGGTCACGATCAGTGAGAAGAGATAGAACCAACGACGCTTGCCGATGACGTCAAACACGCGCGCGCGCCTCGCGCCGAACCGACGGCCGGGCTCCCACGGCGACGAACTCCTCGTCGCGCATCCCGTAGCGAGACGACGCTCGGGCCCAGGACTGGCGTACGACCACTCGCAGGATCGTCCGGGTCACGACGATGGCGCTGAACATCGAGACCAGGACGCCAATGATCAGCACGAGCGCGAAGCCGCGGATCACCGACGAGCCGAAGAGGTACAGGATCGTCGCGGTGATCAGGCTCGACACGTTCGAATCCAGGATCGAGTTCCAGGCCCGGTTGAAGCCGGCTTCGACCGCCGACGGCAGCGACTTGCCGAGGCGCAGCTCCTCCTTCATCCGCTCGAAGATCAGGATGTTGGCGTCCACCGCCATGCCCACCGAGAGCACGAAACCTGCCACACCCGCGAGGGTCAGGGTGACCGGGACGAGGCGGAAGATGGCGTACATCACGAGCGTGTAATAGACGAGCGCGAAGCTCGCCACGAGGCCGGTCAGGCGGTAGTAGGCGATCATGAATGAGACGACCAGGGCGATCCCGATGAGGCCCGCCAGCAGGCTTTGGGCCAGGAACTGACTGCCAAGAGTGGCGCTGATCTGCTCGCTCGACAGCTCCTTGATCGGGAACGGCAGCGAGCCGAACTTCAGGACGGTGACCAGGTCCGTGGCGGCCTTCGCGCTGAACCCGGCCAGTCCGCCACCGCTGATCTGGACCTGGCCGTTGGGGATCGAGTTCTTGATGACCGGCGCCGAGATGACTGACGAATCGAGGGTGATCGCGAAGTAGTCGTTGACATGCTGCGCGGTGTAATCGCCGAACAGCTTCGCCCCGTCGCCCTTCAGAACGAAGTCGACGGCCGGACGGCCGTTCTGGTCCTGGCCGACGGTCGCCGACTGAACCTGATCGCCGCTGAACAGCGGAGGGGTGGTCTTGAGGTCCAGGATCTGACCTTCCTGGGCCGTCGTCTGGCCGAGCGGAACGAAGTCCAGGCGGCCGGTCTGGCCGACCAGCCGGCGGACCGAGTCAGGATCCGTGACGCCAGGCAGCTCCACGACGACGCGATCACTACCCTGGGTGACGACCACGGGCTCGGAAACGCCCGTCCCGTTGACCCGGCGCTCGACGATGTCCTTGATGATCGCCATATCCCCGGTACTCGGTTGCTTGCCCTCGACCGGCTGCGCCTGGTATTCGACCCGCAGACCGCCTTCGAGGTCGAGCCCGAGCTTGGTGACGATCGGTCGCCAGCTGCCGTCGGGGCTCTGGGTATCCGGCACTGCCAGCCCGGGGAGGAAGTCCACGAACAGGGCGAGCACGCCGATGATCAGGATGAGAACGGGACCGGCTTTACGCATCGAGGCGGGATGTTACACGGAACGCCCGCCTACCGCCCCGCCCCCGATAGGGACGGCACCCGTCAGGCGTCGAGCGTCGCCTTGATCCTCGTCGCCAGCGCGGGACCGATGCCGGGGACCGCGGCGATCTGCTCGACCGGCGCATCACGAACGCGCTTGATCGAACCGAACACCTTGAGCAGCTCCCGCTTGCGTTTCGGTCCGACCCCCGGCAAGTCGTCAAAGGCGGAGCGGATGCTCCGCTTGGCTCGCAAGCTGCGGTGGTAGGTGATGGCGAAGCGGTGCGCCTCGTCGCGCAGCCGCTGGACTAGGTAGAGGGCCGGTGACGTCGCCGGTAGGACGACCGGGCCGGCGCGGTCGGGCAGGAACAGCTCCTCGCGTTCCTTGGCCAGGCCGGCCAGCGGCAGATCGTGCAGGCCGAGCTCGTCGAGCGTCTCCTTGGCCGCGCTGACCTGGCCCTTGCCGCCGTCGACGATGACGAGGTCCGGCATCGCCCAACGTCGCTCCTCCTCGCTCCCCTCTTCGCCCGTTCGGACCGAGCGGAAGCGGCGAAGCAGGACTTCCTGATGGCTGGCGAAGTCGTTCGGCCCGCTGACTGTCTTGATCCGGAATCGCCGATACTCGCCCGAGCGCGGCTTGCCGTCTTCGAAGACGACCATGCTGGCGACCGATTCGCTGCCCTGGAAGTTGCTGATGTCGTAGCACTCGATGCGGAGCGGTGCGGCGGGCAGCTCGAGGGCTTCGGCGAGCTCCTCGAGGGCGGCCAGGGTCTTGCCCTGATCGGCCAGCCAGCGGGCCTGCTCTCGAGCGAGCGTCTCCGCGGCGTTGCGCGTCGCCAGAGCGAGCAGCTCGCGCTTGTCGCCACGCCGCGGGACGCGGAGGTGCACGGGTCCGCCGCGCCGCTCGGCCAGGAAGGCTTCCAGGTCCGCCAGGTCGGCGGTCGCCGAGGGCAGATAAACCTCGCGTGGGATCGATCCGGCGCGCGCGTAATACTGCTCAAGGAAGCTGGTCAGCACCTCGTCGTCAGTCGCCTCGCGCACAGCGTCGAGCAGAAAGACATCGCGGCCGATCAGCTTGCCGTCACGGATGACGAACAGCTGGATCGCCGCCTGGTTGTCCTGACGGGCGAGGCCCACGAGATCCAGCTCCGTCCGGGCGAAGGCGGCCATCTTCTGGCTCTCCATCGTCCGCTCGATCGCCCGGATCTTGTCACGCAGTGACCCCGCCCGCTCGTACTCGGTGCGCTCGCCGGCGCTGGTCATCTCCCGCTGGAGTGCCTTGACCAGGGTCTCCTGGCGACCCTCCAGGAAGAGCCCCACCTGTTCGATGTCGGCCCGGTAGGCGTCCTTCGAGATCGCCTGGATGCACGGGCCCTGGCAGCGCTTGATGTGGTAGAGCAGGCACGGCCGTTGGAGGGCGCGCTCGCCGTCCTTGATTTCGATCGTGCAGGTCCGGAACGGGAAGAGGCGGCGGACCAGGTTCATCGATTCGTCGACGCTCGAGGCCGAAGCGTACGGACCGAAGTAGCGGCTCCCATCGTTGACCAGCTTGCGCGTCCGCTCGATGCGCGGGAAGTCGTCGCCGAGGGTGACCTTGATGTACGGGTAGCTCTTGTCGTCCTTGAGCCGGACGTTGAAGCGCGGCCGGAAACGCTTGATCAGGTTGGCCTCGAGCAGGAGCGCCTCCGAGACCGAGTCGGTCTGGGTCACCTCGACGTCGACGACCCGATCGATGACGCTGCGGATTCGATGAATCTCGCCGGCGGGCGTCTGTTTCTGCCAGTACGACCGAACGCGATTCTTCAGGCTCTGCGCCTTGCCGACGTAGACCACGTCGCCGTGGGCGTCCCTCATCAGGTAGACCCCCGGCTTGTCGGGAAGCTTGGCGAGGGCGGATTCGAGCTCGGGAGTCACGACACGATCGTACGGCGAAACTGCAATCGCCTGGTAAGGCCCGGTGGCGAGACTTCACCCATGGACCTCCACCCGGCGGTCGCCGAGCGGTTGGCGCGCCTGGCACCCGATCAGCGAGCGGCGGCTACGGCACCATCCGGTCCGTCGTTGTGCATTGCGCCGGCCGGCTCTGGCAAGACCACCACGCTCGTTGCTCGGGCGGCCTGGCTCATCGCCACCGGCACCCCACCCGAGGCGATTCGCGCGATCACCTTCAACAAACGGGCGGCGCTCGAGATGACCGAACGACTCGACGCGGCCGTCGCTCCGCTCGGCGTCGAGCCCGGCGCGGTGCTTGTCCGAACCTTCCACGCGCTTGGTCGGGAGATCCTGCGCGACGCCGCCGTTCCGGTCGAGCCGCTCGCCGATCGGCCGGCGCTGCTGCGCGAAGTGACTCCGTGGGCCGACGAGCCGACCCTCCTGCGACTCGACACGCTGATCTCCAGGTTGAAGGTGGAGCTGGCGGTCCCGGCGGCTGACGTCGCGGCCGATCCCGAGGCTGGCCCGTTCGCGAAGGCGTACGTAGCCTATGAGGCGGCCGTCGCCGCGACCGGCGGGCTCGACTTCGACGACCTCATTCTCCGTGCGATCGAAAGGCTCGAGGGCGACGAGGCCCTGCTCCGCCGTTGGCGCGAACGATGCCGAGAGCTGCTCGTGGACGAGGTCCAGGACGTCGATCGGGCGCAGCTTCGACTGGCGTTGCTGCTCGCTGCACCCGCGAACCGGATCTTCCTCGTCGGCGACGACGACCAGTCGATCTACGGCTGGCGGCTGGCCGACGTCCGGCGGATCCTGGAACTGGCCGAACATCTGCCTGGCTTGCGCAGGGTCGATCTCGAGGTCAACTACCGCTGCCCACGCCAGGTCGTCGAGCGCGCCGTCCGGTTGGTCGAGCACAACAGCGAGCGGTTCGCCAAACGGATCCGAGCCGGCCCGGCGGCTTCTGGGACGCTCGTCCTGGCGGCCGACGCGTCGGACGAAACGGTTCGCCTGACGCGCGCCGTCCAGACGTGGCCCGACGACGGCTCGACCCGCGCGGTGCTCGCCCGAACCAACCGTGAGCTCTTGCCGGCCGTGGTCGTGGCCCTCGACCTCGGGCTCCCGTTTCGCGCGCCTCGAATCGAGCTGCTCCTCGACTCGCCGTTGCTGGACGTGCTGCTCGAGCGCGCCCGGACCACGGCCCGGCCCGGCGAGCCGTTGCTGGTCACCCTCGGGCGTGTCCGGGGGACGACGGATAGCGGCTCGGCGGACCGCGACCTCGCAACGGCGCTTCTCGGCTGGGCAGTTGGGCGCGCGACCCTGGCCGACTTCGCGGCCGTCGTCCAGGCTGCCCGATCGCGACTGGCCGAGCTCCGTCGAGACGACGCGAACCTGACCCTGGCGACGGCCCACTCGACCAAGGGCCTCGAGTTCGATCATGTCGTGGTCCTGGGCATGGAGGTCGGCCGCTTCCCGAGCGGGCGAACGGTCAGCGAGGCTGACGATCCCGTCCGGGCGTACGAGGAGGAGCGCCGCCTCGCCTACGTCGCATGGACCCGCGCGCGGCGCACGCTGACGCTCCTGTACGACCCGGCAGTCCCCTCCCCATTCCTGCTCGAGGCGTTCAGCTCGGATGAGCTGGGGCTCAGCCTCGACTCCGGTGCGCCTCGCGGTTGATCTCGCGGAGCAGGCGGTCGATCGAGTCGAGGAACGGCTCGGTCAGCTCGGCAGGCAGGACATCTCGCAGCGAATCCTTGACGCCATAGGCGGCCCGGCAGCGGAGCGCCGTCGCTCGGAGCGCACCGGGCTCGTCGTCTCGCAGGCGGTCCGGCAGTGGGTCGAGATAGGCGGCCCAGCGGGTGAGGCCCCGAGCGCGGGCCTCGGCGAGGAGCCGATCGGCGTGCCGTGCTGCGAGGAGGGCGGCTTCGTCGATGAGTGGTCGTTCGTGCCGCGCCGCGAGCTTCGCGGCCGGCCGCTGGGCTTGACCGTCAGTCATCCGCCGGCTTCGTGCCCATCCCGTCAGCGCCACCGTTCGCGAGATCCGCGGGCTTGAGCAGCAGCAGCGGGAGCCGCTTTCGCTCGGAACCGTTGACCAGGATCCGGAACGAATAGTCCCCTGGTGCCGGGAAGGTCAGGTTCCACAGATCGATCGAGAAGGTCAGGACCGCATCGCGGCCGTCGCGCTGGCTGCGCGCTGAGAGGCTGCCGGTCGCGCCGGCGACCTCGCCGCCGTCCGGGTCGAGCAGGACGAATCGGATCTCGTGTTCGCGATCGGTCTCGGGCGCCGTCACCTGGAGCCCGATCACCAGGGCCAGATGCGGATGGCGAAGCGGGAACCGGCGTCCTCCGATCCGGGCGACCCCGCCGCCCAGGACGTGGAACTTCTGCCCGGGCACCGTCTCGGCGGCGTCGGCAAGAAAGGCGAAGTCAATGTCCGGCATGGCGCGATGGTACGCGCGCCCCGACCGCTCAGCCAGCCCGAGCTGCGCTCGCTCGCTTCCGCGCCGCGATTGCCACCGGCGCTCGTGACCGCCCGTTCCCGTTGCGCAACGGACCGCGACCCGCTTCCTCGGCGAAGGTGACGTCGGAGAGCGGCACCAGCGGCTCGCCCCGCAGTACGCGGGCGAGGTACTCACCGGTCGCCGAATCGCGCGCCTTCGCCACCTGCTCGGGGGTCCCTTCCGCGATGATCCGGCCGCCTCGCTCGCCTCCTTCGGGCCCGAGATCGACGATCCAGTCGGCGGTCTTGATGACGTCGAGGTTGTGCTCGATAACCATCACCGTATTGCCCGCATCGACGAGCCGGTGGAGGACCTGGAGGAGCTTCTCGACGTCCGCGAAGTGGAGACCCGTCGTCGGCTCATCCAGCACGTAGAAGGTCCGTCCGGTGGCCCGCCGTGACAGCTCGGTGGAGAGCTTGACTCGCTGGGCCTCGCCGCCCGACAGGGTCGTGGCCGGCTGGCCGAGATGGACGTAGCCGAGCCCGACGTCGTTGAGTGTCTGGAGCTTGGCACGCACGTTCGGGACGGCCGAGAAGAAGTCGAGCGCCTCCGCGATCGTCATCTCCAGCACGTCCGCGATGGACTTTCCCTTGTAGTGGATCTCCAGCGCTTCGCGGTTGTACCGCTTTCCGTGGCAGACCTCACAGGAGACGTAGACGTCGGGCAGGAACTGCATCTCGAGCTTGAGGATGCCGTCACCCTTGCAGTGCTCGCAGCGGCCGCCCTTGACGTTGAAGCTGAACCGCCCCGGGGTGTAGCCGCGAACGCGCGACTCGGGGACGCCGGCAAACAGTTCCCGAATCGGCGTGAAGAGGCCGACGTAGGTCGCCGGGTTGGACCTCGGCGTGCGACCGATCGGGCTCTGGTCGATCTCGATGATCTTGTCGATCTGGTCGGCCCCCAGGAGCGCGTCGTGGGCGCCGACCGGCTCGCGGGATCCGTTCAGCTCCCTGGCGAGCCCGCGATACAGGACGTCCGTCACCAGCGTGCTCTTGCCGCTCCCCGAGACGCCGGTCACGACCACGAAGGTGCCGAGCGGAACGCGCAGATCCACGTTGCGCAGGTTGTGCTGGCGGGCGCCGCGGACCACCAGGGCCTTGCCGTTGCCCCGCCGCCGAGTCGCCGGCAGCGGCACGGACCGCTCGCCCCGCAGGAACGCACCGGTGATCGAGCGCGGCTCGGCCAGGACGACCTCCAGCGGCCCATTGGCGATGATCTCGCCGCCGTGCTCGCCCGCCCCAGGCCCGATGTCCACGACCCAGTCGGCGGTTCGGATCGTCTCCTCGTCATGCTCGACCACGAGCACCGTGTTGCCCAGGTCGCGCAGCCGAGTCAGCGTCGCGATGAGCTTGGCGTTGTCACGTTGATGAAGCCCGATCGATGGCTCGTCCAGGATGTAGAGGACGCCCATCAGCGTCGTCCCGATCTGGGTCGCCAGCCGAATTCGCTGGGCCTCACCCCCGGACAGGGTGACGCTCGTCCGATCGAGGGTCAGATAGTCCAGCCCGACGTCCACGAGGAAGCCGAGACGGGCAACGATCTCCTTGAGCAGCTGGCGAGCGATCGTCCGCTCGCGCTCGGTCAGGGTCCGGTCCAGCCCAGTCGCCCAGCGCAGCGCGTCCGTGATCGAGAGCGTGGAGACGTCCCAGACGTTGCGATCGCCGATCGTGACGCCGAGGATCTCCGGTCGCAGCCGCTTGCCGCCGCACACGGGGCAGGGCCGGGTGACCATGTACTTTTCGAGCTCGGTCTTGATGTAGTCCGAGTCCGTCTCCCGGTAGCGTCGCTCGAGGTTCGTGACGACGCCCTCGAAGGTGGCGTTATAGGTGTTCTCGCCGCGTTCGTGGCGGTAGCGGACGACGACCTTCTCCTCCTTGGCCGCTCGGAGGACGTACTCGATCGCCTCGGTTGGCAGGTCGCGCACGGGCGCCGTGAAGTCCCAACCGTGGGAAGCGCAGATCGCCTCGAGGATCTTCAAGCGCCACGACGCGTCGGTCGGCATCTTTGCCCATGGCACAAGGGCGCCGGCCGCCAGGCTCTTGGCGCGGTCCGGGATGACCAGGCCGGGATCGATCTCGAGCTTGGTTCCGAGGCCGGTGCAGGCTGGGCAGGCGCCGTGGGGCGAATTGAACGAGAAGCTGCGAGGCTCGAGCTCGTCGACGGTGAAGCCGTCGTACGGGCAGCTGTACTTCTCGCTGTAGCGACGCTCCTCGAAGCTCGGCGCCTCGTCGTCGCGCGGGGCTGGCGCGATGAGGACCTCGCCCTCGCCGAGGCGCAGTGCGGTCTCGACCGAATCGGCGAGCCGGCTCGCATCTGGGTCCGGGATGACCGTGCCCGTTTCCGGATCGATCGGCCGGCCATCCGCCGTTCGCTCGGCGCCGTCGGGCGCCTCCGCGTGGCGCACGACGTAGCGGTCGACGATGACCTCGATCGAATGACGCTTGTACTTGTCGAGCCTGGGCGCATCCGTGATGTCGACCATCTCACCATCTACCCGGACGCGGACGAAACCCTGGCGCCGCGCGCCATCGAAGACCCGGTCGCCTTCCGTCTTGCGATCCTTGATCAGCGGCGCCAGGACGAGCAGCCGCGTCCCCTCCGGCAGAGCGAGGACCTGGTCCACGATCTGCTGGACCGTCTGGCGTTCGATCGCGTGGCCGTTCGGGCAGTGTGGCACGCCGATCCGGGCGAACAGCAGGCGAAGGTGGTCGTAGATCTCGGTGACCGTACCGACCGTGGAGCGCGGATTCCTCGACGCGCCCTTCTGATCGATCGAGATGGCCGGCGAGAGCCCGTCGATCTGATCGACGTCCGGCTTCTCCATCTGACCGAGGAACTGGCGTGCGTAGGCGCTCAGGCTCTCGACGTAGCGGCGCTGGCCCTCCGCGTAGATCGTGTCGAAGGCCAGGCTGGACTTGCCGCTGCCGGAGAGGCCGGTGATGACCACGAGCCGGTCGCGCGGGAACGCCACGTCGATGTTCTTGAGGTTGTGCTCGCGCGCTCCACGCACGACGAGCTGATCCTGGGGCACGATCGAAGTCTAGCGCATCGCGAAGGAATAGAACACGCGTTCAGGCGTTCTGTGACGTAGCCTAAATCGCGGTCAGTACCGGCGGCGACCCGGCCGCTGGCCAGTCCGCTTCCGAATGTTCGGGGTGACCGAGCGATCCCAGGTCGGGCGATCGAGCCAGCGCGCCTGCCAGCCGGCATCGTCGTCGTGCTCGTCGCGGATCCCGGGTAGCCAATCGGCGACCGTGCCCTCGTCGATGCCTGGGACTCCGTCGGTCGCGGCCGCCGGCTCCTCGTCCGCCGGTAGAACCGTGACGCTGGTCACCTCCATCGCCTGGCCCGCCGCGGCCGCCGCCGCGCCGCGCCGGCCGCGCGCCCGATCGGCCGCGCCGGTCAGCCCGCGGGTCGCCGCGTCG
>CAYLSK010000017.1:9747-23300 GCA_964385975.1 uncultured Anaerolineaceae bacterium | reverse complement strand
TGCAGGCGCTCGAGCCGGCGTTCGGTCATCGTCAGATCGGCCAACAGGAACTCGAGGTCGAGTCGCTCCAGGTCGCGCGCTGGATCAACGATCCCTTCGGGATGCGGATTGGCCGGATCTTCGAACGCTCGAACGACGTGGAGCAGCGCATCGGAGTCGCGCAGGCGAGCGAGGTGGTCAGCCGGCAGCTCCTCGGTGCCAACGTGCCCTTCGGTCGAGGGCGGCGGGGCGGGCATGTCGACGTAGGTGACGTCGGCCTGCACAATCTTCTTGGGTTTGAAGATGACGGCCAGGGCGTCCAGCCGCGGGTCCGGCACCTTGACCACCCCAACGTTGAGGGTGACCCCACCATAGCCGCCGGTCTCGGCGTGGCCGCGCGTCAAGGTATTGAAGACGGTGGTCTTGCCCGATCCGGCGAGCCCCACGATGGCTATCTGCATCGGTGGATTGTGGCGGTGATCAGTACCCTGCGCTTGGATCGACGACGTTGAGCAGCGCCTCACCGGCGGCGAAACGACGAAGGTTGTCGCAGAAGAGCGCCACGCTGCGGTCCAGGACCCGGCCGCTCGACCAGGCGGTATGTGGCGTGACGATCACATTCGGCAGGTCGTAGAACGACGACGTCGGGGGCAGGGGTTCGTCGCGGAACGTGTCCAGGACGGCGCCCCCGAGCTCGCCGGCGCGTAGCGCGCGAAGGAGCGCGCGCTCGTCGATCAACCGGCCGCGGGCGACGTTGATGAGCCAGGCACCGGGCTTGACCATGGCCAGCGTCTCGGCGTTGATCAGGTCCTCGGTTTCAGGCGTCAATGGCGCCGCGAGGACGATGAAATCGGATTCGGCGAGCAGCTCCGGCAGGGTCTCCGGCCCCCCGACCCGATCGAGCCGGATCGGCCCGAACGAGCGCTCCTCGTCATCGCGTCCGGGTGACTCTGTGTCGCCATCGGCCCGACGCCGAACGGCCACGACCCGGCAGCCGAATCCGGTCGCCAGCGCGCCGACGGCCCGCCCGATGGATCCCAGGCCAATGATCCCGACGGTCACGTCACGCAGCTCGGCGCCTTCGAGCGGTTGCCACGTCCGCTCGCGCTGGAGCTCGAGCAGCTGGGGCAGCCGGCGGCTGACCGCCAGGATCATCATCAGCACGTACTCCGCGATCGGCCGGCTGAAGACGCCCCGGGCGTTGGTGACGACCAGCCCCCGTTCCAGCGCCGCCGGGGTCAGTGCCCGCTCGACGCCCGAGGTGGCCGAATGGACCCAGGTCATGCGCGGCGCCCGGGCCAGGAGCCGATCGAACGCATCCGAGCTTAACCAGCCCCGAAGCATCACCTCGACGTCGTCGACCGGCCCGTCGGCGAGCCCCTCGACCGAGACCATGATGATCCGGGCGCCGGGTGCCGCCGCACGGATCCGCTCAAGGTCGCGCGCGCGATAGCGAGCCGACAGAATCGGGCTCAGGGCGATCGCGGTCGGCGCGCCGCCGGGTCCGCTGCCGGGGCCGGCTCGCCGGTTACGACCATCGGATTCGGTCATCCAGCCGTCCCGTCGAGAACCCTGGCGATCCACCGCTCGGGTGCCTCGATCTCTCCGGCCCGCGGCAGTGTCTCAGGCCCTTCCCAGAGGCGGGCGAGGGCTGGCGCCCCACGTTGCTGGGCGATCGCACGGACGAAGCGTTCGCCCTTCTTGTACTGCTCGAGCTTGAGATCCATTCCCGTCAGGCGGAGGATCGCTCGCTCGAAGGGCGTTCGCTTCGTCCGCCGTTCGTGGAAACGCGCGCTGATCCGCTCGACGTCGGGGACCAGGTCTCGCCCGACTTCGTCCATGACGTAATCGCTGAACCCCTCGAGCAGGCTCATCACCGCCTGGGTCTCGCGGAAGAGGGCCTGCTGTTCCGGCCCCATCATCCGTTCCATCCAGTGTTCCCGACCGCCATCGCCGCGGATCGCACGGCCCAGCCCGCGCAATGCCTCTCGGCCCAGGCCGCGGGTGTCGCTGCCGAACAGCGTGAGCTGGCGTTCCAGCCGTTCGGCAAGATACGGCCGCAGCCAGGGATGTGCCTCGAACTCGAAGGCGTGGGTCGTCTCGTGCAGCGCGATCCAGGTCCGGAATGGGCCGATCGGCACGCCCAGCGCCCGGGCCGTCGTGCGAATGTTCTCCTCCACGAAGAGGAGCCGGCCCGGCTTCGCCTCCACCGACAGCAGCGCCAGGTCGTACTGGCCGAGCACGCGTGCGCCCATGAACCCGAGCAGGAAGCCGAGCTGGCGGTTGGTCACCCAGCGGTTGGCCAGCGCCATGGCCGCCTTGGCGAGCCCGCCGCCGGGCGGGATCACCTGGTCGAGCAGATCGGCCTCGAGCTTGCCAATCAGCGAGGCGAACGACCCGATGTTGGCACGCACCCAGTCTGCCCGGTCGACCACGGCTGCGCGTTCGACAACTCCGGGAAGGGCGGTCTCGAGGGCGTTCGAGAGGGCCGGGACGATCCGAGCCATTGCGTCCGCGTAGAGCGCTTGCATCGCATGCAGCTCGGCGGGGTCCAGGGTCCCTGGTGCCGATGCCAGCCTCCGGATGGCGATTCGCTCGACCTCCAGCCAGTCCACCAGACCGCGCCGCGCCGCGCGCTCGGCATGCCGCCCGACCACGGTCGCCGCGGCCCCGAGCGCAGAGCCGATCAGGAAGCCCGCCTGCCAGACTCGATCGTCGCGCCACGACAGACCCTGACCGGGACGACCGGGTCGGCTCGTCCGGGGAATCATCGCGCCGGAACCGCCAGCTCGACCCGCTCGACGTCGGGGAACGCCGAGCCGAACAGCCGGCTGGCCAGGTCGTGGAACTGGTCGGGATCGCCGGTCGTGAGTTGCAGGTGGACGGGCGGCCGGTTCCGCTCGATCGGTCGGTCGTGACCGAGCGAGCCGGGGTCGGCGGCGGTCCCCCGGGTCGCGCCCGGTGTCTCGAGGCCGTTGACGTTGAGCAGCTCGGCCAGCGCCGAGGCCGTGGCGGTCGCTGAATCCACGATCGCGACGCGCTCACCGACCTGGGCGGCGATCACGGCCCGCAAGAGCGGATAGTGGGTGCAGCCCAGCAGCAGCGTGTCGATCGATGCTCCGGGCGGCTTCGGAAAGATGAACTCGCCGGCAGCGTCGCGCTCGCCGAGCAGCGCTGCCAGTGACTCCGCGACCGCCGTCTCGGCCGCCGGACCGGAGAGGAGTCCCGCTTCCACCAGCGGCACCAGTGCGGGCGTCGCATGCTCGTAGACCTCGATCGCCGGGTTCTCGTCCTTGATCGCCGTGAAATAGGCGTGCGATCGAATGGTGGCCGGAGTCGCGATAACCCCGACCCGCCGGTTGCGCGACGCGAGCGCGGCGGCCGATGCACCGGGCCGGATCACCCCGAGGATCGGCAGGTCGTAGCGACGTCGCAACGAGCCGATCCCGACCGCGGTCGAGGTATTGCAGGCGACCACGATCACCTTGACGTCGCGCTCGGCCAAGGCATCGAGCGATTGGGACGAGAACGCCAGGACCTCCTCGTCCGATCGAACCCCGTATGGCGCGCGCGCGTTGTCGCCGAGGTAGATGGTCGATTCGGCCGGCGAGCGTCGGAGAATCTCGCGGAGGACGGTCAGCCCGCCCACGCCGGAGTCGAAGACCCCGATCGGTCGCGGGTCGGACATGATGGCGGTCAGTTCCGCCCGGCGAGGGCCGCGACCCGTCCCGCGTCGAGGATCTCCACGGCCGTCCTCGCCACGTCCTGGCTGATCTCCGCGGCGGGGTTGGCCAACACGAACGGGACGCCCTCGTTGTTGGATTGGACCACCAGGCGCCCGTCCGAAACAACGCGGTGCTCGGGGACGCGGCCGAGGGCTCGGTGCAGATCGCCTGGATCGATCCCGCCGGACGAATCGGCCCGGTTGATCAGGTAGCGGACCTTGGACGCCGGATAGCCGATCGCCCGGAACGTGTCGGCGATCGCGATGGTGCTGTGGATCGTCGTCGAGTCGTAGGTCACGATCTCGACGATGGCGTCGCTCGCATCCAGGAAGGCCAGGTTGATGTCGTTGATCTGGCAGGACATGTCGATCACGATCACGGCATAGACCCGGCGCAGGAGAGACAGGATCTTCTCGATGTCGCGGGCCGTCAGCATCTCGGCCATCTCGATTCGCGGTGGCGCCAGCAGGATGTCGATCCCCGACGGGTCGCGCCACAGGATGTCGCCCAGATCCGATTCGGCGATCCGATCGGTCGGCAGATCGAGGATGGACGGCGCGTCGGCCGGGACCTTTAGCAGCGAGCGCAGGTCGCCGAACTGGAGGCTGCCGTCGACCAGCACGGTGCGTTGGTCGAGCTGGGCGATGGCCACTGCGAGATTGAAGGCGATCGTCGTCTTGCCCACCCCGCCCTTGGGCGAGAAGACGCTCACGATCCGGGTCGAGCCGGTCGCCTGCTGCGCCTCGAAGTCCTTGCGCACCTGGGCGATCCGGGTCATCAGGTCGAAGCCGGAGAATGGCATGGCCAGGACGCCGTGGATTCCTGCGGCAGGATTGGGCTCGACAGGGTTCTGCGGAACCGTCAGGACGATCACCGGCACACCCAGCTTGGCTTCGTGGATCTGCTCGACCAGCTTGAGTCCCTTGATCCGGCCCTGGAGCAGGGCGTCGACCAGGACGACGTCGGGGTGGACCTCATTGATGGTCGCGATCGCCCGACCACCCTCGCTCAGGACCTCGAGCAACTTGACCCGTGACTGGGCGTTGAGCAACCCGCGGATGTACTGGGCGACCTGCGGGACGTCCTCGACGATGAGCAGGCGCGTCTGGTCACTCGGCGGCATCGCCTCGACGATACCACGAGGGTCGCGTGAGGGACGGACCCCGAAGGTCCCGCCCCGAAACGGGACGACGAGACGATCAGCCTTTGACCGCGATGAGGATCGCCCGTTCACTGCCCGGACCCATCGGGCCCAGGCCATAGTCGCCGGCGAGGAGCTCGACGGTGAGCCCGGCATCCTCGGCGAACCCGCGCAACTCATCGCCCGACACCAGGCGCAACCGGTCGCGCCGGACCCAGCGCCGGGCCGGCTCCCCCTGGCCGCTCTCCTCGAAGATCGTGGTCATGGTGACGACCGCCGAGGACGCATCATGCTGGGCGGATCCCGCCTTCGTGACGATCGCCCCGGTCTCCGGATCGAGGCGCGGCCACTCCAGGATGATCCGACCATCGAACCGGGCAAGGTCCTCGGCATCGGGAATCCAGATGTCCACGACGGCCAGGCCACCGGGCGCCAGGTGATCGGCCATCGTTCTGATGGCGGCGCGCTGCGCCGCACGGGTCGGCAGCACCAGCAGCGAGTTGAGCGCGATGAAGGCGAGACCGAAGGTGCCGGCGTCCGGCAGCCGCAGGCCCATCAGATCGGCCTCGATCAGGGTCAGCCGATCGGCGCTGCCGGCTCGCGAGCCTCGTAGGCGGACCCTGGCACGATCGAGCATGGCGGGGTCGAGATCCACGCCGGTGACGGTATGGCCGGCCTCGGCAAGCGGCACCGCCAGCCGCCCGGTCCCGGCGGCCAGCTCGAGGATCGTGCCGTCGGCACGGTCGGCGAGGGCCAGGTAGAGGTCCAGGTCACCCGGATCGTCGGCCAGGTCCAGGTCGTACAGGCGGGCGAGCGCGGCCGCCGTCGCGGGATCGGGCAGGTCCAGCCCCGACGGATCGATGGATCAACCCTCCCAGCGAACGCGATGCCCGGCCGCCCGACGGACGGCCAGGGCGCTGATCGCCTCGAGCGCGGCGCGGTTGGCGACCATCGCCGTCGTCTCAGCCTGGTCGTAGGGCGGCGAGACCTCCACGATGTCCATGCCCGCCAGCTCCACCGCGCCCACGATCTGGCGGATCGCCCGCAAGACCTCGCGGGTCAACATCCCGCCCGGTTCTGGTGTGCCGGTACCGGGGGCCATGCCGGGGTCGATGACGTCGATGTCGATCGACAGGTAGATGTAATCGGGTCCGTCGAGGGCCTCGGCGATCGCGTCGGCGATGACCACCTCGGCGCCACGCTCTTCGATCTCGTGCATGAAATGCCAGCGCAGGCCCTGCTCCTTCATCCACTCGAAGGTCTCCTTCGGAGGCCAATACCCGCGAAGCCCAACCTGAACGAAGTTTTTGCCCTTGACCGCTCCGGATTCGATCAGCCGGCGCATCGGCGTGCCGTGGCTGGCGAGGACCCCCCAGGCGTCGTTGGCGGTATCGGCATGGGCGTCGAAATGGACGATCCCGATGCTGCCCGGTCGGCGCACCTCGGCGATGGCGGTGGCGGCGGGCCAGGTGATCGAGTGGTCGCCGCCGAAGGTGATCGGGATGGCGCCGCTCCCGGCGACCTCGGCGATCTTGCGGTAGATCATGGCGTGACTGCGCTCGATCCAGGACGGCGCGATGTTGGCGTCGCCGGCATCCACGACGGTGAGCAGCTCGAACGGATCGACGTCGAGCTGGAGCGAATGGATCGAACCGGGGGAGTACGGCGCCTCACGGATCGCTCGAGGTCCGAACCGGGCGCCCGGCCGGTTGGTCACCGCGTCGTCGAACGGCGCCCCGACGATGGCGACGTCCACGGCGCGCCGGCGGAGCTCAGCCGGGTCCGTGACCCACGGGAGCTTCATGAAGGTGGCCGGGCCGACATACGTCGGCAGGTCGATGTCGTCGAAGGTCTCGAACGCGCGGTCCCAGCCGTTATGGGCCGCGAAGTCGCGGTCGAGGTCGGGAGCGTCAGGGCGCTCGGCCACGGGATCCTCCGGAGACGGTCGCGGCCGCGCGCCGCGTGGGTTCGGTCCGTCTCGCTGGGGCGCCGCCGGTTCGAAGCATCGTCCAGCGGGGCGCGTCCGACCGATGGTAGCACCCGGTTCGGGCTAGGATCGGCTGCTCGGATGGAGGTCTTCGCGCCCATCCAACCTCCACTTCTGACATATGACCGCCAGGCGGGCACTCGTCAGCACCCTCCTGCCAGATGACCGCCTCGAGGGCCGATTGCCGGATCTCGGCGGTGTGGTCGTGCTCCCCAACGCTCGGCGGCCTTGGACGACCAGGCATGACCGGTTTTGCCGGTGACGAGTGCCCGCCTGAGGAGCAAATGACGGAAACGCGGCTGCCGGTGACGGAAACGCGGCTGCCGGTACGGAAACGCGGCTGCCGGTAGACGGAAACGCGGCTGCCACGCACCTGCTCGTGGTCCGCTTTCGCTCGGTTGGTCAGCTTGCTGCGCGGAACTCCCGCCAGGCCGCCGCGACGAGCTCCGGATCCGCGAAGAGCTCGTAGGCGGTCTGGGCGACGAGGGTGGCGGCGAGCAGGGTCGTCTCGTCGGCTCGGGGGGTCGCCGCGGCGTCGCGGAACAGGATCGAATGCCCGGGTGTGCCCTCTGGCGCGATCGCCAGATCCGGATGGATTGTGGGGCAGACCCAGCTGACGTTCGCCATGTCGGTCGAGCCGGCGTTCGGATCGTCGCCCTGATCGGCGATGCCGTAGGCGGCCATGTTCGCCCGGAAGCGCTCGGCCAGCACCTGGTTGTTGCGCATCGTCGAGGCGTGGCCCGAGAAGGTCACCTGGACTGAGGTGTCCGTCGCAAGCGCGGCGGCTTCGCACATCTGCCGGAAGCGTTCGCGCATCCGCTCGTACTCAGCCTCGCTGTCGCTCCGGATCATGAACCAGGCCGCCGTCCGGTCCGGGATGATGTTGGCCGCGGTCCCACCCTCGTGGATGATCCCGTGGACGCGGGCCGTGGGCCGGAGCTGCTGGCGCCACAGACCGACGGAGGTGAACAGGCTGATCAGGGCGTCGAGCGCGTTCTTGCCCATCCACGGATCGGACGAGGCGTGCGACTGGAGACCCGTGTACACGACTTCGACGTCCTCGGACGCCAGCGGATGACTCTCGACGTGGTTGCGGTCGCACGGGTGATAGAGGAGGGCGGCGTCGATGCCGTCGAACAGGCCGTCCTCGATCATGTATTGCTTGCCGCTCCCCCGCTCCTCGGCGGGCGTTCCCAGGAACACGATCTCGCCGGGGATCTCGTCCGACATGGCGGCCAGGGCAAGAGCGGCGCCGACCCCCGACGCGGCCATCGTGTTGTGCCCGCAGCCATGTCCCAGGCCCGGTAGAGCGTCGTACTCGGCGAGGATCCCGATGCGCGGGCTGGCGCCACCACGTCCGCCTCGGCGGATTGCCCGGATCGCCGTCGGCAGGCGACCGGCCGGATGCTCGACCGCGAAGCCGTGTCGAGCCAGGATCTCGGCGATCCAGGTCGCGGCCTGGACCTCTTCGAAGGCCGGCTCCGGGTTCGCGTGGATCCGGTGCGACAGGCCGATGATCTCACCACGGGCGCCCTCAACGGCGGCGGCCAGTTGGGCCTTGGCGTCGCTCAACGGCTGTGCCGGTCGGGGAGCGGTCAGGGGCGTCACGGGGTCTCCAGGCGATTCGATGGATGTTGGCCGCGACAGCCTAGCGCCCCACCTGGGGCCGCGCTGGTTAGCGTTCCGCGGAGAGGGTCGCCTCGGCGACGAACGCAAGCGCGATCATGAACAGGGCGATCGGCAGCTCGAGCAACCCCTGGAGGCGGAGCACGATCAGGACCGCGACCACGATTCCGACCCAGGCAGAGCGCCGGATGGCGCGCAGCCAGTCGCCCCGGAACGCGATCTGATTGTGCCGGCTGAAGACGGTCAGCCAGATGAGCGGCACCAGCGTCAGGGCGAGTGCCAGGCCGATCAGGGCGGCACCCAGGAACCCCGCCCCCGGATCCACGACGGGATCGCGCGTCGTGACGACCAGCCCGACCAGGACCCAGACGACGGCCGCGGCCGCAAACAACCCGAGATTGGCCAGCCGGTCGCGCTGTTCCATGACGAGCGAGTCTAGGCCCTCACCGCCGTCGGTCGGGGCCCAGGGCAGGATTCTCCAGACCATTCGGTCCATCGTCGATGCGCGCTCCGTTGCACCCCGATCCCTGGTTGGGGGGGCCGCGAACGATGCACGGCGGAACGTCGTCCGTCGAGTGGGGTGAACGCCCTATCGCGCCACGCTCGCCGGACAGATGTCGCGGAACGCGCAATACGTGCAGGCAAGATAGTCGGGTCGCGGCGTGTAATCGCGGGCGCGCATGCCCGCCGCCGCTCGCGCGATCTTGTCGCGGGCCTTGGCGAGACGAGCGGGATCGACCGGCACGCGCCCGATCAGGCCGGACTCGAGGAAGTGGAGGGCGACAGCGTCGGGCAGCCGCCCGGTCATCGCTTCAAAGCCCATGGCGTAGATCTGGAGCTGGAGCGACTCGCGCGCCCGTTGTCGAGCCTTGGCGGGGTCGCGCACATCCGATGACTTGTAGTCCGTGATCGTCACCCGCTCCGGGCCGAGCATGCCCAGGGTTGGCGAGACGACGTCCGCGCTCGCCGCACGGCCTGCCTCTGGGAGGGTGGCAGGGACGCTTCCCTCCCCGAGCGGCTCGATGTCGACTCGGTCCCAGCGGCCCCGGACTCGGTCGCCGCCGAGGCTGAAGCTGAACTCGCGCTCCACGTAGGTCGGGATCACCGCGTCGGGCGCGAGCTGGGCCGTCCGGAACCGGCGAAGGGCCGCGCGCCCCGCCTGCAGGCGCGCCTCCTCGTGGCCGCGGCTGACAAACCCCTCGTTCGACCAGGCCGATTCGAAGACCTCGTCGAGCTCCTCCTCACTCATGACATGCCCCTTGGCCTGCCGGTTGTGGAAGAGCTGGACGGCCTTGTGGAGCGCCGCGCCGTAGATGATCGCGTGGTGTGGCGCGAGCGGTACGCGCAGCACGTGGGCGTACTTGTACTTGAGCGGGCAGGTGAGATAGTCGTCGATCTGGTAGAAGCTGAGCGATAACGGTTCTGTGATCGGGCCATCCGCTGCGACGGCCGGTGCTGCGACCGCACCGAAGCCGGCCAGACGCTCTGCCGGGCTGGACGCTCGTGCCCCCGCACCCGGTACGCCGGACGCCGTCGGCAGATCGAGCGCTTCGAGCACGAACGGTGAGACGCGTCGCGCCCGAGCGCCGCCGTAGTCGGCGGCGTGGCAGAGGATCAGCTCGTCCCGGGCCCGGGTCATTGCCACGTAGCAGAGACGTCGTTCCTCGGCCAGCGCGGCCTCCGGAGATGGAGGCTCGCCTCGGCCCAGGCCGACCGGCAGCGGCAGGGTCTCGCCGCGACCGCTCAACGGGAAACGCCCGGCGACCATGCCCGGCAGGAAGACGACCGGGAATTCGAGGCCCTTGGCCTTGTGCACGGTCAGGACCGCGACGGCGTCGGCATCAGGGTCGAGCTCGGCTGTCGCCGGATCGTCTCCCGCCTCGATCAGCGTGGCCAGGTGCGGGGCGACGAAGACCGCGCGATCGTCCGCAAGGAGTGTCGACTGAGCGCGGACGATCTCGAAGAAGCGGGCAATGTTCTGAAGTGCCTCCTGAGCCGACGGCGTGTCCGATGCGACCAATCGCGCGAGGAGCCCGCTGCCACGGAGGAATCGATAGAGCAGCTCACCAGCCGGCCGTTCATGGGCAACATCGGCGTAGCCTCGGAGATCCACGACCAGCTTGTGGACCGTCGCCCGCGTCTCCGGTCCAACCCGCAGGATCCCGGGCTGCCGCTCGAGCTCGTCCAGCACCGCCCAGACCGAGCGATTCCGCCGGCGCGCCATGTTGACGATCGCCGTGAGGTCCTCTCCGCCGAGCGCGTAGACCTCCGATGCCGCGAGGGCGTATAGATCGACGCTCGAATCGAGATCCGCCACGACTCGCAGAAAGGCGAGCAGCATGCGGACCTCGGGCCGCGCATAGAGACCAGAGGTCCCGGAGAATCGCCAGGGGATGCCGGCCATGTTGAGCGCGCGGAGGATCGGGTCGGCGTGGCCATTCGCCCTGACCAGGACGGCGTGGTCGCGAGGGGCCGCCCCAGCGCTCACGCGCCGGCCGATCTCCGCGGCGATCCAGTCGGCCTCCTCCGAACCCGAGGCGAAGACCTCAAGCCGGACCGGGGCGGGCATGGCCGCGACGCGCTCCGGGCGCAGCTGCTTGACGATCCCGATCCTGACCTCCAGACGGTCCGGATCGTTGAACCGGATCAACCGGTAGGCAGCATCCAGGACCGGCGCCAGTGAGCGGTAGTTCCGTCGCAGGACGACGGACCGGGCACCTTGGTAGCGATCCTGGAAGGCCAGGATGTTGTCGATGGCCGCGCCCCGGAAGGCGTAGATCGCCTGGTCGTCGTCGCCCACGACGGTCACGTTGCGGTGCGCTTCGGCGAGCAGGGCGACCAGCTCGGCCTGCGCTCGATTCGTGTCCTGGAACTCGTCCACGAGGATGTAGCGAAAGCGTCCGGCGATCGCAGCCCGTGCGGCTGCCGAGCTCCGGACGAGGCGAAGCGCGAGGGCGACCTGGTCCCCGAAGTCAATGCAGCCGTTGGCGGCCATGAGGGTCTGGTAGGTGGCGTAGGCGCGGGCCAGCTCCGCCTGCCGACGCGCATGCTCGGCGGCCGCGTCGACCGCATCGACCGACGTGCGCTTCGGGTTCGACGGGTCATCACCGCTGGCGGCGGCCTCCGCGGCCACCCGCGATGCCTCTGCGGCAACGCGGTCCGCATGCCCCAGGTAGTCCGCCGGTGAGATGTCCTCGTCCTTGCAGCGGCTGAAGAGGGTCGCGAGCGCGGCAAGGAAGCGGGTCGGGTCCCCAAGCGGTCGGTACGCGTCGAGCTGGAACTCGAAGAGATGCTCGCGCAGGAAGATGACGACCTCGGGTCGCGAGAGGACCCGCAGGTCGGTCGGCAAGCCAAGCTCCAGGGCGTACTCGCGGATCAGGCCGTCACCGAACGCATGGAAGGTGGAGATGGCCGTATCCGTATAGCCGTACGGGACCAGCTGGTCGACACGGACGGCCATCTCCTCGGCGGCCTTGTCGGTGAAGGTCAGCGCGAGGATCTCCGCGGGCTTGGCCCGGCGAGTCGCGATCAACCAGGCGATTCGCCGGGTGATGACCTGGGTCTTGCCGGTGCCCGCACCGGCCACGACCAGCAACGGCCCATGGCCGTGGGTGACCGCCCGGAGCTGATCGGGATTGAGCCCACCGAGGAGGGCATCGAGCCCCACGGGCGGCTGGGTGCTGAGCGCCGGATCCATGACCGGCACGAGCTCGCGCCAGGCCGGCAGTTGTTCGAGGGGCGTTGGTTCGCGGCGTCGGCGGACGCGCGCCGGGCTCATCTGTCGGTCCGGGGCGACGGTCGCGGGACGAGGGGGCATGTCGAGAGCATCGAGCCCGGCCGTGCCAGCTAGCCTGTCAGGCCGTCGCCTGTTGGATCGCGGCGGTCTCCTCGGCCGACAGCCCGGACTCCGCGCGTCCAGCCTTGATCGCCTTCGCGTAGACCCGCGTGCCCGAGCGTGCGTGCAGGCTGGAGAGGATCCAGCCATCTCCATTCGCGTCGAGCAGCGCGAGCGCGAAGCTCTGATTCCCGCCGGTCTCTTCGAATGGGTTGTAGCGGACCAGCCCGACCCGCTGGAAGGCGCGCGGCTGTGCCTTCTCGAGGATCGCGGTCCTGGCGGCCACCTCATCGAGCTCGCGCGAGACGGCAAACACCTTTTCGAGGTGGGCATCGAGGATGGCCTCGAGGCTCCGCCCCTCCGATCCGCGGGTGATCCCCATCAGTCGCACATCGAGTCGGCGAGTCCGGCGCGCCCCCGACACCACCACGATGACTAGCGCGACAACCACCGCCATGAGACCGATGACGAGCGCGCCGAGGTACGGCTGAACGAGCGCGTTGAGGTCGATCCGAGGGTCCTCCAGTGGGCGCGCCGAGTCTAGCAGGGCGTCCTCACCCGGGACGTACCGCACGACCGGCCACCCCGTCCCCTGCCCGGCTTTCCCGGCCCCTGGCCGGCCAGTGCTATCCTCTGCCGTCGACAGGCCGAGCCCGGGCGCCACGCCGCCCGAGCAGATCCGACCGCGATGGAGGCCCCAACAGATCATGGCCAAGCGCGCCAGAGGCACGACCACGAGGCCCGGCCAGCGCCGGCCGATGCAGCGCCCCCCGGCCCGACCGACCGCGCCCGCGCCACGGATGGAGCCGCGCCCGGCAACGCTGACTGCCGAGGAGGAGGCGCGAGCCGCGCAGCTCGAGGCCGCGATCGTCGCCGAGGAGCAGGCCGCCGAGGCCGCCCGCCGAGCTCGTCCACTGCGCGACCCAGGCGCCGTTGCGCCTCGACCCCTATCGAGCCTGGCCGTCGCCGCCACGAACGAATACGCCTACGTTGGACGCGACGTTCGCCGGATCGTGAAGGTTGGTGGGACCCTCGTGGCGATCCTCGCCTCGCTATGGGTCATTGTTCAGGTCACCGGGGTCACGCTCTAGCCGCATCCGGCGCGCCACCCGCGGTCGGTGAGAAGCGCCGGCGGATCACCAGCGATCCAACCACCGAAGGAGCGGATTTGAATCAGCCGCGAGGATGGGCCTAGCGGCTAGTTGTCCGTCCTGCGCGCCATTCGACGCCGGAACCGGGCCAGGTTCGTCGATTGGCGCG
>CAYLSK010000017.1:0-9647 GCA_964385975.1 uncultured Anaerolineaceae bacterium | reverse complement strand
CGGCTCACCGGCGCCCGACCCGAAGCTCTGTTCCAACCGCCGCCCGAGCGGCAACCGCTCGCGGCCCGAATGCGGCCACGCAACCTGGACGAGTTCGTAGGTCAGGACCACCTGGTCGGAGACCGCGGCCCGCTTCGTCGGAGCATCGCGCGCGGACACCTGTCGTCGCTCCTGTTGTGGGGACCGCCGGGGACCGGCAAGACCAGCCTCGCCCGGCTCCTCGCGGGCGAGATTGGCGCTCATTTCACGAGTCTCTCGGCCGTCATGTCGGGGGTGGTCGAGGTCCGTTCCACGATCGCCGAGGCGCAGGAGCGACTGGCCCTGCAGGGGACGCGCAGCGTCCTCTTCCTCGATGAGATCCACCGGTTCAATAAGGCGCAGCAGGATGCCCTCTTGCCCCACGTCGAGGATGGGACGGTCACCCTGATCGGAGCGACCACCGAAAACCCGTACTTCGAGGTCAACGGCGCCCTGCTCTCGCGGATGCGCGTCTGGCGCCTGGATACGCTGACCGATGACGATGTCGCAACGGTCGTCCGCCGAGCGATCGACGACGCCGAGCGCGGCCTGGCCGGCGCGCTGGGCCCCAGAGGCGGCGTCGCGCTCAAGGCGGACGCGTTCGATCACCTGATCTCGCTCGCCGGCGGCGATGCTCGGGCTGCCCTCAACGTCCTCGAAGGCGCGACCGCGCTCGCCGAGTCAGCGGACCTTCGCGATGCGGACGGGCGTGTGAGCCCGCAACTCGAGGATATCGAGGTCGCGGCGCAGCAACGGATCCTGGCCTACGACCGGGCCGGCGACGGGCACTACGACACGGTCTCCGCATTTATCAAGAGCCTGCGGGGCAACGATCCCGACGGCGCGCTCTACTGGCTCGCGGCGATGATCGCAGCCGGCGAGGATCCCAAGTTCATCGCCCGCCGGCTGATCATCAGCGCGTCGGAGGACGTCGGCAACGCCGACCCTCGTGCGCTCCAGGTCGCCGTCGCCGCCGGCCAGGCGCTCGATTGGATTGGGCTGCCGGAGGCGCAGTACGCGCTGGCCCAGGCCACGACGTACATCGCGACAGCGCCCAAGTCGAACCGATCAGGCGCCGCCTACTGGGCAGCCGTCTCGGACGTCGAGGCCAGCGGCGCCCTGCCCGTGCCGCTGCACCTGCGCAACGCCGCGCATCGCGGCATGAAGCAGCATGGGATCGGCGTCGGCTACCGCTACTCGCACGACTTCGAAGGCGCCGACGTCGAGCAGCAGTACCTGCCTAGTGCCCTTGCCGGGCGGCGCTACTACCTGCCGACGGACCAGGGCTACGAGTCCACGATCGCGGCCCGGATGACAAGTCGCGACGAAGCCAGGGTAAGGGCGAAGGCGGCCGGCCGGACACCACGACAAGGGATCCCCGGCCCCGAGGCCACGCCGCATGCCGGCGACGGGCTCATGAAGACCCGCGAGACCAGCCGCAAGAAGCTGGCGGAGACCGAGAAGCGCGACGCTGGGGACGCCTGATGCTGCGGCGAACGATCTAGGAGGCTGGCAGGCCGGCCCGCGGTCGTCGCGAAGCCGGACGCGGGCCGCCGGAATAGAGCGGGCTCTCGGTTCGCGCCGGAGCCCCGAGCGTACGCTTGGCCGGCGCTGGCGGGGCCGGCCGACCCAGCCGAAGCATGCCAAGCGCCCAGTCCGCGTCGGCGCGCAATCGCGGGTCGAGGCGACGGCGAGCCTGGCGAAGCGCCGCCTGGGCGGCCTCGCGCTCCCCGTCCAGCCCGGCTCGGGCGATGACCCGGATGGCGAAGGCGGCGAGGGTCGGATCCTTGAGCCATGGGGTTACAGCCTCGATCGCTGCCGCACCGTGCGAAGCGATCGGATCCCGCAAGTCGATTCGGTGAGCAGGGTCTGCATCCCTGGCATCGGCGAGCAGCGCAGCTAGCACACCAGATGCGTCGGTCATTTGGAGGTTCTCCTGTCCGCGCGCTTGTCGGCGCGCACACGACCCAAGAAGGATACACCGTATCTTCGCGTCTTCGAAGATTAGAGCGTTCAGAGACTTGATCGAATCGGGAGGGCCGGCTAGGCTGTGCCGCCATGCCAACCCGAGCGCCGCGTCCGGATGACCCAGAACGGCTCCGCCAGTTCAAGGCGGAGTTCTTCAAGGCGCTCGCCCACCCGGTTCGAATCGCCATCCTGGAGTTCCTGCGAGGCGGACCTCGCAGCGTCGGCGAGATCCAGGCGCTGATCGGCGTCCCGGGCTCATCGATCTCGCAGCAGCTCGCCGTCCTTCGCAGCCGGGGCGTCGTGGTGCCCGAGCGAGCCGGCACGACCGTTCGCTATCACGTCGCCGACCCCCAGATCTACGCGCTGCTGGACGCCGCGCGGGAGATCTTCTACGGCCATCTGAGCGACAGCGCCGAGCTCCTTCGCCTGGTCGAGGCGGAGGCCGAACAGGTCGCGATCTCCCGCTGACTCACGCTGACCGCAGCACCGCCGACCGACCGGTCGTCCCTGTCCTCGTGGGCGGCGAGGATCGAGCGTGATCGAGCGAGTCATGGCGCGCACAAGGCTCGATCGCCTTCTTCCTCGTGGCGCGATCCTGCTCGCGGTCCTGACCTTTGGTGGGTACGCCATGGGCCTCGTCCGAGATCGGATCTTCGCCCGGACGTTCGGGGCCGGGACGGAGCTCGATGCCTACAACGCCGCCTTCGTCCTGCCGGAGCTGGCGCTCGACGTGCTCGTGGCTGGCGGATTGGCGGCCCCGTTCGTGCCGATCTTCCTGGGCCTCCGCGAGAGCGACAGGGGTGACGGCGCAGCGCACGAATTCGGACAGACGATCCTGACCCTCGCGGTCCTGGTCATGGCCGTCGCCTCAGCTGTCCTGTTCCTTCTTGCACCGTTCACCGTCAGCATCATTGCGCCCGGCTTCCAGACGACCGCCGAGCGCGACCTGTACACGGGCCTCTTCCGGGTCATGTGTGTGACGCCGGTCATCTTCGCCGCCTCGATCGCGCTCGGCGAGGTCCTCGTGGCCGACCGGCGGTTCCTGTTCTATGGCCTCGCTCCCCTCCTCTACAACGGCGGGATCGTGGCCGGGACGGTCGTCTTCTCGAGACCTCTCGGGATCTATGGCGCGGCCCTGGGCGCGGTGCTCGGGGCGATGCTCCATCTCGGCATCCGCGTCGCGGGCATTGGCCGAACCCTCTTCAGGATCCGGCCCCGGCTGGCGGTTCGGACGGCCGCCGTCCGGGAGTTCATCCGTCTGATGATCCCCAAGATGGCCAGCCACCCGATCGACCCACTGACCTTCCTCTACTTCACGGCACTCGCGACACGCTTCGGGGCCGGCAGCGTCAGTGCAGTCAGCTTCGCCAGGAACTTCCAGTCGGTGCCGGTCAGCCTGATCGGCGTCTCGATCGCCGTCGCGGCGTTCCCGATCTTGTCGGCGGCGGCCGCCTCAGGCGACCGGCCTGCCTTCGCTCGGACGCTGGCGACCAACCTCGCCACGACCGCGATCCTGACCAGTGGTGCGGCGATCGGTCTCTTCGTGCTGAGCCGGGTCGTGATCGCCGTCCTGCTCGGCGGCGGTGCGTTCGGCTCGGAGGACGTGACGTTGACCGCCGGGCTGCTAGCCGCCTTTGCCTTCTCGATCCCGTTGGAGAGCCTGACCCATCTCCTGGCTCGTGCCTTCTACGCCACGCACAACACGTTGATCCCGGTCCTGGCCTCGGTCGCCGGGCTCGTCGTCATCTTTGTCGTCGGCGAATCGCTCGCACCCTCCGTCGGGATCACGTCCATCCCGATCGCGTTCACGGCCGGCAGCCTGGCCAAGGCGGTCACGCTCGGCGTGCTCGTCCGGCCCCGCGTCCGAGGAATCGGGGTCAGTCGCCCGCGCTGACAGGCACGGTTGGGACGAGAGCGACGAACAGGCCGTCGCGGGCCGCGTAGCGGCCCTCGGGCCGCTTCCAGACCAGGAAATTGCGGACCATCTCCGCGTCGTCCTGGAAGGTTCCGGGCGGATCCGAGGCGCCCCAGATGCTCGAGATCCGTGGGTACCAGGGGTCCACGATGTAAGCCCCGGCAATCGTGGCATCGGGAAAGATCGCGGGATCGGCATCCGCCCTGAAGCCGGTCATCACCCACGTGTGCGCGCCCCGCCAGGCAAGCAGGATCACCGGGGATCCCGTCGTCTCGATCGCTGTCGCGCCATCGCGCAAGGCATCCTGGCGGGTCTTGTAGGCACGCACCTCGTAGCCAGGCGCCCCGTAGGCCTCAAGTGCGAGGGCCATCGCCCCGGGACCCCAATCGCCGTTGTGGCTGTCGGAGTAGCTCTCCCACTCGTGGACCCGGCTCTGCAGCTCGCGCTGGAAGTCGACCGAGGTGTCCGCCTTGCCCAGGAAGGCGAGCGTGATCTGGACGCCGGCCGGCGAGCACCAGGTGTCCTTCGCCTCGGAGGCGAAGACGCTCGCCGGGTCGGCCGCGATGTCGACGTCGACCGGGACACGGGCTCGCGTCGGCTCTGGGGTCGGCTCGGGAGTCGCTGTTGGGCCGGGCGAATCCGATCTATCGAGGGACGACGTCGGGGCCGCAGCCGTCCATGTCGGGCTCGGGGCGGCGGTTGCCGGTCGAGGCGTGACCAGGACGGTCTCGACGGTCGCCCGATCGGGGACCGGACCGGCGATCATCCGATCGATCTTGGCCACGGCGCGGTCGAAGAGCCGGCCCGCTCCCAGCGCGTCGGTCGCGACGGCCATGCCGCCCAGGGTCACGACAACGATCACGGCGAGGACGGTGAGCCTGGACGACGGGCGCCGCCTCCCGCGGCGGGGCGAACGATCGGTGGCGGTCGACATGCCTGGCAAGGTTCCTCGGTCGATTGGCGCGACCTCACGACGTTCGAGCGTCGGCGCTTGCGACGGCCCGAGCGGCGGGTCGTTCAGCCTCCCACACCTTGCGGTTCGTGTCGCGCGCTACGGCTCCAGGTCGAACGCGCGGACGTGGCGCGGCCGAAAGACCGCGATCGGCCGGCGATCGAAGGTGGCGATCCGACGGACACCGAGTCGCTCCGCCGCAGCCACCAGGAGCGCGTCGGCCAGGCGTGGATGATGTTCCGCGACGGCATCGAGCAGGTCCACCGCCCGCGTCAGATCGCCCTCCGTGGGTGCGACCAGGCGGATCGCACCGCCGGTGACGGAGCGTACGAGTGCGAGCGTGGCAGTGACACCGAGCTCGCGCTGGAGGAGCACGTCCAGCTCGCCGAGTGTCAGAGCACCGAGCAGGAGCGGCTCATCTGCTCGGCCAAACCAGGCCAGGGCCGCGGCGTGGTTGAGGTCCGCTCGGTCGGCCGCGGCGAGCACGACGCTCGCGTCGAGCAGGATCGCCATCCGCCGGCGTCAGCGTTCGGTGGTGTGGCGTCGACCAACCTCGCGTCGAACGATCGAACGCCCATCGAGCGAGAGTCGCCCGTGGGCACTACGTCCAACCGCGAGGAATGGCAGGTCTGGTGCCTGATCGTGCTCGGCCAGGAAGGCCTCGAGGGCCGCCGCGATCACCGCGGTTTTGGTCGTTCGGGCTCGATTCGCGTAGCGCACCACCCGCTCGAGCAGGTCGGCGTCGGCCAGGATGGTCGTCCGGCGCGTCGTCATATGCCGGCATATATGACAGGCTGGCGTTCTGGTGTCAAGCCATGCGACCATCCGCGCACGCCCTGACCGCCATCCAGGAGGTTCCCGTGGACCGCTTCGAGCCAAACCTGCGCATCCCCGGCCCGACAGGCCTGCCGCCGAGCGTCCGCGAGGCCGGTGCGCGCCAGATGATCAACCATCGTGGCCCCGAATTCGCGGCGATGCTGGGACGGATCCTGACCGGGATGAAACCCTACTTCGGGACGACCGGCGACATCGCGATGATCACGACGGCCGGCACGGGCGGCCTGGAGGCTGCGATCGTCAACACCCTCTCGCCCGGCGATCGCGTGCTCGGTGTCTCGATCGGTTCCTTCGGTGACCGGTTCGCGAAGATCGCCCGGGCATATGGCGCCAACGTCACCAAGATCGAGGCCGAGTGGGGACAGGCGGCCGATCCGGCAACGCTCCGGGCCGAGCTCCAACGGGACAACGGGTACAAGGCCGTCCTGCTCACCCACAACGAGACCTCGACCGCCGTGATGAACCCGATCGCGGAGCTGGCGGCCGTCGTCCGCGAATTGGCTCCGGATGCGCTGATCCTGGTCGACAGCGTCTCCGGCCTTGGTGCGGTTCCGTTCGAGATGGACGCCTGGGGCGTGGACCTCGTCGTCACCGGCTCGCAGAAGGCCTGGATGGCCGCCCCGGGCCTGGCCATGATCGCGGCCTCGACCCGGGCCTGGGCGGCGATGGAGACGTCGACGATGCCTCGGCTCTACCTCGACCTTCGCGCTCATCGCGACAGCCATGCCGCGGGCCAGACGCCCTGGACGCCGGCCATCGCGGTCGTCTACCAGGTCGACGAAGGGATCCGGCTGATGAACGCCGAAGGCGCGAGCGGCGTCTTTGCCCGGCACGAAGCGTGTGCCGCGGCGGCCCGGGCGGGCCTCACGGCCCTCGGGTTCGAGCTCTTCGCCGATCAGCGTTTCGCGTCGCGAACGGTGACCGCCGCGGTCGTGCCGGACGACCTCGACTGGAAGGCCTTCAATGGCGAGATCAAGCGCCGGGGCCTGATCCTGGCCGGTGGCCAGGGCAAGCTGACCGGCAAGATCTTCCGGCTCGGCCACCTCGGCTCGGTCACCCTCGAGGAGATCCTGGGCGCCATGAGCGTCCTCGAGTTCGCCTCGATCGGGACGGGACGGCTGGTCCGGCCGGGCTCGGCCGTGGCCGCGGCCCAGGTTGCCGCCCTCGAATCCTTCGGGCTCGCGACTCCGGTCGGAGTGGCCGCGGGCGCATGAGGATCCTGGTCGCCGAGCCGATCGCCGCGGAGGGCATCTCACTCCTGCGTGCCAGCCACGAGGTCGACGAGCGACCCGGCCTGGCTCACGACGAGCTGTGCGCGATCCTGCCCGACTACGACGCGCTGATCGTGCGCAGCCAGGTCCACGTGGACGCCGAGCTGCTCGCGGCCGGAACTCGTCTCGTCGTGATCGGTCGGGCCGGCGTGGGCGTCGACAACGTGGATCTGGATGCCGCCACGCGGGCCGGGATCATGGTCGTCAACGCCCCGACCGGCAATACGATCGCGGCGGCCGAGCACACGCTGGCCCTGCTCTACGGCATCGCCCGCCGGACGGCTCAGGCCGATGCGTCGGTCCGGCGCGGCGAGTGGGAGCGAGCCCGGTTCACCGGCCTGGAGCTGCGTGGGCGGACGCTGGGCATCGTCGGCCTGGGCAAGATCGGCCAGGCGATCGCGGTGCGGGCCCTCGCGATGGAGATGACCGTGCTCGCCGTGGACCCGTTCGTGACCTCCGAGCAGGCCGCCAACCACGGGGTGGAGCTGGTCGAATTCGATGAGCTGCTGGCACGCGCCGACGTCCTCACCGTCCACGTCCCGCTCACCCGGACGACCCGCAAGCTGATCGGGCGCGAGGCCATCGCCAAGCTCAAACCCGGCTCGATCGTCCTGAACGTCGCCCGCGGTGGCGTCGTCGACGAGGCGGCGGTGGCCGAGGCGCTCCTCTCCGGTCACCTCAGTGGCGCCGGGATCGACGTCTTCGAACACGAGCCCCCGACGGGCTCGCCCCTGCTCGACGCACCAAACACGCTGCTCACGCCGCACCTCGGGGCATCGACCGCCGAAGCGCAGATCCTGGTGGCCGAGGAGGTCGCCGCGCAGGTGCTCGACGTCCTCGACGGTCGAAGCGCTCGCTATGCGGTGAACGCGCCCCTGCTCACCCCGGAGACGGCCCGGGCGATCGCCCCATATCTGCCATTGGCGGAGATCCTGGGCCGCTTCTTCGCCCAGTTCTCACGCGGTGGGGTGCGCACGCTGACCCTCGAGATCGCCGGCGAGCTCGCCGAGCACGACGGCACGCCCCTGACGGCCGCCGTGCTGCGCGGCCTGCTCGAGACGTCCACGACCGAGCGAGTCAACCTGGTCAACGCCGGTGCCCTGGCCAAGGCTCGCGGGATTACCGTGGTCGAGCGCAAGACCCCCGAAGCGGGCGCCTTCGCCGCCCTGCTGACCCTGTCCGGCGAGACCGGTGGCCGAACGACGGTGGTCGCTGGGACGGTGGCTGCCGGCGAGCCTCGGATCACCCGGCTCGACGACTACCGCCTGGACATGGCACCCGCGGACACCATGCTCATCACCCGGCACATGGATCGCCCCGGAACGGTTGGAAGGGTCGGGATCATGCTCGGCGAGGCCGACGTCAACATCAGTGCGATGCACCTGGCCCGGAGCCGCCCACGCGAGGACGCCCTGATGATCCTGGCCCTTGACGACGACGTGCCCGAGGCGGTCTCGGAGGCGATCCGCAACCAGGAGGCGGTCCGCGACCTGTGGACCATTCGCCTTGGGAGCACCCGCTGACCGCTTCGACGCCGGCCCTGATCCCGGACGGCCTGGACGCCACGCTCGTCCTGGTCCGGCACGGCGAGTCCAGGTTCATCCTCGAAGACCGTTTCCAGGGCCAGGCCGAATCCCCGCTCTCCCCGACCGGCCTCCGTCAGGCCGACCTGGTGGCGCGCCGCCTGGCGCACCCGCACGACGCGCCCGCCCTGCCCGTGCCGATCGGTCAGCTCATCGAGCTCGTCCACTCGCCGTTGCAGCGGACGACGCAAACGGCCCGGGCGATTCTCGACGCCCACGGGGCGGGAGGCACTGGCCCACCGACCGTTCGAGCGGATCGTGGCTTCCTGGAGATCGCCCAGGGCGCCTGGGAAGGCCTCCATGCGTCCGAGATCGAGGAACGGTTCGGCCCGCAGCTCGCGGCCTGGCGCCGCCGGCCGCTGGAGACGTGGGCGTCGGGCGGCGAGTCGCTCCCGGAGGTCGCCGACCGGTTACGGCCAGCGCTGGCCCGGCTTTTGGCGCGCCTGGCCGAAGGCCGCCCACCGGGAACGCTGGAGCGGGCCCAGGTCGCTGGCTACCGCGATCCTGTGCCGGACCAGCCGTGGTCGATCGTGGTCGCTCACGACGGCGTCTTCAAGGTGACGCTGCTGACCCTGTTCGACCTACCGCTCGACCGGTTCTGGATGTGGTCGATGGACCTGTGCGCGATCAGCGTCATCGAGCTCCGCGCCGGTCGTCCGGTCCTGCGCGCCCACAATCTGACCGCCCATCTGGCCGGGCTGCATGACGACGCCGCCCTGGCCGATCTCGAGGAACGGAGCCGCAGCGGCGCGCTTTGATCGAGGCGGCCGGCAATCGGGGGCCGCGAGCCCTAGGTGTGGTGAGCGAAGACGTTGTTGCGCCCCCGACCGCTGCTCGCCCGTTGCTCGCAACCAGTCATCTGGAGACTGGTACAGAGCAAATCCCGGTCCGTCTGACCGAATCCGACCTCGGGCTGAGCGTGAACCGGCAGTCCGGGGTCGCCCCGGCGGCCCCGGCTCGCCCGCAGCAGTCTGGCCACGAGGTTTTGCCAGGGTCCAGACGGTGGCCGCGATCATCAACAACCTCTTCGGGAATCACAGCCAGCGGCGCCGGGGACGGTCTTTGCGGCGGAAGGCCAGCCGCAAGAGGCTCACTCGAAGCCG
>CAYLSK010000016.1:0-23470 GCA_964385975.1 uncultured Anaerolineaceae bacterium | reverse complement strand
CAAGAAGGGGGTGACCCGCTCCTCCAGCTCGGTCCCCTCCCACCCGACCCCGTGGGCCTCGCCGTCGCGCTCCACCGCCTGGGCCGCCAGGAATCGAGCGACGGCCAGGGCGGCGGTCACGCGCTCGGTCTAGGCCACCTTGTCGCCCTTGCGTCCGGGCCGGGTCACTGCCCGTCGCCGCCGGCCAGACCTCGGACCGCGGCGAGCATCGCGGACGGGCGGTCGGTATCGATGATGTCCACACCGAGTGCGACCAGGCGATCGGCGGCCTCGTCCCCGGTGGCCGAGCCTCCGCCGATCAGGAGCCCGCGCTCCCGCATCTCGGCGAGGAGCGCACCCGCGTTCCACTGCCAGGGAACGTCGGCACCATCCGCGCCACAGGCCGCGATCTCGGATAGGACGGTATCGCGGTCGGCGTTGAGTTGAAGCAGGAGGACGCACGGCAGCCGCGGGGAGACCGCCTTTGCGGACCGGATCTCCGCCGGGTCGAAGGCGTAGATGGCCAGGCGAGCGCGCGCCGGCGAAGCCCAGGCGAGCTCTGCGACTTCGGCGCCAGCGCCCGTTGACTTGACTTCGAGGGCTGCGCCGAACGACGCTCGAGCCTCGACCCAATGAAGGAATGCACGCAGCTCGGGGATTCGCTCGCCCCGAAAGGCGTCGCCGAACCAGGCTCCCGCGTCCAGCTCGCCCAGCCTGTCGAGCGTGACCTCCGAGACGGCGCCGCCTCCGTTCGTGGTCCGTTTGAGCGTGGCATCGTGCATCAGGACAAGGTGCCCGTCGGCGGTCTTCCGGATGTCCGTCTCGACAAACACCGCACCCTCACGGGCAGCCTCCTCGAAGGCCGCGTAGGTGTTCTCGGGGGCGACGGCCGACGCGCCGCGATGCCCACCGACACGGAGCCCGACGCCCCTAGCCAGCCAGTCCACGGGTCCCTCCAGTGCCCTCGTCCAGGTGGCGGACACCGGCCACGTCGATCTCGACCCTGCGCCCCGTCTCCGTGTCGAACAGGTGCAGGTGTGACGCCTCGATGCGCACGAGGACGTCCTCGCCAGCCTTCAGGCGCGTTCCCTCTTCCGCGGGGACGAGGGCGCGGACCGAACTGGGGCCGACGTCGAGGTGCACGAGGAAATCGCGGCCGAGCGGCTCGGTCAGGGTGACGGTCGCGTTCAGGTCACCCTGGCCGATCTGTACGTGCTCCGGTCGAACGCCAACCAGCAGGCCGGCGCCACCGTCCCGGACCAGCGGCTGGATCACCCGCCTGGCCAGCGCCTGGTCCGGCCCGTCGGTGGCCCAGATGTTGATCTGGGGCGAGCCGATGAACCGGGCCGAGAACAGCGAGGGCGGCCGCGTGTACAGGGTCGACGGCGCGGTCAGCGCGACGATGGCGCCGTTCGACATGACCGCGACACGGTCGGCGATGGCCATCGCCTCGGACTGGTCGTGGGTCACGAACACCGTCGTCATCTTCAGGTCGAGCTGGAGGCGCCGGATCTCGGCCCGGACCTCGACGCGGAGGTGGGCGTCGAGGTTCGAGAGCGGCTCGTCGAGCAGCAGGATGACCGGCTTCTTCACCAGGGCCCGGGCCAGCGCGACCCGCTGGCGCTGGCCGCCCGAGAGCTGGTGCGGCCGGCGGGCCAGGAGCTCGCCCACGCCCATGAGGCCGGCGATCTCGTCCACGTCGCGCTCGGCCTGCTTGCGGTCCATCTTCGCCGCGTCGAGCGGGAAGCGGATGTTCTCGCGGACGGTCATGTGCGGGTAGATGGCGTAGTCCTGGAAGACGTAGCCGATGCCGCGCTTCTGGGGGGCCAGCCCGGTCACGTCGACCCCGTCGAAGAGCACCTTGCCGCTCTTGGGACGGATGAACCCCGTGATGAACCCGAGCGTCGTGGTCTTGCCGCAGCCCGACGGCCCGACGAGGGCCACGAGCTCGCCGTGGCCGACCGTCAGGTTGAGGTCGTGCACGGCGGCCAGCTGGCCGTATTCGACGGTCAGTCCCTCGATGTCCAGCTTCACGATCGACTCCTCAGCCTCTAATCGCGCCGCCAAGTCCGCCGACGCGGACGAGGCGGCGTTGCAGGATCGCGAAGACGGACAGGACCGGCACGAGGGCAACCAGGCTCCCGGCCGCCAACAGCGGCCAGTTGATGCCGAAGCCGATCTCCTGGATGTAGCGCTGGAGGGCGACCGTGTACGGTTGGGCGTTGTCCTTGTTGATGAGGATCAGCGGCAGCGAGAACGAATTCCAGCCGTCGATGAACGCCAGCGTGGCGACCACCAGGATCCCCGGCACCGCGAGCGGCAGGACGACTCGGCGCATCGTCAGCAGCGCTCCTGCCCCATCGATCCGGGCGGCCTGCTCGAGTCGGACCGGGATCTGCCGGAAGGTCCCGGCCATGAGCCAGATCCCGAGCGGCGTAGATCCCGCCGCGTAGGCCAGGATCACGCCCTGGGCGGTGCCGTAGAGGCCGGACGCCGAGAAGAGGATGAAGAGGGGCACGATCCGTGAGGCCGACGGCAGGAAGCTGAGGGCCAGGATGACGATCAGCAGGGCCTCGCCCGAACGCACGTTGTAGCGAGCGAGCGCGTAGCCGCCGAGCGTCGACGCCACCGCCGTGACGACGGCCGAGGACAGCCCATAGACCGCCGCGTTGCGATACGGGATGAGACCGATCCCGTTCGACCCGAAGAGGACGCCCGTGATGTTGTCGAGGGTCAGCGACGACGGGACGATAGACATCGGAAATATCGCCTGGCTGCCCGGTCGAAGGGCAATCGAGATGACCCACAGGAGGGGCAGCAGCGTGAACGCCAGCGCGATCACCACGGCGGCGACCCGCACGAGGCGCTGCACCGCGGACAGGCGGACTAGCTCCACTTTCGGGCCTCTCGTCTCCAGACGACCACGTAGGCGATGGCGAGGACCAGGCTGACGGTGAACAGGATCACGGTCACCGCCGCGCCCTGCCCGACGTTGCCCTTCAGCGCCGTGAGGCGATACATCTCGAGGGCCATCGTCTCGGTCTGATAGAGCGGGCCGCCGCGGGTCATCGCGTAGATGAGATCGAACGTGTTGAGCCCACTCACCAGGGCAACGAGGGCGGCCAGCAGGAACGTCGGCCGGATGGCGGGCAAGATGACTCGCCGGACGATTCGGGCGTACGAGGCACCGTCGACCTGGCCCGCGAGGATGATGTTCGGCGGAACGTTCGCTAGCGCTCCGCTGACGACGAGCAGCACGATCCCGTAGCCGGCCCAGACGTTCGCGACAACGAGAGCGGCGATCGATGTTGCCTTCTCGGTGAGCCAGCTGACGGGAGCCACGCCAACGGCATCGAGGACGATGTTGGCGAAACCGATGCTCGGGTCGTACACCAGGCGCCAGGTGTAGCCGATGATCACTCCCGCGATCACCCAGGGGATGAGGTAGACCGCGAGCAGGGCCGAACGGACACCCGACGACACGGTGTGCAGCGCGAGCGCGAGGCCCGTTCCGAGGGCGAGCGAGCCGATGAGCGTGCCGGCGGTGAAGATCGCGGTGACCGCCACCACGCCGATGAATGGCGGTGCGTGCGACGACAGGACGGCCTGGAAGTTCTTGAGACCGACCCCGTGCACGTTGACCAGTCGGCCGATCGTGGCGCCGGTCGTCGAGTAGTAGAACGTCAGCAGGTACGGCAGGAGCAGGAACAGGAACAGCAGAAGCAGGGGCAGGGCCAGAAGCAGCCAGGGAGTCGCCCGGCCAAGGGCTCGATGAGCCATGAGGCCGAGCGACTCCCTACCGCTTGACTAGGGGCTCTGGCTAGGGCGCGAGCAGGGCATCAACGTCGGCGGCCGCCTGGTCAAGGGCATCCTTGACCGAGAGGTCACCGTTGATGGCCTTCTGCATGCCGGTCCAGAGGATCTCGATCATCCCCGTGTACTTGGCGATGAACGGCGGGAAGTGGGCGACTTTCGCCGCCTCGGCTTCCGCTGCGAAATACGGATCGGCCTTGAACGCGTCGGCCAGGGCGAGACCGGAGTTGCGTACGGGCACGCGCGTCCGATCGACCTCGAACGGGACCATGTTCGCGCCATCGGTCACGAGCTTGATGTACTCGAAGGCGAGGTCCTTATGGGTGCTTGCCTCGTTGATGCCGAGCATCCAGCCACCCGCGGTGGAGGCCTGCTGGCAGCCTGTGCAGATAGGCGGCAGTGCCGCCCCGATCGTGCTCTGGAACTTGCTTGCATCGAATCCGTCGGGCAGGGATCCGAGGCCATCGCCGACCGTCGCGAGCATGATCCCGGTCGCACCCGAGAACACGTGCGGGTAGATGTCGTCGGCAGTCTCGGCGAGTACGTCCTTGGGCGCATAGCCCTTGTTGACCATGTCGACGTACAGCTGAAGCGCCTTCTGGCCGCCGGCGTCGTTGAAGACGGCCTTCGTGTTGTCGGCGTTCAGGATGCTCGAGCCGGTCATGTACAGGTATGAGTAGAAGCGGTCGACCGTGCTCTCCTCGGAGGACGCCGGGAATTCGACGGGTTTGACTCCGGGCACCTTGTCCTTGATGGCCTTGGCATCGGCGAAGAGCTCATCCCACGTCGCGGGGCCCTTCTCCGGGTCGAGACCGGCCTTCTGGAACACGTCCTTGCTCCAGATCATGAGGCGGATGTCGCTGTAGAACCAGACGGCGTACTGGCTGCCCTTCACCTTCGTGGAGTCGGCAAAGACGGGCACGATGTCGCTCACGTCAGCCCAGTTCGCGTAGTACGAGTCGAGGTTGGCGAGAATGCCCTCGTCGACGAACTGGCCGAGCCAGATGTTGTCGAGTTGGACGATGTCGGGCCTGTCAGCGACCTGGCCCGCCTGGCTGAGCTCGATCCGCTGGAACTGCGGGTCGTAGGGAGCCCCGGAGAGCACGACCTTGACACCCGGGTGCGCGGCTTCGAAGGCCGTCTTGGGATCCCACGGCTGGATCCGACCGTCGGCGACCGTGTAGTTCCGGGCCCAGACCGAGAGATTCACCGCCTCCGGGGCGGCTGTGACGGTCGGTTGCGATGCCGCCGGGGCGGCTGTGACGGTCGGTTGCGATGCCGCCGGGCCGGTCGGACCCGGTGACGCCTGGGGCGAACAAGCGCCGCCGACGATCACCACGACCGACAGCAGCGCCATGAGACGCTTGTTCATGACTCCTCCTCCTCGTGCACGGGCACGCCCCTCACGCAACGGCGGGCGCGACCCGGCTTGAACCGAAGTGCTCGACGATGGGGGCCAGTTCGCCGATGTCCTCGGCGCTGCCTACGATGAGATGGATGAACGCACCTGCGTCCCAGAGTCGGACTTCTCGTCCGGCCTCGCGGGCCAGAACGATGCCGGCCGCGACATCCCACATCCGAAGTCCGATGCCAAGAAAGCAGCCTCCGTGCAGCGCCACGTTGAGCAGTGCGTAGGCGGCACCCCCGACCATGCGAATGACCCGCGGCCGGGTCCTTGACAACGCCTCGATGGTGCCGACCATGACCGGGTCAAGGTCCTCCCAACCGAACTCGATGAAGACTCGGGCTGCCCCGGCACGCGACGTCGAAGGCTGGCAAGCTGACTCCCCCCTCGCATCACCGACGAGGATCGTCTCGGTGCCTGCCATGGCCCGGTAGACCAGCCCTGCGCTCAGATCGGCGATGGCGCCGACGACCAGCTCGCCATCCCTCAGGCAGGCGATCGAGCAGGCCGCGCCGGCCAGGCCGGTCGAATAGTTGAGCGTGCCGTCGATCGGGTCGACGATCCACTGCCAGCCGTGTGAACCATTCGCACCGCCTTCCTCTTCGCCGAGAAATCCGTGGTCGGGGAACCGCTCCCGGACTTGGTCCCTGAGGTAGCGCTCGATCACGCCATCGGCTGGGGTCACGAGGTCGAACGGGTCGCCCTTGCGGGTGGCCTCACGGCCCGTGGACGGGTCGGCCGCAAGGCGCGAGGCTTCCGCAGCCCAGTCCCGCACGGCCTCGAAGGCCAGGTGCTCGGTCCCCGTGAGACTCGTCAGCGATCCACCCTACCCGATGTGATGCCACGACCCCGACCCACTATAGGTGCGCCATCAGGCCATTGCAAGGTTCTAATCAACGACTGCGATGACGTGCTCTAGCGGCGCTCAACGTGTTCCGCGATGGAGATCAAGGTGGAGGCGCGGTCGATCCGCGCACCTTCAGTGCGACGCTGGCGAGGGTGACGTGGGGACCGCCGATGATCCTGCCGTCGATACGGCCGAGGAGCGCCTCGACCCCCAGCCTCACGAGCGCCTCGCGCGGCTGGCTCACTGTGGTCAGGTTGATGCGACGGAGGCGCGCCATGTCAACATCATCGAAGCCGACTACCGAGAGTTCCTGGGGTACGCGGACTCCGAGGGCGTCTGCCACGTCGAGCAGATCGATCGCCGCGAAGTCGTTCGCGGCGAAGATGCCGGTGGCCGGGTTCGCACCCGCCAGGATCTCGCGCCATTCGGTTCTGGCCCCTCCGACGGTGAGGGCGCCGTCGGGCGGATCCCACGAGATAACCGTCGGCTGGAGACCGGCATCGGCGGCGGCTCGGAGGAAGCCCTCGAGCCGCCGGGCGTCCGCGCGGTCGTGCTGCTGGGGCCCGACAAAGGCTAGCCTGCGGTGCCCGAGCTCGATGAGGTGCCGGGCGACGAGCTCTCCGCCGCGATGCTCATCTACCGTCACGGAGTCAGCCCACGGCTCCTCGGCCGCTACGAACACGGCCGGGATCTGCCCGTTGATCCTCGTCCCAATGTGTGACGGGCGACCCAGGAAGGAAAGGAAGACCAGACCACTGACCCGGTTGCCGAGCATAAGGTCGATCGCCTGCTCCTCGCGATCGCGATCACCTTCCGTCGCGCAGAACATGGCCGCAAAACCGAATCTGGCGACCTCGCGCTCAACGAGCGAGGCCATCTCCGCGATGAATGGGTTGCGAAGGTCGCGGGCGATGATCCCGATCGTCGTGGCGCGGCCATGGAGGAGCTGGCGCGCGAGCGCGTTCGGCCGGTACCCGAGCTGGTCGATCGCGACGAGGACCCGACGTCGCGTCCTCGCGGCGACCACGTCGGAGCCGCGCACGACGTTGGAGACGGTGGAGGGAGAGACACCGGCGAGCTGAGCGACGTCTCCGAGGGTCGCCAGCCTGCTGCCGCGCTCCATCATTGCCCCCGGCTCATCGTCCGTCCTGGCGCGCGATATGCCGCCCTCCCGTCCAGGAGCATGGCAGACGGTGCGACCCCCTCCTCGGGGGCGACCAGTCGGTCTTCGTGCTCGATGCTGATGATCGAGGCGCTCGGTCCATGCTCCGGGGCTGTCACGCCTTCCTCCCGCAGACCGTCCGATTGCATCGTTGCAATGCCATGCTACCGTAGGCACGGCGCCCGATCCCGTTCAGCGTGCGATCGCGCCTTCGCTTGGCCCGGAGGCCTCCATCGAAACGTCGACCCTGAGGACGAGGTCCCCTTCAGAGTCTAGTTCGACCCCGACCCGTGTGAAGGTGGGCGTGGTCGGAGCCGGTCTCATCGCGCAGGTGATGCATTTGCATTACCTGAGCGAGCTGTCGGATCGCTTCGAGGTCTCGGTGATATGCGACATCGCGCCCGAGAACGCGAGGGCCAGCGCGGAGCGATACGGAGTCCCGAAGGCCTGTACCGACTGGCGCGAGCTGCTGCGCGAACCGGTCGATGCCGTCCTTGTGCTCACGGCCGGCAGTCATGCGCCGATCGCGATCGAGGCCGCGCGGGCGGGCCGCCACGTCCTCGTCGAGAAGCCGATGTGCTTCTCCACCGCAGAGGCCGAGGCCATGATCGAGGCCGCGGACGAGGCCGGCGTCACCCTGATGGTGGCCTACAACAAGCGCTATGACCCGGCGTTCCTTCGGTTCCAGGAGGAGGCGTCCGCTCTGAGCGATGCCCGCTTCCTGCGCGTCACGACCCTCGAGTCCCCCTTCCAGCCCTACGTTGCGCACTACCCACTGGCGCCCATCGGACGACCACCCGAAGTCTTGCTTGAGCGCATTCGGGCGGAGTCTGCCGCGAGCATCACTGCGGCCATCGGGGAGGCGGACGAGGCCCTGCGCAAGGCCTACCAGTCCGTGTTGCTCGACACCCTGGTACACGAGCTGAACACCGTGAGAGGCCTGCTCGGCGAACCGGACAGCCTGGACTATGTCGACTTGCGTGAGGGCAGCGTGAGCGTGATGCTGCGCTTCGGGAGCTTGCCAGTCGCCATCCACTGGATCGACCTGCCGGGCCTCGCGCGCTACAACATGGAGTTCGCGCTGTACGCCCCCGATCGGCGGATCACATTGTCGTTTCCGTCGCCCTTCCTCCGGAGCGAGCCAACCATTCTCAAGGTCGAGGAGGGCGAGCCTGGCACCGCACGATCCCGTGTCTCGCAGGAGGTCACGTCCTACGAGAGCGCCTTCAAGCGCGAGCTGATCGCCTTCCACGACTGCGTGGTCCACGGTACTCCACCGATCACCTCCGGGGGCGATGCGATGCGCGACATCGCACTCTGCCAGGCGATCATCGAGTGCTACCGCACGGGCCGCCCGCTCGACCACCCGACCCGCACGGCATGAGACCGGGACGTATGAGGAGGCTCCCTGGGAGATCGAGCGGGTGCTCGAGTGAGCAGGTCAGCGCCGGAGGTCAGGGTTCGGCAGGAGGATGTCGTCGACGGTCCGTACCAGGTCCCAGTACGCGGCGATGAAGGAGCGCAGCGTGCGTACCGTCGCTCCGTACGTGTCGAACTCAGCGGGCGTGAGGCCGTTCTCGTCGTAGGCGTGACGGAAGTCGGGGATCCGTTCGTACAGTTCCTCGACATAGGCGGCCGGCACGGGGTCGTCGAAGCGCGGCCTCACCTCGACGGCCGAGGCGTTGAATCGCCGCTGCCACTGGTGCGGCATCGTCATCGAGATGTCGCCGCCGATGAGCTCCGACCAGTGGAGTTGGTGACGGAAGGCGGCCGCCAGGAGCCGGGCGCGGTAGCCGCGCTGCTTGAAGATAGGAAACGCCTTCTTGAGCACGGCGATGCCCGCCCAGTTGGGTGCCGCAGGGTCGACGATGATGTCGTCGCGCTCGCAGATCGCCTTCATCCAATCGTCGAGACGGCCGATCATGAGCGTGCACACCGGTGACATGTGGGTCGTCTCGAGGCCCTCCGCCTCGCGGCGCCGCAGCCCTCGCTCCACGGTCTCGCCAACCGCGAGGGCCTGGGGGAGGGTGAAGCTGACCGTGGCGTTGATGCTGATGCCCTGGTAGGTCGCCTCCTCGATGGCCAGCAGGCCGGCACGGGTGGCGGGGAACTTGACCTGCATGTTCGGCGCCAACGTGTCGAAATGGCGGCCCTGCTCGACCATCCGCTCGGCGTCCCGGAAGTAGGTCGGGTTCGTCTGGATGGAGAGGCGGCCCTTCCGACCGGCCTCGCGCGCCCAGATCGGCTCGAGCACGGCTGCGCCGCGGGCGGCCATCTCCTCGATGGTCTTCCATGTGATCTCGACGTCCGTCCACGTCGGGTGCTCGTCGCGGATCTCGAGCACCCGTGGCCGCCAGGTATCCCATTCCTTCTTCATGACCTCGCCGACGATGCTCGGGTTCGAGGTCGCCCCGACGGCGCCATTGGCGACCGCGTAGTCAAGCTCGGTCGCGGCGCACGAGTCGTTCCAGTAGTCGGTAGGCGTCGTGGTGACCATCCGCAGCAGCGGGCTGGCGGTCGTCGTGGCGATGGCATCCATGGGCGGCTCGTGCTCCTTCGGCGAGCCTAGCGCGGCTTCGTCGGATCCCAGTCCATCAGCCAGGCATGGTCGGGGTCCAACGTAAAATGCCATAGCCGCGTGGGGCCGGCCATCACGTTCAGGTAGTAGCCATCGTACCCCGCGGGCATGCCGACCGGATGGTAGCCCTTCGGCACCAGGACGACGTCCCCATCGCCCGGCGTGACGGCTTCGTCGAGCGAGCGGTCCGCGGTGTAGACGCGAGCGAAGGCGAAGCCTTCCGGTCGGGCGAATCGGTAGAAGTAGAGCTCCTCGAGGTAGCTTTCTCGAGGCTGGTCTTCCGTGTCGTGCTTGTGAGGAGGGTAGCTGGACCAGTTGCCGCCCGGTGTGAAGACCTCGACGAGAATCAGGCGGCCGGCCTCGGCCTCGGGCGGCAAGAGATGGTGGATGCGGCGGGCGGTATTCCCGGAACCGCGGGCCTCGACGCGCATGGTGGCGGGCTCGATGAGCCGGGTCACGCGCACGTCGCCCGCCGGAACGTCAGCCAGGACGACCGTGGAGGGGCGCAGGGCCTCCAGCTCAATGTCTGCGTCGGGCGCGACGAGGACGACCGGTGCCGGCGGACCGGCGAAGATCGAATCACGGCTACCGACGTTGGGGAAGGTCCGATCCCCAGCCTTGACGCGGCAGGCTCCCTCGAGGACCAGCACGGCCGACTCGCGGTCGCCGCCAGCGCGACGGATGGTCTGCCCCTGGACGAGGCGATGGCTGGCGAAGCCGATGTAATCCCAGCCGGCATCCTCGGGCCGAAGGGCGAGCATCAAGCCGTCGTTGCCGGCCGGCGTGGCCGAGCGGCGCAGCAGCCGGCTGGTCATCCGGCCGGCCTCAGATGCCCAGGCGCGTCAGGTACTCCCGGTTGCGCCGCTGGCCGGCGGTGACGCTGGCGGGGGTGTCCGTTTCGCGCAGGAATTGGTCCTGTTCGACGACGAGCCAGCCGCGGTAGTCGTGGCCGCGAAGTGCGGCGATGGCCCCGTCGATGTCTGAATCACCTTCGCCCAACGCACAGAAGACGCCGGCCGAAAGGGCCGCCTCCAAACCTCCTCCGGTACGCGACACTTCGTCGATGACGGATGTCCGGCAGTCCTTTACGTGGACGTGCCGCAGGACCTCGTAGTAGTCGTTCACTGATCTGACCGGGTCGGCGCCGCCGAAGCGGAAGTGGCCGGTGTCGAGGCACAAGCCAACGAGCGAGGGGTCGAACCGGTCGACCAGACGGGCGATCTCGTCGGCGGTCTCGAGGTACGTACCGGCATGCGGGTGGATCACGGGCTCGAAGCCTTCGTTGCGGCAGATCTCGGCGGCTCGATGCAGGTTGTCGATGAGCAATGAGAAGCGCTCGGCCGACAGCCATGCCTCGGGATGCTCCTGGATGCGTCCCGCGAGCGCCCGACGCTCGGGTTCGTCGATGCCGTCGGCGAGGACCGCGAACGGCCTCGAGTCGGGCGGTGTCGCCTCGCGGATCAGCGCGAGGGAGCCCCGCAGCCACGCCTGGTCTTCGGCCACGTGCTCGGAGTAGCTGAATCGCTGCGGCAGGAAGGCGCCAACGAGTCGAAGTCCCCGGGACGTGAGCCGTTCGCGCACATGTGCGCCATCTCCGAGATAGCCCGGCGGCCCGAGCTCGGTGCCCACGTAGCCGGTGTCGACGATCCAGTCGAGCAACTCCTCCGGTCCCGGCATCCAGGCGTCATCCACGAGGATCTCGTCGACTCCGAAGCTGCACGGCGCGCTGGCCACCCTCATCGCCGGCGGTCGTATGTCGTTCAAGGCGTGATCACCACCTTCGTCGCGGTCCCGGCGCGCAGGTGCTCGATGCCCTCCGCCGTCCGCTCCAGGGGAATGACCTCACTGATGATCGGCGCCAGGTCGAGGGTTCCCGATTCGATGAGCCGGATGGCCGCCGGGAAGGTGAAGTTCGTGATGTAGGTTCCGTGAATGGTGAGGCCCTTCTCGGTGATCTCGACCTGATGGATGGCCGGCCGCGCGTTGCTGTTCATGCCGAATAGCACGATCCGACCTCCCATGGCGGCCGTGTCGATGCACGCCGCGAACTGGCTCCCGACGGCGTCGACGACGACGTCGGCGCCATGTGGAAGCAGCTCCTGCCGGTTGGTGGCGAGCTCGTCGGGCGTCACGACTCGCTGAGCGCCGACTGCGAGAGCCACCGCGCCACGAGCCGGGTTGGGTTCCACGACGATGAGCGGCGCCGCGCCCCCGGCCTTCAACACCGCCGTGAACAGGCAGCCGATCGGGCCGGCGCCGAAGACGACGGCGGTTTCGCCCGGCCGGATCGCCGCACGGTTCGTGCCGTTGATCACACACGCCAGCGGCTCGATCAAGGCGGCGATCTCTGGCGGTGCGCTGTCGCTCACGCCGAACACCGCCGCTGCGGGGGCCTTCACGTGCGAGGCCAACGCGCCGTCGCGGAAGATGCCCAAGGCAGATACGTTCAGGCAATTGGCCGGTCGTCCGGCGCGACACGGGCCACAGGCCCCGCATTTCGGGTCGGGGTCGGCGGTCACCCGTTGGCCGACCTGCACGTCCGTCACCCCCGCACCGACGGCCGTGACCCGGCCGACGAACTCATGACCCATGATCGTGCCCGGCGTCGCCGGGTGGCCCGGCGGCACATTGAGGATCTGCACATCGGTGCCGCAGACGCCGCACGCCTCGACTGCGATGATCACGTCGTCGGCCGCCGTGATGGTCGGCGCCGGCCGCTCCTCGATGGCCAGTCGCCCGTCCCCCTGGAAGACCACCGCGCGCATCAGATCCCGCCCGCACGGGCCCGGAGCGCCCTCGCTGCCCGGCGCCCCTGGGTCGCCACCAGGGCGACCCCGCCGAGCAAGAGCACCGTTCCGATGAGCATGAGCGTCGCCACCGCGTTCACCTCCGGCGTGACCCCGATCTTGACCTGAGTGTAGATGTAGATCGGCAGCGTCAGCTGCGGTCCCACGGTGAAGAACGTGACGACGAACTCGTCGATCGAGAGGGTGATGCTGATGAGCGCGCCGGCCAGGATGGCCGGCCAGATCAGCGGCAGCACGATGTGCCGCATCGTCCGTGCCGGGCTCGCGCCCAGATCGGCCGCCGCCCATTCCAGACGCCGATCGAAGGTTTGCAGTCGTGCCGCGACGATGAGGATCACGTACGGCGCGGTCAGCACGAGGTGCCCGGCCACGACCGTGTTCAACCCGAGTCGCACCTTGAGCATCCCGGCCAGAAAGATCAACAACGACATGCCGATCAGCACGCCGGGAAACATGATCGGGAGGGTCACCGCGATCCGCGCCCCATTCGGGAAACGCAGCCCGCCGCGAACGAGCACGAAGGCCGCCATCGTGCCGATGATCGAGCCGATGAGCGCCGTCGTGAGGGCCACAGTGACCGAGTTCCGCACGGCGCTCATGAGCGGGCCGTTGCTTGGCAGCTCCTGGTACCAGCCGAGGGTGTAGCCCGGGATCGGGAAGCCGACCGTCTTGGAGTCCTCGAATGAGAACAGGACGAGGAAGACGATCGGCAGCCACAGGAAGATGAGCAGCAGGACGCACCAGATGCGCAGCGACCCGCGGGTCAGGCGGGCATACGGGCTGACCGGCATGATCTCGAGCGGATCGATTGCCCTAGACACGCCCGACCACATCCTGCACGCGCAGGTAGCGCCTGAAGACCACCAGCAGCACGGTCACGACCGCCGCGATGAGGAATGAGGCTGCCGCGGCCAGCGGCAGCTGTCCGCCACGTTGGAAGTTGATGATGAGGTTCGCGATCAGCGTTCCCTCCACGCCACCCACCAGGGTGGGCGTCAGGTACTCGCCCAGGATCGGGATGAGCACGAAGATGCAGGCGGTGATGATGCCCGGGCGGATCGACGGCAAGAGCACATGGCGCACGGCCTGCAGCGGCGATGCCCCGAGATCCTGGGCCGCGGTCAGCAGCCCGAAATCGAACCGCTCGAGCGAGGCGTAGATGGCCAGCACAGCGAAGGGCAGGTAGACGTAGACGAGCACGAGCACGACGGCGCTGTTCGTGTAGTTGAAGAAAACGATCGGCTCGTTGATGAGGCCGATCGCCTGGAACGCCTGGTTGGCGACGCCCTTCTCGCCCAGGATCGACTGCCATGAATACGCCCGCAGCAGATAGCTCGACCAGAATGGGATGATCACCGCGAGCAGCACCACGCGCTGCCAGGCCCGGGTCAGGTAGCGGACAATGAAGTAGGCGAAGGGCAGGGCGAAGCCCACGGCCGCGCCGGTGGCGATGGTGGCCACGCCCAGCGTCTTGGCGAACGTCCGCAGGTAGACGGCGTTCTCGAGGAATAGCCGGTAGTTCTTGAGCGTCCACTGCGGCACGATCTGCAGGTTGTTGTTGATCTGCCACAGCGAGTAGACGCCAAGGATCGCCATCGGCACGAGGAACAGCAGGAGCAGGCCGAGCACGGCGGGCAAGGCGGGCCACCTGCGGCGCCAGCGGGCGAGGCCGCCGGGTCCTTCGGTACGGTCCGACGGAGCCGGGGTGGCTCCGTCGGACAGCACGTCGGCCATGGAAATCCTGTGCGCGAGTCGGCCTCGACTCTAGGCCCCGAAGACGCTGTTGAAGACCTGCAGATAATCGGCGTCGCGTGTGCTGGGGCCCTTGACCCGCATCTTCAGCGCCAGCTCCGGCTGGTTGTAGAAGTAGCGGTCGGCGAGGTCCTTCTTTCCGGAGTTGACGAGCAACTCGTACGACTTCTCATTGAACAGGGGTCGGCCGTTGTCGATGAAGTTCTGGGCCACCCACTCTGCCTGGGCGGCGAATTCGAGGTACGGCTGCACGCGGGCCTTGTTGTCGCCTGCCTTGATGGTCATCTCGCCATCGTAGAAGCCGGTCGTGCCCTCCTTGGCCACGAGCGCCTTGACCTCGAGGCCGCTGGCCTTCTTGACCCGTTCCTCGACGCCCAGGTTCTGATTGCCGAGCCAGGCCTCCTCCTTGGACAGCGCCGAGATCACACCATCGTTCTGAGCGACGAGCTTCAGGATGTTCGGCTTCAGCTTCGTCAGCCAGTCCTTGACCTGGTTGAGCTCGGCGTCGCTCATGTCGAAGACGTCCTTCGCCCCGGTGGCCAGGCCGGCCCAGAGCGTGATGTCGAACGGCTCGTCCTCGAGCACGACGCGCTTGGCGTACTTGGGATCGATGAGCGCCTCCCAGCCCTCCGGCGCCGGATTGACGAACTTGGGGTTGTAGGCGATGACGATGGGCGACCAGCCCCACGGGTAGGCCAGATAGCCTTCCGGCTTCGTCCAGATATCGAACTCCCGAGCGATCGAGTAGAGCTGCGAGGCGACAGGCATGGCGTTGATGTCGAAGGGCTCGATGAGGCTCAGGTCGTAGGCCTTGGGCACCCAGCTGCCGTCGAGCGACACGATGTCGAGCTGGCCACCGACCTGCTGCATCTTGGCGATCCCGTCGGGGTCGTCCGACAGCTCGGTGACGTTGACGGTGATGCCAAGGAGATCCTGCGCCTGCTGCAGGGCGTCCTTGTTCCAGTGGTCGTTCCAGGTCAGGAAGTTGAGTGGGCCTGCCGAGACGGTCGGGCTCGGCGCCGCAGACAACGGAGTCGCGGCCGCGGCGGACGACGCGGATGCGGCGGGCGCCTCGGCCTGCGCTGACGCGGATGAGCCGGCGCCGCCCGATGTGCAGGCCGCCAGAAATGCGGACGCCCCCACGCCGACGCCACCTTTCAGGAAGTCGCGGCGCGAGAACGAGTGATCGGTCATGGAACGTCCTCCTCCTTACCCTTGCCTAATGACAACGCAGTCGGCTGGCGACCACCATACGCGGACCTCCTGATCGAGCAACGCCTCCATGTCGGCGCCGCGAGCACCCTCCACGTTCGGCCGTTCGGCAACGATCGGCCCGGCCTGGGTTTGGACCGTGACGCGCGTGACGGCACCCAGAAACGAGACGCCCAGCACCCGGCCCGGCAGCGCGGCCATGGCCGCAGGCGCGGACCCCGTCCCGACGGTGACGGCCTCGGGACGGACAAGCAGGGTCGCCGCCCCCGCGCTGGCCCCAGCCGGGGCGGGGATGCGGGTCCCGAAGACATCGAAGACGACTTCGGGGCCGTCATCGCGAATCATGCCCGAGATCATGTTCGACTCGCCGATGAAGTCGGCAACGAAACTGTCGACGGGATGGTAGTAGATCTCGCGCGGGGTGCCCTCCTGGATGACGCGACCGCGGTCCATGACGGCAATCCGCGTGCCGAGCGAAAGCGCCTCCTCCTGGTCATGGGTGACGAACACGAACGTGGTCCGGACCTGGCGATGGATGCGTGACAGCTCGAGCTGCATCTGCTTGCGCAGCTTCAGATCCAGCGCCCCGAGGGGCTCGTCGAGGAGGAGGACGGCCGGGCGCTTGACGAGGGCTCGCGCCAGCGCGACCCGCTGCTGCTGACCCCCGGACAGCTGGCTTGGATAGCGGGCATCGAGCCCTTCGAGGCCAACGAGAGCGAGGTACTCGGCCACGCGGGTCGCTGCCTCACGGCCGCTGACACCGGCCATGCGCAGCCCGAAGGCGACGTTTTCGCGGACCGTCATGTGAGGGAACAGCGCGTAGTTCTGGAAGACGGTGTTGACGTCGCGCTTGTGCGGCGGGAGGTCGTTGACCCGCTGGCCTTCGATGCGCAGCTCTCCGGACGTCAGCGGGATAAAGCCGCCGATGAGGTTGAGCGTCGTCGTCTTGCCGCATCCGGAGGGCCCCAGCAGGCAGAAGAATTCACCTTCCTCGATGCGCAGTGAGATGCCATCGAGGGCGACGCTCGTGCCGTAGCGTTTCGTGGCGTCGACGAGCTCGATGGCCGCCGTGCTCATCACGATCCCAAACCAACCGGAAGCCCGTCTCGCCTCGATCGATCGGCAGCCTGGGCGATGAGGAAGGCAGCGCGAGCGTCGCCGCCTCCGACCTGGACGGGCGTGTCATCGCTGAGCGCGCGCACGAATGCCTCGGACTGGGCAGCATAGGCGCGCTCGAAGAGCGGCTCGCGCGATGCCCCGACCGCCAGGCGCTCGCCGAAATGCACGGAGCCGGCCGTCCCCTGGACCTCTGTGCGAACTTCGTCGCCGGCGAGGTTGAAGCGCGCCAGGGCTACGGACCCGATACCCCCGCCGGCGTAGCGCATCACGATGACGGCGCTGTCGACATCGTCCACCGTCGCCAGCTGCGGATAGGCGACCACCGATCCCCAGGCGTGAACCTCGACGACCTCATCGTCCATCAGCCAGCGCGCCAGATCGAATTCGTGGATGCCCATGTCGACCATGATGCCGCCACTCACGGCCGGATCGGCATACGAGAGAGGCGGTGGTGCGGCATCGAACTGGAGGCTGCTGAAGATGATCGGGCGGCCGCACGCTCCCGACGCCAGTCGGTCGCGGGCCCGCCGATATTCGGGGTCCCAGCGGCGCATGAAGCCGACCTGAAGCGGCACGCCGGCAGCATCGACGGCCGCGATGGCAGCGTCGGTGTCGGCGAGCGTCAGCGCCAGTGGCTTCTCGCACAAGATGGCGCGATGTTCGTTTGCAACGGCACGGACGACCTCGAGGTGATGGCTGGTCGAGACCGCCACGAGCACCCCCTGCACGTCGGGGTCGGCGGCCAGCTCCGCCGCGGAGCTATAGACGCTGGCCACGCCGAGCTCGTCGGCCAGGCCCTGCGCCGCCACGAGGTCAACGTCGGCCAACGCCACGAGACGAGCGTTGGGCACGAGCCGAGCGATGATCCGAGCATGGTCCGCGCCCATGCGGCCGACGCCGACGATCCCGAGACCGACCCTCGCCGGCATCACATGGACCGCTGCTCTTCGGCCATTCGATCGCCTCCTCCGCGCGCAAGGATAGCCCACCGAGGACTGCACACGGGGTCGGAACGGCGTGCCGGCTCAGCGGATCGCGAGGTCGGGCAACTCGAGAATCTCGGCGAGGCGGTCCAGGGTCTCGTGGTCGAATGGTGCCGGCCAATCGACGATCGCCTCCTCGGCACCCGCCTCGTGCCAGGCGGCGATGGCCGCCAGGACCACGCCCTCGTCGCCGACGAGCGGTGACGCCTCGGCGACGCTGCGAGCCTCGGCGACCAGCAGGCCGTTGTGGACGAGGGTGGCAGATAGCGCGGCTACCGCTTCCTGGCGGGTGTCGCGGATGCAGGCGGGTGGCACCCCGACCGTCCGGCGGATTGCGGCTGGGTCGCGTCCAACCTGGGCACAGTGCTCGTCGAGGACGGCGTTCTTGTGACGCCACGTGGCGGGATCACCCTCGCCGTTCCAGGCGTCAGCGAAGCGGGCGACGATGCGCAGGGTGCGCCGCTCCCCGCTGCCCCCGATGAGAAACGGCAGATCGCCCAGTGGTGGCGGTTCGTTCCGAGCGGCGATCATCTGCACCCAGCGCCCGTCGTAGGTGACGGTCTGACCGTCGAGCAGGCCGCGGATCACCGCGGCCTGCTCCTCCAGGCGAGTGATTCGCTCGCCGAGCGGGGGGTAGCCGAAACCGAAGGCGCGATGCTCGCGGTCGTGCCACCCGGCCCCGAGCCCGAGCGTGAGGCGGCCGCCACAGAGATGATCGAGCGCGGTCGCCTGTTTGACGAGCAGTCCGGGATTGCGGTACCCAGCCCCGCTCACGAGGACACCGAGCGGGATCCGCTCCGTCATTTGGGCGAAGCCGGCGAGCGTCATCCAACCCTCGAAGCAACCGCCCGGGATCCCTGGTGCGGTGCCGGCATCCGCCCCGGCGGCCGGCCAGAAGTGGTCGTTGGACCACAGGCTGGCGAAGCCGTGGCGCTCGATGGTCGCTGCCTCAGCGATCAGATCGGCCCAGGTCGTCGCCTGACCCCATACCTGGAAGCCAACCCGTATCGGCCTCCGTCGCGAGCCACCGATGCCGACGGGCGCTGGCATCACATGAACCGCCGCTCTTCGGCGACGTGTTCCTCGTAGGAACGTCGCGCCTCGCGCACGCGTTCGGAGCTGGAAACCTCGGCCACAGGCACGTCCCACCAACTCTCGTATCCAGGGACAACCACGCTGGGGTCGATCTCCGTGACGATGACTGTTGTATTGCGGCGACCCTTCGCGTCGGCCAACGCCGCGGCGAGCTCGGTCGGGCTGTGCGCCAGCAGGACGTCTGCCCCGAGGCTGGCGGCGTTGGCCGCATAGTCGATGGGCAGGAACGCCCCGCTGAGGTGGCCACTGGCCGGATCCCGGCGGCGGAACTGGTTGAAGAGGTTGGCGCCGCCGCACGCGCCAGACAGGTTCGCGATGCACTGGAAGCCATGGTTGTCGAGGAGGACCACGATGATCTTGCGATCCTCCTGGACGGCGGTCGCCAGTTCCGCCGACAGCATCAAGTACGAGCCGTCACCGACCATGACGTAGACCTCGGTCTCGGGCTCAGCCAGCTTGACTCCAAGGCCCCCGGCGATCTCATAACCCATCGTCGAGTAGCCATATTCGAGGTGGTAGCCGCCGGGACGGGGCGTGCGCCACAGCTTGTGCAGATCGCTCGGCAACCCCCCGGCCGCACAGACCACGACGCCCGACTCGCCGGCGGCTTCGTTGACCAGGCGGATGGCCTCCGGCTGCGACACGTGGGTGGGCACGGAAAGATGGCGCACACGGTCGACCTCGGCGTTCCATTCGGTGCGCAGTCGCTCGGCGACCGCGCGCCGCTCGGGGTCGACGCCCGCCCAGCCCAGCGCTCCCAGGGCCGCGGCCAATTCGTCCAGGCCGATGCGGGCATCGGCGACCAGCGCAAGGGCGCCCGCCTTGGCGGCGTCGAACTCGGCGACGTTGAGGGCCACGAATCGCACATCGGGGTCCTGCCAGGCCGTCCAGCTCGCGGTCGTGAAGTCCGAGAGGCGAGTGCCAACTGCGATGACCAGATCGGCGTCGCGTGACAGCCGATTAGCGGCCAGGCTGCCCGTCACGCCCGCCGACCCGAGTTGTAGGGGATGATCCCAGCGCAGCGAGCCCTTGCCGGCCTGCGTTTCGACGACCGGGATCCCAAACCGCGTGACCAAGTCGTCGAGCGAGCCCTCCGCCTCGCTGTAGAGAACGCCCCCGCCGGCAACCAGGATCGGCCGGCGGCTGGCCGCGATGGCGTCGGCCGCGCGAACCAGCTGGGTCGCGTCCGGGCGCGAACGCGGGATGAGGTGCGTCCGCGGTTCGAACAGGTTGGCCGGGAAGTCGAACGCCTCGGCCTGGACGTCCTGGGGCAGGGCCAGCGTCACGGCGCCTGTCTCCGCGGGCGAGATCAGCACGCGCATGGCCGCTGGCAACGCGGCGATGAGTTGCTCCGGGCGGTTGATGCGGTCCCAGTAGCGCGAAACGGGACGCAGGGCGTCGTTGACCGAGGCGTCCTGCGAGTCGGTGCGCTCCAGCTGCTGGAGAACGGGCGCCACGCGGCGCGTGGCGAAGAGGTCGCCCGGCAGGAGGAGCACAGGGAGGCGGTTGACAGTCGCCGTCGCCGCGCCAGTCACCAGATTCGTCGCGCCCGGTCCGATCGACGTCGTGCAGGCGTAGGCCTGCAGCCGCCGCTTCTGTTTGGCGAACGCCGTCGCGACGTGGACCATCCCCTGTTCGTTGCGCGCCTGGAGGTACCGGAACCGATCCTGTTCGGCCTCCAACGCTTCGCCCAGGCCGGCCACGTTGCCGTGCCCGAAGATGCCGAAGATACCGGCGAAGAACGGGTTGGCTCGCCCGTCGCGTTCCACGGACTGCGCCTCGAGGAAGGCGACGACGGCCTGGCCGACGGTCAGACGGCGGACGGTGCTCACGATCGACGACCTTCCTCCATGCGCTCGGTGCTGCGACGGTAATCGATTCGCTGCCTCTGTCAATTGCTTTCCGGACACGGCCGCGCCGGCACCGAGAGAACGCTCCCATTTCCCGAGGCGGGTAGCTGCACGACCCATTGACCGGCTGGACGCGCCACGCATGCGGTGAGAGAGTGGCGACCTCAAACTGCCGGAGACCGCGGGATGGTCGCCCCACTGGATCGAGCACTGCCGGTCGTCGTCAGGGGCGCTTGCCCCCAGGACTGTCCGGATACCTGTGCCTGGGAAGTGACCGTCGAGAACGGGGTCGCGGTCAACCTCGTCGGTACGAGGGATCACCCGTTCACGCGCGGTGGCCTGTGTGCCAAGGTCAACCACTACCTCGAGCGTGTCTACAGCCCCGACCGCATCCTTCACCCGCTCCGCCGCATCGGTCCGAAGGGGGCCGGCCGGTTCGTGCAGATCGGCTGGGATGAGGCCCTCGACGTGGTCGTGGGTCGCCTCGGTGAGATCATCGACCGCCACGGCTCGACCGCGATCCTGCCCTACAGCTACCTCGGTACCCAGGGGATCGTCCAGAGCGAGTCGATCGACCGCCGTTTCTTCGCCCGCCTGGGGGCCACGCGCCTCGAACGGGCGATCTGCCAGAACACCGCGAGCGCAGGGGTCACCCTCGCCCAGGGCACGACCATGGGGATGCTCCCAGAGGATGTCGTCCACAGTCGACTCATCGTGCTGTGGGGAACGAACACGATCGTCACGAATCTCCATCTCTGGCCGTTCATCCGCGAGGCAAAAGCGAGCGGCGCGACCGTCGTCGTCATCGACCCGCTGAAGACGAGGACGGCGGCCGCCGCCGACTGGCATATCCGGCCGATGCCGGGCACGGACGCGGCGCTCGCGCTGGGCATGATGCACGTCATCGTCGACGAGGGTCTCCAGGACGACGACTATGTCGCCCGCTGCACGACGGGTCTCGAGCGACTTCGCGCGCGTCTGCGCGACTTTTCGCCAGCGCGGACTGCCCAGCTCACGGGGCTGGAGGCCGACGAGATCGTTCGGATCGCTCGGGCGTACGCAACCGTCCGGCCTGCGGCGATCCGGGTCCTCGTCGGGATGGAGCACCACGCCTACGGCGCCAACACCTATCGGGCCATCGCGTGCCTGCCGGCGCTCGTCGGCGCATGGCGCGAGAGGGGCGGCGGACTCGACGCCGGCACGTGGCAGTACTTCGACGAGGCGCTCAAGACGGTCGCGATGCCCGAGCTCGAGGACCCGTCCATCCGGTCGGTCAACATGGTGCAACTCGGCCGAGCGCTCGCCGGCCAGCTCGAACCGCCTGACCCTCCGATCCGCGCCCTCTTCGTGTACAACTCGAACCCGGCGGCGACGGCACCGAATCAGCAGCTCGTGTTGGCCGGCCTCCGCCGCGAGGACCTGTTCACGGTCGTCCTCGAGCAGTTCATGACGGACACGGCACTCCATGCGGATGTGGTCCTGCCCGCGACCACCGAGGTCGAACACCGTGACCTCGTGCCTTCCTGGGGGCACACCTACCTGACCCTCAACCTGCCCGCGATCGAGCCGGTCGGCGAGGCCCTCCCCAATAGCGAGGTCTTCCGCCGCCTGGCGAGCCGGATGGGTTTCGATGAGCCGTACCTGTACGAGTCCGACGACGCGATCATTCGCGAAGCGCTTTCGTCCGGCCACCCGTGGCTCGAGGGGATCACATACGACACGCTCGTGCGCGACGGCTGGGCGAAATTGAACATCCCCGAGCCGTGGCTGCCGTATGCCGAGGGCGGGTTCCCCACCGCTTCCGGTCGGTTCGAGTTCGCGAGCCCTACGGGCGCGGCCGTGGGGCTGGATCCCCTCCCAGGATTCGTGCCGGCACGTGAGTGCCCGGCCGGCGAAGCCGAATTGGTCGCGCGGTATCCGCTGGCCCTCATGACCGCCAAGTCTGCCCTCCACTTCCTGAACTCAAGTTACTCAGGATTGCCCCGCCATCTGGCAGCCGAAGGCGAGCCTCTCCTGGACATCCACCCCGTCGACGCAAGGCGGCGAGGGATCACCGAAGGCGACCGCTTACGGGTCTTCAACGACCGGGGCGTAGTCCACATGCGAGCCAGACTCGGGGACCGTGTCCGGCCCGGGCTCGTCGCCATGCCGTCCGGCTGGTGGGCGTCGCGGAGCCCCGGTGGCACGGCAGCGAACGCCTTGACCGCCGATGGCATCAGCGATCTCGGCGGAGGCGGAGACTTTCATGACACCCTTGTCGAGGTCGTCCGAGATGCGGAGCTCGCCGCGAACGAACCGGTTCGCTCGGCCGAGACGACACCCGGCCGCTCCGTCAGGACACCCTAACTTCGTCCGATTCGGTGGTCCTTTCACGCTCACGCTACCGAGCTCGCGAGGTCAGGACGTACCAAGCAGAATGTGGCGGGGTTGAATCCCGTCTCCCGCTCCATTCCCCACCGATCGCGAGCAGAGGTCTCGCCAGTTGACGGCGGTCGATGCCTCCCTACCATTGGGGACCTTGGAAGTGATGTCCTTGCCCGGCGAAACCGTGCTCGCGAGCGGTGCGTCGGCGTGAGAGGATTCTCGCTCTCCGTCATCGTGACAACCTGAAGGCGGGGGAATTGGGAGCAGAGAAAGAGACATGAGCCGCCTCCGGTCGGCGGCGCTCACCGTCGTCATGCTCGTCGTCGGGGCGCTCCTGTTTGCGGGCCGCCTTGCGCCGGACTCGCTCGCCCAGACACCCCCGGATCGATCCGAGATCGTCCTCGTCCTCGACTTTTCCGCCTCAATCCTCGAGGACGTCGCGAACCGGGACCGCTTCGCCGCCGCCCTGGACCGGATCGCGGATCGCGTCGACGCGACGTCGTC
>CAYLSK010000015.1:1184-23757 GCA_964385975.1 uncultured Anaerolineaceae bacterium | reverse complement strand
CCCCGAATCGCTCGCGCATGATCGTCTCCCACGTCCGGCGGGCGGCCCTAAACGTGGCGACCTCCTCGAAGAGCTCCGACCAGGCGGCAAAGAAGAAGGAGATGCGCCCCGCGAAGTCGTCGACGTCCAGGCCCCGAGCGACCGCGGCATCGACATAGGCGATCGCGTCGGCCAGGGTGAACGCCAGCTCCTGGGCGGCTGTAGCGCCGGCCTCGCGCATGTGGTACCCAGAAATAGAAATTGTGTTCCATTTGGGGAGCTCCGCGGCACAGAACTCGAAGACGTCGGTCACCAGGCGCATCGATGGGCGCGGCGGGAAGATGTAGGTGCCGCGGGCGATGTACTCCTTGAGGATGTCGTTCTGGGTCGTCCCGGCGATCGCGGTGCGCGCGACGCCCTGCGCTTCCGCCGCCGCGACGTAGAGGGCGAGCAGGATCGGCGCGGTGGCGTTGATGGTCATGGAAGTGCTGACCTGGTCCAGGGGCAACCCGTCGAGCAGGATGGCCATGTCGGCGAGGCTAGCGATCGGCACGCCAACCCGGCCCACCTCCCCCTCCGCCTCGGTGGCGTCACTGTCGTAGCCCATCTGGGTCGGCAGGTCGAACGCCACCGACAGGCCGGTCTGGCCCTGCTCGAGCAGGTAGCGAAAGCGCCGATTGGTCTCCTCGGCGGTGGCGAAGCCGGCGTACTGGCGCATCGTCCAGAAGCGGCTCCGGTACATCGTCGGCTGGACGCCTCGGGTGAACGGGTATTCGCCGGGCCGTCCCAGATCGCGGTCCTCGTCCAGCCCCGCAAGATCGGCCGGTGTGTAGAGGTCCCGGATCCTGATGCCAGACGAGGTCTCGAACTGATCGCGTCGCTCCGGGGCGCCCCGCAGCGATTTCGCTCGGACGAGCTCCCGCCAGCGCTGCCGGCCCGGATCGGTCGCCTCGCCGGTCGGACGCGCTGGCTGCGACGGGCGCTCGTCGTTGGTCATTCGAGCACCAGCAGGAGGTCCCCGACCTCGATCGTTCCGCCGGCGCCGACGGCCACGCTGGAGACGATCCCGTCACGCGGGGCTCGCAGCTCGTTCTGCATCTTCATCGCCTCCACCACCAGCAGCTGTTGCCCGGCTTCGACGGTGTCGCCGGGCACGATCGAGACCGAGACGATCCGGCCCGGAATGATGGCTCGAACATGGGTCGGGCCGCCGTGAGCCGTCTCTTCTCGGCCGCGGCGCGCTCGCTCGCGGAGCGACGCCCGGCGCTCCGACTCGATCTCGACCTCCAGCCACCAACCGTCGACGACGATCTCGCGGTGGACGACCCCAGACGCGACGCCGGCGGCGCGCTGGAGCGGCAGGAGACTGACCGGTGTCTTCCGGGTGCCGTCACCCGTTCCCTCGACGAGGACGCCGTGGACGGCATCGAACCTCTCGAGACGCAGCTGGACCGGCACGGCATCGATCAGAACCAGCGGGATCTCAGCCGGTTCGACCACGATGTGCTCGACGGCCGCGTGCGCCGAAGAGCCCCCCAATGCTACCCGGACTGCGCGCGGATCGACGATCCTGGCCTCCGCCTCGGGACGTCCGCTGATCGCCTGGATGTCGGGCACCCTCACGCCGGCCAGCGATCCGCGGTCGCCTCGCGGCCGGCACTGGCCCAGCGCCCGTCGCCCGGGGCCAAACCGGACGTGGCGGAGACCGAGCCGCCTCCATGAACGGCCACCGTCATGAGGCCGCTACCGAGCGCGTCGAGACCGGCCGCAAGCTGGGCGAGGCGAGCCGCACGGCGGAATTCGGCCGGGCCATCCCACCACTCCTCCACCCAGCCGGTCGACAGCTCAGCGGCCTCGAATGCCCGGTGACAGGCCACGAATCGATGGAAGGGCAGTGTCGTCTGGAGCCCGGTGATCTCCGTCTCGTCCAGGGCGCGCCGGAGCCGCCGGATCGCGGCCGCGCGATCCCCCGCGTGGACCATGATCTTGGCGACCAGGTTGTCGTACTCCGGCGGCACACGGTCACCTTCCTGGATCGCGGTATCGACCCGGACACCCGGGCCAGCCGGCATCTCCCAGCGGCGGACGCGCCCCGGCGTCGGGGCGAACTCACGAGAGGGATCCTCGGCGGCGATCCGGACCTCGATGGCATGACCGGCCGGCTCGGCCGCTCGTTCCGATGCAGCGATCGCCTCGCCGGAGAGCGGCTTCCCCGCAGCCAGCCAGAACTGCTCCCGGACGATGTCGAGGCCCGAGACCAGCTCGGTCACACCGTGCTCCACCTGAAGCCGCGTGTTCACCTCCAGGAAGTAGAACGAGCCATCCGGGGAGCGCAGAAACTCCGCCGTGGCGGCGTTCCGGAGGCCGGCCCTGGTGGCGACCCGGACCGCGAGCTCGTGCAGCTCGCGTCGCCCTTCGATGGTCAGGCCCGGCGCCGGCGCCTCCTCGACGAGCTTCTGGTGGCGACGCTGGATCGAGCAGTCGCGCTCGCCGATCGCCACGACCCGGCCCGTTGCGTCGCCCAGCAACTGCACCTCGATGTGCCTGGCAGGGACGATCTCGCGTTCCAGGTAGACCGAGCCATCGCCGAAGACGTCGGCCGCCTCACGAGACCCACCGGCCAGGGCCGCCGGCAGATCCGCCGCCGCGACCACTCGACGCATGCCCCGACCACCGCCGCCGGCCGCGGCCTTCACGAGCAGTGGGAAGCCGATCGCATTGGCCTCGCCGACGATCGAGGCGACCTGGTCCGGACGATCGACCAGGGCGGGATGCAACGTCCCGGGGACGACCGTGACCCCCGCCTCACGTGCGATTTGCCGGGCGTGCAGCTTGTCGCCGAGGGCGTCGATCGAGTCCGACGAGGGACCGACGAAGACGAGCCCCGCCTCCTCGACGGCGCGAGCAAAGGCCGATCGCTCGGCCAGGAACCCATAGCCCGGATGGATCGCCTCGGAGCCTGTCGCCCGGGCGGCGTCGACGATGGCGTCGATGCGCAGATAGCTCTCGCTCGCCGCAGCCGGTCCGATCCTGACCGCCTGGTCGGCAAGCCGGACGTGCCGAGCGGTTGCATCCGCGTCGCTGTAGACCGCGACCGCCTCCATGCCCAGCTCGTGGCACGCGCGGATGATCCGGACGGCGATCTCGCCTCGATTGGCGACCAGGACGCGGCGGAACGGAACGCTCATCGGGCCGGCCCTTGGCCGCTCTCGTCTTTGCGCAAAGACGCTATGCGAGGCCGTGACTCAGAGCGGGATGTTGCCATGCTTCTTCCTGGGGTTGGTATCCCGCTTGTCGGCGAGGACGTCGAGGGAGCGGATCAGCCGAGGCCGCGTCTCCGATGGCTTGATGACGTCGTCGACGTAGCCGCGGGAAGCCGCAACGTACGGATTGGCGAACTCCGCCTCGTAATTCGCGACGAGTCGGGCGCGTTCGGCGGCTGGATCATCCGCGGCGGCGATCGCATCCTTGAAGATGATGCTGACGGCGCCCTCCGCCCCCATCACCGCGATTTCGGCGGTTGGCCACGCGAAGTTCATGTCACCGCGGATGTGCTTGCTGCTCATGACGTCGTAGGCGCCGCCGTAGGCCTTGCGGGTGATCACGGTGAGCTTTGGAACCGTCGCCTCGCAATAGGCATAGAGCAGCTTTGCGCCCTGCCTGATGATGCCCCCGTGTTCCTGAGCCACGCCGGGCATGAACCCGGGCACGTCAACGAACGTCACCAGCGGAACGTTGAAGCAGTCACAGGTCCGGACGAACCGCGCGGCCTTGATCGACGCGTCGATGTCGAGCGCGCCGGCGAGGACCGCGGGCTGCTGCGCGACGATCCCGACGCTGCGCCCTCCGAGACGTGCGAAGCCGATGAGGATGTTGGGTGCCCAGCCCGGCTGAATCTCGAGAAACTCGGCGTCATCGACGACCCGGTCGATGACCTCGTGCATGTCGTACGGCGTCCGAGGGTCGTCGGGCACGAGCCGATCGAGCGCAGCATCCATGCGATCGACCGGGTCCCCCGTCTCAACGCGTCGCGGCTCGGCGATGTTGTTCTGCGGCAGGTGCGCCAGGATGCGCCGAACGGCATCGAGCGCAGCCGCTTCGTCATCGGCGGCGAGATGCGCCACGCCGCTCCTCGTCGTGTGAGTCGTGGCTCCACCGAGATACTCGGAGTCGACCTCCTCGTGGGTCACCGTTTTCACCACGTTCGGTCCGGTCACGAACATGTAGCTCGAGCGTTCAACCATGATCGTGAAGTCGGTGATCGCCGGCGAATAGACGGCTCCCCCGGCGCATGGCCCCATCACCACTGAGATCTGTGGAACGACGCCGGACGCGAGGACGTTGCGCAGGAAGATCTCGGCATATCCGCCGAGCGACGCAACACCCTCCTGGATTCGCGCGCCGCCGGAATCGTTCAGGCCGATGATCGGCGCGCCGACCTTCATCGCGAGGTCCATGATCTTGCAAATCTTCTCGGCATAGGCTTCTGACAGCGATCCCCCGAAGACCGTGAAATCCTGGCTGAAGACGAAGACGAGGCGGCCACCGATGGTGCCGTGGCCGGTCACGACACCGTCGCCCAGCACGTGGTTCTCGTCGAGACCGAATTCCGTGGCTCGGTGCGTGACGAATGCATCGAGCTCGACGAATGAGCCCGGATCGAGCAGGAGATCCAGGCGCTCCCTCGCCGTCAGCTTGCCCCAGGCGTGCTGACGCTCGATGCGGACGGCCCCGCCTCCAAGCAGCGCCTCGGCCCGCATCTGGTCGAGCCGGCTCAATCGCTCATCATTCGTCGACACCGCGGTGGAACCTCCAGGTGTCCTTGCGCAAAGACGGAAATCATCATAGTCGCGCGCATCGAGCCGGTGACAACGGCCTCGGGGCGGTCCACGCGCGTGCACCGAATGCCGAGGACAGTAGTCGGATATCCACAGATTCGGTGAACAACTCGCCAAGCGTGTGGATAACCGGGGTGCCCGCGCCGGGGTCGGAGGGGGTAGCATGACGGGACTCACGCCCGGTCGATGAACCCGCATCGGCTTTCCCATAGCTGTCGAGGTGATGCCCAGGTGCCGAACGTGATCGCGATCGCCAACCAGAAGGGCGGCGTGGGCAAGACGACGACAGCGATCAATCTCGCCGGTGCGTTGGCAGAGAACGGTTATCGGGTCCTTTGCGTCGACATGGATCCGCAGGCCAATCTCACCGCCGGCCTCGGAATCAACCTCAACACGGTGGAACGCTCGATGGCCGACGTGCTCGCCGACGGGCGGTCGACCCTGACCGAGGTGATCCTGCCGACCGAGATCGCAGGAATCGACGTCGCCCCCGCCCACATCGACCTCGCCTCGACCGAAGGCGAGCTGTTCACGGCGCTCGGCCGCGAACAGATCCTGCGCGAAGCGTTCGAAGGTCAGATCTCGGCCTACGACTACGTCCTGATCGACTGCCCACCGAACCTCGGCCTGCTCACGGTCAACGGGCTCGTCGCGTCGGCCGGCGTGATCATCCCCGTCCAAACGCAGTACTACGCGATGAAGGGGCTCAACAACCTGGTCAAGGTGATCAACGCCATCCGCCTGAAGCTCAACCGCGACCTGCGAATCCTCGGGTTGCTGGCGACCTTCTACGACAGCCGCACCAACCTCGCCCGCGACATGCTCGATGAATTGCGGGTCGTCGGCGACCACTACGTCTTCAACAGCATCGTTCGCAATACCGTGAAGCTCGGCGAGGCGCCGCTCGTCGGTCGACCCATCACGTCCTATGCCGGATCGAGCGAGGCGGCCCGCATCTATCGCGAATTCGCACGCGAGGTGATCGACCTTGGCCCGAACTGATTTCCGGGCGGCCGCCGCCCGACGCCTGTCCGAGGAAAGCGAGCTCTCACCGGCGATCGTCAGGCTCATCTCCGCCGGCGGAATCACCCGCTCGGTCGGTGTCCGGATCGTCCACGTCGAACGGATCGAGCCGAATCCCGAGCAGCCCCGTCTCGTCTTCGAGCAGGAGGCGCTCGATGAGCTGGCGGCGTCGATTCGCGAGCATGGGGTCCTCCAGCCGATTCTCGTCCGGCCGCTCGGCCCGAACACCTACCAGATCGTGGCCGGCGAGCGCCGCTGGCGGGCGTCGCGGTTGGCCGGGCTCGATACCATTCCGGCGATGATCGAGGACATCGACGACGACACCGCCCTCGAGATCGCGATCATCGAGAACCTCCAGCGAGAGGACCTTACGCCGCTTGATGAGGCGGCAATGTTCAACCGGATGGTCCACGAGCATGGCTATAGCATCCGGAAGCTGGCCGACAAGCTGGGCAAGGACAAGGGCTACCTCGAGAACCGGCTTCGACTGGCGGACGCGCCGCCGGAGATTCGCGAGCTCGTGTCTTTGCGCAAGGACAGTCTCTCCCACGCCTACGAGCTGATGAAGGTTGAGGACCCGAAGAAGCGCCGCCGCCTTGCCGCCCAGGTGGCCCGTGGTGAGCTGACCCTGATCAAGCTCCGCGACAAGATTGAAGGTCGCCGATCGAGCCCGGCCTCGAGGACGGACGGCGCCGATGTCCAGCACGCGCCGACGCCGGCCAGGCCGGACCCCGAGCGCGACAACGGCTGGTCCGAGCCAGACGCGCGACGAGCCGTTGCGATCTCGGATGACTCGCTGGTCAACGCCAAGCAAGGGCTGGCGGACGCGGTCGAAACGCTCGTCGCGGTCCTGCGCAGCCCGGAACTCCGCGGGTCGATCCCCTCGACCGATCGAGCGAACCTGGCCAAGTACCTGACGATTGCCAAGCTCAAGCTGGAGAACGCGATCGCGATCATCCGAAGCGACAACCCGGACGTCTGACAACCGAAGTCCCAGGCCCTACCCCAGCCGGCCGATACCCCACAGCCACGCGGCTCCCAGCAGCGCAACCGCGATCGCCTGCACCTCCCAGGCACGCTCCCGACGGGCCGACGATGCGCTTCGTCCCATGACGACCCCAGCGCCGAGGAGGAAGACTGCCCCGATCGAAGCGACGATCGCGAGCCAAGGCGCACCGGCCGTCCAGAGCGATCCGAGCGCTACGCCGGCGACGATCGCGAGCAACGAGGCCCCGACCGCCCAGGCGGCTCGCGAGCCGAGGCCGATCGCGACCGATGCCAGTCCGGCGGCCTGGTCCCGATCCAGATCGGCCTGCGCGTTCGCGATGGCCAGGGCCGCCCCGGCCATGACCGCCGCCGGGAGCAGGATGGCGAAGCCCGCCGGTACGCTGCCAACCGCGCCGAACCAACCGAAGACGGGCAGCAACGGGATCCCGACCGCGAACGGGAGCCACGACCACGCGGTCCCTTTCGCCACGAGGTCGTAGCCGTAGCCGATGGCCAGGCCCAGTCCGGCGACTGCCACTAGTCCCGGACCGGACGGAACCGCGAGCACGAGCCCGAGGCCGGCGGCGCCCACCATGACCACCTGGGCCGCGGCGGGTGAAACCAGCCCGGCCGGGATCGGTTTGCCGGGCTTCCGGCCGGCGTCCAGCGGCGCATCGACGAGATCGTTGAGCGTCCCGATCGAGGCCTGCAACGCGACCATCGCGACCCCAAGACGAATCGCGGTCGGCGCCTCCCCGCCGGCGAGCACGGCAACAGCGACGGTCGCGATCCCGTCGAGCAGGATCGGAAACGGGTGGACCAGGCGGATCAGCCCGCCGGACGAGAGGTGAGGTACCAGGGGCACCTCAGACGTAGACGATCTCCCCGAAGTTGGCGACGAGGTACGCGATCAGCCGGTCGCGACCGTCGGCGACCTGGGCGCGGATGCCCGGCACGAGGGCGTGGAGGGTGATCGCGGGGACCATCAACCGCCCGGCTGCGTCACGCCCGATCACGGCCGGAGGTCCGCCTCCAGAAGCGAACACTCGTTCGAAACCTGGCTCGTCGAGGCCACCGGCTCGTCGAAAGTCCTCGACCACCCGGATCACCCCGCGACGGATGGCGACGTCGCGCATCAGCTCGCCGGCCCAGGCGTCGATCTGCTCGTCGCTCTGATCCCCTAGACGCGCTCGATACTCGGTCGGATCAGCCGACAGACCGGTCGCTCCCACGATCCCTCCTGCGTCGTTTCGAACCGCCGGCAGTATGCCAGACGGACCCTGTGAAGCGCCTGACCGACCCTTCAGACATCTCCGGAGCGATGGCTCGCACCGGCGGCGTGGGTCGCGCCGGCGGCGTGGGTCGCGCCGGCGGCGTGGGTCGCCTCGCGCGATCCCTCCGGCCATTCGTTGAAGCGTTCGGTCAGCCATCGTCCGAAGCGGCCTGGCCTGACGACATCAGGAGCGTCGCGGACCATCTCGTGGAGGGCGACCCAGGTTCGCCGGGTCAGCGCAGCCACGGCTTCGCGATCTGGACGGCCGCTGGCCGGCAGCGGCTCCCCCACCCTGACCCGGATCCTGCGTCCGAAACGCAACCAGCTCGTGCCGTTGATCGCGATTGGCACGATGGGGACCCCGGATCGGAGCGCGAAGTAGGCGGTGCCCTCGTTCAGGGGCCAGAGCTCAGACTCGGATGCGTGGATTCGACCCTCGCCGGCGATCGCCACGACCGCTCCGCCAGCCAGGACCGCCTGCATTCGGCGTGTCGCTCGAAGGAGGTCATTCTTTTCGGGTCGGAACGGGATTGGCGTCCCGGTCCAGGCCATGACCCGGTTGCGCGCGCCCTTGCCCATGTCCTCCTCCTTCGGGCCGAAGAAATGGAGACGTGGACGGAACGGTAGAACGGCCATCAGGACGAACGGATCGGCCCAGCCAAGGTGGTTGAAGCAGTAGATCGCCGGACCCGAGGGCAGGCGGTCGCGGCCTTCGACCCGGATCCGGAGGTACGTCCGAACGAGGATCGCCACCACGATCCGGGCGATCCAGTACCGGAGCGTCCGTCGCCATGCCGGGAGAGAGTCCGGAGGAGCGGCCGAGACGGGCAACGCCCTCAGGCCCCGGTCGCGCCAGGACGGACGGCCAACGGAACCGCCGATGGATCGAGATCGGCGAGGCGTGCCAGGACGAGGTTGGCGAGCTCGGTGGCACCCGCGGCGGGCGGCACGCTCTGGTTGGGAACGAGCACCACCGTCATGCCAGCAGCCTTCGCGGCTCGGACACCGTTGAGTGAGTCCTCGACCACCAGGCAGACGTGCGGATCGACGCCGAGACGGCCCGCTGTCTCGAGGTAGACATCCGGTGCCGGTTTGCCGTGCGCCACCTCATCGGAGGAGACCACGACCGAGAAGACGTCCGCCAGGCCGGTCGCTTCGAGGGCAGCATCGATGACGTCGCGGTGGGCCGAGGAGGCCACCGCAACCGGTCGATCCACCGCGATCCGTCGGACCGCCTCGATCGCGCCATCGATCAGCGGTGCGCCGTCGCGTCGATAACGGTCGACGACCCGGTCGACGATCGTCTGCTCGATCTCGGACTCGGGCAACGCCAGGCCGAGCCGCTCGCGCATGATCCGGGCCCAGGCTCTCGAATTCGCACCCATCACGGCGGCCTGGTCATCTGCGGTCCAATGCCTACCCTGGCGGTTGGCGAAGTCCGACCGGATCTCGTCCCACCAGATCTCGGAGTCGACCAGGACCCCGTCCAGGTCGAAGATGACGGCGTCGATCAGCGGTCGGACGCTTTCGGGCCGGGCAGCAGCGGAACCGCCTCGGATGAGCTCGGCGCCGACGGGCCAGAAAGAGCGATGGCGCTGGAGAGCGTCGCCCACCGTCCATCGATCGCGGCGAAGATGGTGTCGACGAACGTCGCGATTGCGTCAGCTTCCTCGTTGGCGCCGTGCAGCAGCTGCGACTCCACCTGAAACGTGATCAGGCGGTGGCCGCCCTGAATCTCGACCGAGAGCTCGCCCACCTGGACCCGATGCCAGCGGGAGATCTTGCCGGCGGACCGCGGCCCCTCGCCCGGCACGTTCACACGCACATTGACGATGACGAGCCCGGCGAGCGCAGGCGCGAGGATCGTGTAGCGTGCGGCCGGGTCGTCGCCCCAGACGATCCAGCAGTCCGGATCGCGACCCGCCCCGAGCAGCGCGAGGGCGTCCGTCGCAGACGCCATGACCTTGGCCGTCATCGAATCGCGATGCGGGGCTCGTGATTGCCACTCGCTCAGGCGCATGCCGACCTCCGTCTCCCGGTCGAAGTGGGACCGAATCGCTGTGGGCCCACCCCATCGCGAGGCTAGCACACAGGCGGCAAGGCTCGCCCTGATCAGGCCATTTGGCCGTTACCTTTAGTGGTCACTGCGATAGGGTGTGGCCATGCGGATTCATCGCGGCTTTCTCGGCTGGGGAATCTTCCTGATCCTGGCCGGGGCGATCCCGTTGGCGGTCCGGGGAGGCGTTCTGTCCGCCGACCAGCTCCGTAACGTCGGCAGCCTCTGGCCGCTGATCCTGGTCGGGATCGGGGTCGGGCTGATTCTGTCGCGAACACGGTTCGCCTTTCTAGGCGGGTTCATCGTGGCCGCGACCTTCGGCGTGATGGTCGGTGGCCTGCTCGCGGCCGGCGTGGCCGGGTTCGGAGCCGGTGCCTGCGGTCCGGGAACGAGCACGACCGCGTTCCCGGCCCATGACGGAACGTTCGACAGCTCGAGGGCATCGGTCGATCTCGATCTCAACTGCGGAGATTCCACCGTCTCCGTCGCGACGGGGAGTGCCTGGCGGGTCGAGGGTGAAGACGAGGCCGGCGTTGGCCCAAACGTCGATTCGGCCGGCGGCGTCCTCAGCGTCCGCTCGCGAAACGGCGATGACGGGCCATTCGACTTCTTCGGCAAGCGTCAATCGTGGCGGATCACCCTTCCCGATGCGACCCAGCTGGACACCCAGATGACCTTGAACGCGGGGTCGTCGACCGTGAACCTCGCCGGCGCGAACATCGCCACGCTCGAGGCGACCCTCAACGCGGGGTCCGCGACCTTCGATCTCGGGGCCGTGCACCAGATCGAGGAGATCCAGATCGAGCTGAATGCGGGTTCGCTCGATCTGACCCTGCCCAACCTGACGATGAACGGGTCGATCGAGGTGAACGCAGGGTCCGTTCAGCTCTGCGCCCCAGCCGGTGCCGGCCTGCGGCTGGAGACCAGCAAGAGCATCGTGGCCAGCTACGATTTCGACGGCCACGGGCTGATCCAGAACGGCTCGACCTGGGAGACGCCGGGTTTCGACGCCGCGCCGGTGAAGATCGAGCTGCACACGCAGGCGAACGCCGGCTCTTTCAGCCTCGACCCGGCGGACGGCTGCGGTGGCTGAGCCGCTCCATCGATCGCGCGACGATCGGATGCTGGCGGGAGTCGCCGGCGGTGTAGCCGAGACGCTCGATGCCGATCCATCGATCGTCCGGATCCTGTGGGCGCTTCTGGCCATCCTGACCGGCGGGGTGGCATTCATCGTCTACATCGTGATGGCGATCGTGGTGCCCGAGGAGCCCGACTCCAGCGGTGCAGCTCTTGGCACCAGCGGTGCAGTTCCTGGCGCCAGCGATGCCACGCCCCCGCCACCGCCGGCGTCGCCGACCCGCTCCACGGAACGAGCCGCTCGGCGAGCCGCCAGGCGGGCGCGCCGGCGGGACTCGGTCGACTCGGGTGGCGCTGCCCTCATCTTTGGCGTCGTCCTGATCGTGATCGGCGGGTTTTTCCTGCTCCGCCAGTTCCTGCCCTGGTTCGGCTTTCACCTATGGTGGCCGATCGCGATCGTGGCCCTCGGCATCCTGCTCATCGCGGTATCGGTGCGGCCAAGCAAGCCGAAGGAGTAACCGGCCGCCGCGGCCGCCGCGCTCGGCTCGGCGCGTCCCGTACGATGCCGCCGTGGAGGAGTCGTACGGCCTGTGGATCTCGGTCCTCTCAGTCACCGGTGTCGTGGGCGGGTTGGCTTTGGTCGTGCGCGGCATGGGTGGCTATCGGTCGGCCCTGCAGTTCGGCGACACGTCCACCTCCACGATCAGCTCGGCGGCCGCTGGCGAGGTTCGTATCAGTGGCGTCATCGAGCCGGCTGAGCTGACCCTCATCTCGCTCCTGCAAAGCGTCACGTGTGTCTACTACCGGGCGTCGATCGGCAACGCCGGGGATGCCTCGTTTCCGGACAGTGCGTACACCGAGGAGCGCTCCATAGGATTCCGAATTCGCGATTCGACCGGCAGCCTGCGGGTCTTCCCGCGCGGTGCCCGAGTCGACGCTCCGATTCGGTTCCACGACGAGACCGGAATCGCCGGCGATGAGCCCCCGGGTCTGGCGGTCAGAACGGGGGCCGCCACGCAGTCCGGCGAGATCGATCGAGAGACTGCCATCGCCGACCTGCTGACCGTCCAGGATCCGACGTCCTCGGCTGACTTGCCCGTGTGGCGTGGACTTCGCGGCAAGCAGGGCCGGCGGGAGTACCGGGAGGCGCGCCTCGAGCCCGGCGACGCGGTCACCATCGTTGGGCGAGCACTGCCGTTTGGAGACCTGGACGACCCAGCCGGAGCGGACCTGGGGATGGGAGGCGAGCTCGAGGCCGACCCGGAGATCGCCGCCGACATGGCAGAGGCCCGGGCTTCGGGCGAGCTCGCAGGCGACCCCGAAGCCGCCTGGGGCAACGCCGCGATCCCGGGCTTTGGGATCGGCCGTCCGGTGACGACGCCCCACATCGATCCCGCCGCCAACCCACTCCCGCTAGCGACCGCGGAGGCGGCCGCGATCGCGGAGCGCCGGTTCGAGATCGCGCCAGATACCCTCGTCCTCGCCGCGTCCGAAGAGGTTCCCCTCCTGATCGCCCACGGGACGCCAACTGCGGTCGTGGGTCGCGGCCAGACCCGCTTCGTGGTGGGTCTCCTGGGGGCCGTCCTGGCGATCGCGTCGGCCCTGGTCCTGGCGGTCTCGCTCAGTGGAGGATTCGGTCTGTGACCCTGCCGGCGATCGCCGCCCTCTTCGCCGTCGTCCTCGTCGTCGCCATCGCCGGCTTCATCGTGCTGACAAGCTACAACGCGATCGTGGCACTACGGCAGCGGATCGACAAAGCCTGGTCGAACATCGATGTCGTCCTGAAGCAACGCCACGATCAATTGCCGAACCTGGTGGCCGCCGTGCGCGGCGTCATGACCTTCGAGCGCGACGTGCTCAGCGAGGTGACCCGTGCTCGCGCCGCTTACTCGCCCACCGCCCCGATCCCCGACCAGGCCATCACGTCGGAGGCCACGAGCTCTGCCGTTCGGTCGCTGTTCGCGGTCGTTGAGCGCTACCCGGATCTGAAGTCGCAGAGCAACGTCCAGGATCTGCAGGACGAGATCGAGCGACTCGAGGGGATGATCGCGGACCGACGCGAGCTCTACAACGATCAGGTCTACCGCTACAACACGGCCATTGCCCAGGTTCCGGGCGTCCTGCTCGCCTCGCTCTTCGGCTGGAAGATCCGCCAGTTCTTCGCCGCAGACCCTTCCGAGGTCGTGCGCCCCGACACCAGTCTCGGCACGTCGTGACCCGGACTGAGTCGGCGAAATGGACCCGGCCGACGCTCGAGCCGGGCGAAATCGGGTCGGGCGAGCTCTGGCTCGTTCGTCACGGTGAGACAGAGTGGGCTCGCCTCGGCCGACACACCGGGCGAACGGACGTCCCGCTGACGGATCTCGGCCGCAAGCAGGCGCAGGCGCTGGGCCGGCGATTGGCCGGCCATGCGTTCGGCCTGGTCCTGACCAGTCCGTTGTCGCGCGCCAGGGAATCTGCGTTGCTCGCGGGATTCGGTGACGTGGCCGTGGCCGACTCGGACCTGATGGAGTGGGACTACGGCTCGCTGGAAGGCCGCCAGACCGCCGAGATCCGAGCGAGCCACCCGGGTTGGACGATCTGGCAGGGTCCCTGGCCCGGCGGTGAGACCATCGACCACGTGGCAGCCCGAGCGGACCGAATCGTCGCCAAGGCTCGATCGGCCGGGTCCGACAGTGACGCGCTTGTCTTCGCGCACGGTCACCTGCTTCGAGTCGTCGCCGCCCGCTGGCTGGGCCTTCCGCCCACATCGGGCGGGCTCTTCGCGCTTGGCACGGGTACGCTCTCCGTGCTGGGCTGGGAACATGGAGCGCCCGTCGTTCAGACCTGGAATGAAGCGTGTCAGCTGGCGGCCGGGGACTAGGTCATCGTCTCGAACCGGATGTCGTGGGGCGCGGATTCTGACGCGAGAAAGTCGAGCAGCCTGGCGCCTTCCTCGAGGACCGCCGGTCGATCCGAGGGAGGCAGCGGTCGGATCGGCGTGATGACCAGGGCAGCCTTGCCGCCCTTCCCGCTCGAGATGCCAGCCGCCAAGGGTGAAGCCGTCAACGAGCAGGGAGCCCCCATCATGGCCATCGCGCGAACGGCGCGACGCGTCTCGATCAGCCCCGACAGCTCCTCAGGGCGAAATCCCTCGAGACGGGTCCAGAGGGCCGCGTACGGATCGGTCGGGACCTGTGCCTGCATCCCGACAAGGTGCTCGATGACCGCTTCCGCCGGCATCGACACTCGTCGAAGGAGCAACTGGCGCTCGAGGATGGCCCGATTGAGCGCCCGCCGGCTGAGCAGCGGTGCGTCGCTCGTGGGGCGCCTTGGCTGGCATCAGCGCCGAGGGTAGCGGAGATCGGGGACGTCAGGCCGCGTCGTCCGCCTCGCCGGCGCCCGACGCCGCCACCTCGGCGCGCGCCTGGCGGAGCGCGCCCTGATCGATTCCGCCGAAGCGCGGCAGGTCGGCCAGGCTGGCCGTCCGGGCCAGGCGCTCGCTCATCTTGCCCTGGACCAGCTGGCTGAACTCCGGCACTGCCATCAGGCGACGGAGCGTCTCGGCCGGGACCTCGAGCAGGGTGCTGGCCTCCTCGGCCACGACGTCTGCGGTCCGGGTCCGGCCCGTCAACGCCGCGATCTCGCCAAAGATGTCGCCCGCGGTCATCGTCGAGAGGGTCTGGTTGCCCTCGCCCTCGCGAGCCAGGCCAGCCACGGCCCGCCCGCCCAGCAGGAAGAAGGCCGAGTCACTCGCGTCGCCAGCTCGCACGATCGCGGTTCCCGCTGCGGCGTCGCGCACTCTCGCGTGGGTCACGAGCGCCTCGCGGTCCCGTGGTGGCAAGCCGGCGAGCGCAGGCACGTACGCGAGGAGCATCTCGAGATCGGCCACGCTCGCGGGACGGCCATACGCCATCCCCGGGGCGGAGCCGGCGCCCCGCAGCAGCCCGATCGCTCGCCGCCATTCGGCGGCCGGTTGACCGAGTCCGGGCAGGACGGCGGTGATGATGCCGGCCGCCACGACGACCGTCGAGCTGGCAAGGAACATCAGCCGAACGTCGATGACGTCGGCGAGCCCAGCCAGGCCCATGCCGATCAGGAAGAGCACGGTCGAAATGACGCCCGCCGTCGAGAAGACGCGCCCGCGCATCTCGCGCGGCGTGTGGCGCTGGTTGATCAGACGGCCGGCCACGAACGAGGGCGCGTTCAGCGCTCCCGAGAAGCTGATCAGGCCGATCGCAGCCCAGACCGACGATTGGAGCGCGTACAGGAGCCCGAAGCAGCCCATGCCGACCCAGCTGAGGACAAGCCACTGGCCCTCGCGGAGGCGATCCGAGAAGCGTGCCATGAGCAGGCTCCCGACCACGAAGCCGACCGAGGTGAGGCCTTCCTGGATGCCGTACTCGAGCTCGGTGGCGTGGAGGGCGGTGATGGCGAACGGCAGCAGGAGCACATTTTGAAGCCCGAAGCAGATCACGACCGGGCTCTTGACGATGTTGAGCGATCGCAGGATCGGCGTCCGAGCGATGAACTTGGCCCCGAAGCTCAGGTTCCGGATCATCTCGCGGACCGTCGTCAGCTCTTCGACGACGAGCGGCGCGACCCGGACCAGGCTGATCATGAAGGCGGAGAAGAGGAACGTGCCGGAGTCGATCCAGAAGACGGCATCGATCGACTGTGAGGAGGCCAGCAGCCCGGCCAGCGCGAAGCCTACCGCGGTCGAGCCGAACTGGGCGATGGCCATGATCGAGTTCGCCGCGCCGAGCTCCTCCTCGGTCGCGATCTCGGGCAGCACCGAGTCGTTGGCGGGGGCGAAGAACTGGGTGATGGAGGCGGAGACCATCACCGCGACGTACAGCCAGGCGACGTGAATATGGACGAGGAACGGAATGGTGAAGACGACCGCGGCGCGCAGCAGATCGGCGCCGATCATGATCCGCTTGCGGTCGTAGCGGTCGACGACCACGCCGGCGATGAGACCGAAGACGAGGGCGGGCACCGCCGTCGCCATCAGCATCAAGCCGACACTGAGCGCCGAGCCGGTCAGCCGGTACACGATGATGCCGGCGGCCAGGCTGGTCAGGGCATCCCCGATCGTGGAGACGAGCTGAGCGCTCCAGATGTAGACGAACGCCCGCTTGCGAAGGACCGCGAATGGCGATGGCTGGATAGGCAGGGCCGTAGCGGTCACCGGCGAGCCTCCATGGTTGCTGCGCCACGGTCACTGGGCGTCGGCCAATTGTGCACGACGCGCGCGGCCACGTTCCGCGGTCAGCGCGGACTGACTGGCAACGATCAGCTTCGAGATCCTCGCCGCCGCAGCAGGCGCGCCCAGCTCGATAGGCAGACGGCACCGATCAGACGTTGCCGTCCAGGATCGCGTACCCAGGCGGGCGTCGACCCAGCGACCCGATCTGCGGCCGCGGGTGCGCAGGACCATGATCGATCCGCTCAGGAACCCTCGGTTGGTGCCTGGCAGCATCCGCGTCAGGACCGGGCAATCTGAGAGCGCACCCGGCAGATCGCTGCGGCGATCAATTGGCGAATGCGATCATCCCCTTCATTCCGGCTTCGAAGTGCCCCGTCTCGTGGCAGGCGAAGCCGTACGGACCTGGCCCATCGAAGGTGTATGTCACGGTCTTGATCTGGTGGCTCTCGATCTCATCGACTTCCTTGACGATGGTTCCGTCGATCTGGTCGGCATCGACCTTGTCCGCCTGACCGACCGCGAACTCGTGCACCGCCGTCCCGAGGTTGGACACGAGGAATGTCACGGTCTCGCCCTTTGCGACGCTGATCTCCGCGGGATCGAACTTCAGCTGGTCGCTCATGTCGACCTCGACGAGCCGCGGCTGCGCGACCGTCCCCAGGGCCGGGACGTCCGGTCCGACGACGACGACGTAGCCAAGCATGCCGGCCTCAAAGTGCCCCGGCTCGTGACAGGCGAAGGCGAATGGCCCAGGGCCATCGAAGGTGAAGGTCAGCGGTTTCGTCTCGCCGGCGAGAATGTCGGCAACCTCGGGCGTGCCCTCCTTGTCGGCCATCGCATCGGCCGCCGGCCCGAGCATGAACTCGTGAGCCGCCTTGCCAGCGTTGGCGATGGCGAACGTGACGGTCTCACCCTCGGCCACGGTGATGACGTTCGGGAAGAAGGTAAGCGCGTCGTCGACGACGATCTCGACCGCACGCGGGCTCGCCTTGGTGCCCGGCACGAAACCGAGGGTGACCGACGGGGCCGGGGTCGGATCGAGGCTCGCGACCGGCGAGGGTTCAGTGCCCTGAGAGGCAGCCGCGATCGGCGATGCCGCAGGGCTCGGGACCGGTGACACCACCCCGACGCCCGAACTGCATGCCGCGACGAGCGCGGCAACGGCAAGGGTTGCGGTAAACGCGCGTTTCATGAATTCGACCTCCTGATCTTCAGTGGGTGCCGACGGGCGTTGGTCACGCACGGGCCTCGGTCGTGACCGCCGGCATGGCCGGAACGCACTGACAACGCTGCCTGCTGTGGTGGCCGGCCAACATCAAGTCGAGCACGGCCAGATCGGCAAACGGCTTGCGGCCAGGGAGGAGCACGGCGGAGCTGGTGCCGTGGGAACAAGCGATGCGGTAGCGTCGGACGCTCTGGCCCAGGGCGGGCTCGTCCCGGACCTTGAACTCCATGCTGGACATGCTGGTCTCCATTCCTGACCACCAGCATGGCCGCCGATCCACCGGCAAACCATCGCGCCCACAGCTGAGACGGCTAGGGCGAACGACCGATTTGGGGATAGGTCGAATGGGGGATGGTTTGGCCGCCGAGCCTCGGGGGTTCGAGCCGGGTCTTACAGCTCGATCAGCCCTTTCGCGATCGCGTACTTGATCAACGCCGCCTTGGAGTGGAGATCGAGCTTGGTCATGATGTGGTCACGGTGGGTCTGGACCGTATGCGGGCTCAGGACCAGCTCGGCCGCAATCTCCGGCGTCGTCTTGCCTTGGGCGATCAGGTGGAGGATCTCGCGCTCGCGGTCAGTCAGGCCGTCGTAGCCGGCGCGATCCTCGCCCGCCCGGGCTCGGCGCAGGTAGTCGGCGATGAGAGCCTTCGTCGCGCTCGGGTACAGGTAGACGTCGCCTCGATACGCGCTGCGGACGGCATCGAGCAGGTCGTGGATGTCAGCGCCCTTGAGAACGTAGCCAGACGCCCCGGCCCGCAGCGCCTGGTAGAGGTAATCCTCGCGGTCGTGGATCGTCAGGATTAGCACGTTCGCCTGGGGACTGCGAGCCTTGATCTCGGCCGTGGCGGTGAGCCCGCTCGTTCCTGGCATGCTGATGTCCATCAGCACGACGTCCGGTGACAGCTCTACGGCGGTCGTAAGGGCGTCTTTGGCGCTGCCAGCTTGGCCGACGACTTCGATATCGGGCTGGCTCTCGAGCAGGCCGACGATACCCTGGCGGAAGAGCGTGTGATCGTCGACAACGAGGACCCGGATCTTTGACATCGTCAGCCGGCCTCGTCGCTCAGCGGGATCTCGACGCGGACGAGCGTCCCGCCCCCGTCGCGAGCTCGGATCTCCAGCCGACCTCCGAGCAACCGCGCGCGCTCCTGCATTCCCAGCAACCCGACGCTTTCCGTCGGACCCGCCCGGTCGAGCGCTCGAGCCACATCAAAGCCCCTGCCGTCATCAGCCACCGTAACCGTGATCTCGCGCTCGTCCTGGGTGAGCCGAACGTCGACGTGACCGGCCTGCGAGTGCTTCGCGACGTTTGCAAGGGCCTCCTGGACGATCCGGAAGAGCGCGACCTCGATGTGGGCCGGCAGTCGCTGAGCGGGCACCGCTGCCTCCACTCTCGTCTCGATCCCCTTGTCACCGAGGTAACTCTCGGCGTACCAGCGGATCGCCGGCAGGAGGCCCATATCGTCAAGGACCGTGGGCCGCAAGCCGAGGATGAGCCGACGCGTCTCGGCGAGGAGACGCGAGGACAGCTGCTTCGCCTCGCCGATCTGCGAGATCGCCTCAGGGCCGGCCCCTTGGAGCCCGTCCCGGGCGCGATCGAGGGCGATCGATAGGGCGGCGATCGTCTGGGCGGTCTCGTCGTGCAGCTCGCGAGCGAGACGCCGTCGCTCGTCCTCCTGGGCGGAGATCGTCTGGCGCAGGACGTGGCCAAGGCGCTCGGTCCGCTCGCTGACACGGATCTCGAGTTCCTTGTTCGTCTTCTCGACCGCATCGTACGCTTCTCGCAGACGCTGGCGCATCGCCTCGAGACTCTCCGCAAGCTGGCCAACCTCGTCCTGAGCGGCCACGCTGATCGGGATCGCGAGATCGCCGCCAGCCATCCGCTCGGCGGCACCGGTGAGCTCTTCGGTCGGTTTGACGACGTGGCGAGTCGTGACCCAGGCGACGACGAGCGACGCGAGGAACCCCACGATCGTCGCCAGAAGGAGCTGCTCGCGAAGCCGGCGTGGGAGCGCGAGCGCTACATCGACCGGCTGTTCAAGAACGACGTAGAAGGGACTGCCCGCCAGAGGGACGACCGCCATCACGTGAGCTTCGAACTGTTCGCCGGGTCCGGGTTCGTGAAGCAGCGCGGCAGCTGAACCGCTCGCCATCAGGTTTCGGATCGCAGGGAAGTGGCGGCTTGGCTGCCCGGGGACCTCGTCGTAACCGACGCCGAGCATGGCCGTCCCGGTTGGATCGACGACCTCAAGATGGTAGGTCTCGGCAGCGTCGCCGTCGGACAACGTCGCCACAGATCCGCCGAGTCGACCGTACAAGGCGGGAACGAAGTCGGCGGAACTGTTCACCGAAGTCGTGTGCACGAGCACCACCGATGCCAGAGTGCTCGACGTCCGAACGAGGACGGTGGCAAACGCTATGGCCCCTGGCACCGGCGCGATCGGACGGAGCACGACAGACTGGTCGCTGTACGTCGCGACGAGGTTCCGACCCACGCCGGGAGGTGCATCCGCCGGAGCCGGGAGACCCGCGGCATCCACGACGTCGCCGGCTGGATCCAGCAGCCAGATCCCGCTGACTCGGAAGAACGGGTAAGGATTGATCCGAGCCAAATGCTCCAGGAGTCCGGCTGCGCGCAGCGAAGGGCTACCTGGCCCGATTGCAGCGCTCAACTCCCGGCTGGTCTCCTGCACATCAGTCGCGATCCGTCCGAAATCGCGCTCGATGATCCCGGCCGTGGTGTAGGCGGTGCTCAGACGCTCCTGAAAGACGAGGCGCGTGGCCTGATCGATTGCGCCGAGGCCGAGAAACGCCAGCGTCCCGAACATCGCGCCGAGCCCGAGCGTGACGTACAGCATGATCCGCCGCTGAAGACCCAGGCGGCGAAGGCGCAACGTGATGCTCGCCACGTCAAGCGGCATCGGTCAGGCGCCGCCCGCCAGAGGACCCTGACACCTTGCGGCCAGGCGACCAAGAAACGCCTGGGCGGTTCGACGGGCGACGAGGTGCAGCAGGGCCTCGTCGATCAGGAGACCGAGCTTCCCAAACGGCGGCGCGTACCTGCCGTCGAGCGTGAGCCGCGTGGCGCTGATCTCAAGGTGACCCGCGAAGACCGGGAAGAGCGGCGCAAGACCCGCCGATCGCCATGCAATATCGACATGGAGGGAGCCATCGACGTTCTTCGCCGGGCCGAGGTCGATCAGTGCCGACTTGCGAATGGGAAGCTTGCCACTCCCATCGAGGATGGGCAGCTCGAGGTCCGTGGCAACCCGGCGGCTTTGGGAGTCGCCCTCGGGTGGGTCGATCGACTGACCCAGCCACGATGGATCGTCGAGGGCGTCGAGGGCGCACTGGAGGTCGATCTGCGCAACCCGAGCGACGCGCAGCGGCACGGTCGCCGAGTCTGGTCCCATCGGCGTTACGTCAAACCCCATGGTCGACCGAGGCTCGCCTCGGATTGCGAGCGGCGCTAGGGTCATGTGGCCTGTCGCAACTGGGCCGAACGGCCCGGAGGAGGCTCTGACGAGTCACACCATCGGCGGACGGGTCTGAGCTGCACTGGCCCGCCGACGTCCTCGTGAATGCCGATGCCCAACGGCGGCGTCGGTCCCCTGGTCCAGATGGCCCTTCGGATGATGACCAAAGACCCTGTCCCACGGACAGCGTCAGGGCCATCCTCCAGTCTGGCTGAACATAGCCCGCGACTCGTATCGGTCACGAGGGATTCCCTGGATCGATACGGCGATGCCTGGGGCGAGGTGGCGGTAATGAAGTGGGTCCTGACCCTTCTCCTCGCAGCAACCGTCCTCGTTCTGGTCGGTCTGTCTGCACTTGCCAACCAGCAGGCGGGCGGGCGAGTCGAAGGACAGAGCTCGGTCGAGATCGTCGTGACGGAGATGCGGTTCAGCCCGAACCGGATCGACGCGCGGGCAGGTCAGTCGGTGCTCGTGACGATCGTCAACCGAGGAACTGAGCGTCACGACCTCGCGTTCCCATCGATCGGCATGCCGAATCTCCGAGGCCTGGAGACGCTGACCATGCCGGGTCAGTCGACCCGCCTCACCATCGCATTTGACACGCCGGGCACCTATCCGTTCCTGTGCGCCATCCCGGGCCATGCAGCGGCCGGCATGACTGGGGCGGTGTTCGTGTCGCCTTAGATCCTGACCGTCACAGCAAGGCTGTAGAGCTGCCGTGACTTCCTGTAGCAGACGGCGGCCGGAGCCGGCGCCAGGCCACATAGGGCCATTCGGCACTGGATGGCGAGGTGAACTGCGAGGGACGATCCACGCTGGTTGGGTACATATGGCAGGAGGGCAGGGTCATGACGACGGGGTCGACTGGGTCGACGTCTCCCACGGCGGCGCCGCCATTGCCCGCCCCGCGAGGGCTATGGGCGAAGCTCACCGACCAGTTCGGCTTCCGCCAGATGGTCAGCGACTACCTGATCCCCGTCGAGACGAACAGCATCTGGTATCTGCTCGGGGGTGTGCTGGCGATCGGCCTCGCCCTTGAGATCTTCACCGGCTTTCTGCTGTCATTCGTCTACACGCCCGATGCCGGCCAGGCGTACGGGAACGTCGACCATCTGCTCCACACCTTTGGCTGGGCCACCGTAGTCAACTTCCACTACTACAACGCCTACCTGATCTACGCCCTCGTGATGATCCACATGGTCCGGGTGTTCATCACGGGCGGCTATCGGCGCGGCAAGGAAGGGCTCTGGCTAGTCGGCGTCGGCCTGGCAGGCCTGACATTCGTTGTCTCTGTCACTGGTGAGGCGCTCCACTGGGACGAGGTGGGCTTCGCCGTGCCCTGGCACGTCTCAGAGGTCTTCCAGGCGGTTGGCCTTGCCGGGGCGTTCGGCTATACCTTCGCGGCCCTGAAGGAGATCCCGACAGCGACCGAGAAGCTGACGCAGATCTAC
>CAYLSK010000015.1:0-1174 GCA_964385975.1 uncultured Anaerolineaceae bacterium | reverse complement strand
GTTCAAGGGCATTTCGGCTCCGTTCTGGCTGCGCGCCAGCGGCCGGACCGCGGCTTTCACCGAGCACATCAGGGGTTGGCTTATCTACGGCGGGATCATCCTTGGGATCGTGCTGCTGATCGCGATCTTCCTTCCGCGGGACTCTGGGACCGCTCCGCAGCTCCTGCAGTCCTCACCCCTCTTCGGGTCCACGCACGGCCCCGGCGGGCTGGGTTACAAGCCGACCTTCCCGATCAGCTGGACTCACGGGATGAACGTGTTCTTTGACGAGAAGCTCGGGATCAACCCGGACATCTGGGGCACGATCGTCGGCATGGTGCTCTTGCTCGGTTCGCTGGTCGTGATCCCGTTCGTCGATCGCGGCGAGCACGAGCCGGATGGCTCGGCAGCGGCATTCAACTGGCGCAAGCGCGGCTGGGCGTTCCTGGCCATGGGCGTCTTCTGGCTCGTTCTCATCGTGGGCGTCGTCCAGAACGCGATCGCCGAGGCAGGCTGAAGCGGGCTAATCTGGCCAGCCCGGCCGGCCGTCAAGGAGCACGACCATCGTCGCCCAACTCCATCAGTGGCTCGCGATCACGAGCGCCGTCGTCCTCTTGTTCATCGGCCTCGAAGCGGGCTGGCGTGCCTGGCGCCGCTCACCACCGGGCGTATGGGCTGGTCGACTCGAGGTGCTGCTGCTGCTGGTGCTGGTCGTGACGATCGCAGGCGGCCTGGGTTTGCTCGCGGGCGGTGGCCGGCCCGGCGAGCTGCTCCACTTCGTCTACGCGGTCGTGGCCCTCGCCGCTCTGCCGGTCGCCGATTCGCTGTCGCGCCGCTCGGGCGCTCGGGGACGCGATGGTCGCGCGGCAGCTCGTCCTCCGCAACGTGACGTCCAGCCCGGACCAGAACGAGTGGAATCCGCGCTTCTCCGCGGACGGGCGGCAACTGAGCTTCGAGCGCCGGGACGGGTCGGCCCAGGCGATCTTCGTGGCCAGCACCCAGTCCGTGGGCGGGGCGGCGGAGCGCGTAAGCTCGCGGCCTCCGCGGCGAGCCGCCACCGCGGAGGAAACGCTCCTGGGCGGCGGCGACTCCGACGACTCCTTCAACACGCAGCTCTCCTTCCACCCCGACGGGAGCCGATACGTCTTCGTCGGGAACGCCGGGACCGGGGTCTATCATCTTTATGAAGGGAAGC
>CAYLSK010000014.1:21051-24049 GCA_964385975.1 uncultured Anaerolineaceae bacterium | reverse complement strand
CGGCAAGACCCAGGTCACCGTCGAGTACGAGCACGGCGTGGCGGTCCGGCTCCGGACGGTGGTCGTCTCCGCCCAACACGATCCGGACGTCCGCCCGGAGCGACTTCGCTCCGACATCGTGGAGACGGTCATCCTGCCGACGATCCCGGTCGAGCTGCGCGACACCGACCCGGTGATGCACGTCAACCCGACCGGACGGTTCGTGACCGGTGGCCCGATGGGCGACGCCGGGTTGACCGGGCGCAAGATCATCGTCGACTCGTACGGCGGCATGGCCCGTCATGGCGGCGGCGCGTTCAGCGGCAAGGACCCGACCAAGGTCGACCGATCTGCCGCCTATGCCGCTCGTTGGGTGGCCAAGAACGTGGTCGCCGCCGGGCTGGCCGATCGCTTCGAGGTCGAGGTTGCCTACGGGATCGGGATCGCCCACCCGATCAGCCTGAGCGTCGATTCGTTTGGGACCGGGCGGATTTCCGACGCCGCGATCCAGGCCCTGATCGAGCGCCAGTTCGACCTGCGTCCGGCCTCGATCATCGCGGCGCTCGACCTGCGCCGGCCGATCTACCGTCAGACCGCCGCCTACGGGCACTTCGGGCGGCCGGACCTGGATCTGCCGTGGGAGCGGATCGACAAGGCCGCGCTGCTGGCCGCCGAAGCGGGCCTGCCCGAGCCGGCTTCGAGCGCGACGAGGTTGTCGGCATAGATTTCCTTCCCAGGCACGTTGTTGACGACGGCGGCCGTCGCGGCCCGTCTCGCAAAACCGCATCCACGGACTGGTACGGACGAGTTGGCGCCTGTGCGCCCAGTCAGGGCGGCGCATCCACGCTCAACCTGAGGCCGAACCGGCGCTCCGAGCCGGTATCCGATCGCTACCAGTCCGCTGGCGACTGGATGCGAGGATCGGCGACCCCTGGTGGGTCGTCACCTCCATGGGGGTCACACCGAGTGCGCATCGCCTGACGCCGCGAGCTCTCGGCAGGCCGACTCGCGCCGGGTGACCGGGGCGAACGAGTCTACCGGCGAGATCCGCCTCCCTCGCGCCATGCATTAGACGCGTTTGACTCCCTTGGGACCGCACGGTGCGCCTTCGACAGCCTACCTGCCGTCGAACGCCCGAACCCCCGCCTTCGACCGCCTACCTGCCGTCGAACGCCCGAACCCCCGCCTCGACCGCCTGCTGGTCCTGCGCCGAGTCCCCGCCACTGACCCCGACCGCGCCGACCAGGACGCCATCGCGTTCCAGCGGCATCCCCCCGGCGAACACGATCGTCCGCCCACCGGCCACCGACGCGTAGCCATAGAACTCGGCGCCGGGCTGCACGATCGGCGCGAGGTCGGCCGTGGGCATCCGGTTGACGAGTGCGGTGAACGCCTTGTCCCGGGCCAGCGTGATCCCGACCAGGTCCACCCCGTCCATCCGCTCGAAGGCGACCAGCTGGTCACCCGAATCGACCACCGCGCAGCTCATCGCGACCTCGATCTCGCGAGCCACGGCCTGGACCGCGGCGATGATCGCCCTGCCGGCGGCGAGGGTCAGTCCGCCCGCCTGCGAGGCCGTCGGGCCGCGCCAGCCGTCGACATTGTCGAGCGGGAAGTGAAGGGGTTCGGGCCGCTCGTCGTTCACGCGGGCTCCTCGGCGACGGGGACGGCGACCACCAGGGTCCGGAGCCTGAGGCCATCGCCCGTGCGGCCCTGCCGAACCTGCCGCCGGTAGACCGCGCCGACGATCACGAGGGCTGAGACGGTCACCCCGAGAACCATGCTCGCGATCGCATTGATCTCCGGCGTGATGCCACGACGTATCGAAGCGAACACGTACATCGGCAGCGTCGGTTGGCCCGGGCCCGCGACGAACGATGCGATGACGTAGTCGTCGAAGCTGAACGTAAATGCGAGGAGCGCGCCCGTGATGATCGCAGGCCACAGCTGGGGCAGCGTGACCTGGACGAACGTCCGAAGCGGCGTGGCGAACAGATCGAACGATGCCTCGGTGAGCGATCGATCCATCCCGGCCAGGCGAGCGCGGATCAGGACCATGACGATCGCCATCGTGAACAGGACGTGTGCAGCCACGATCGTGTGGAGGCCGGTTCCGATCGTCGGCGAGGCACCCAAGCCCGCGCTCATCCAGACGTAGGCCAACCATGGGTTCAACCAGCCGAACAGGTTGACGAAGAAGATCAAGGTTGCGATCCCGATGACGATCCCCGGGATGATGATCGCGATGTAGGTGATCGCGTCGAACACCGCTCGAACGGTGCGTGGGGTTCTCTGCAGCGCGAGCGCCGCGATCGTCCCAAGCGACGTGGCCAGGATCGCGGTCCACGCTCCGACGACCAGGCTGTTGCGGAGCGCCGCCATGGCGAACCTGTCGTCCACGGCGTAGGCGTACCAGCGCAGCGACAGCCCTCGAAGCTCCCCGGTCCGCTCGCCGGCATTGAAGCTGAACAGGACGACGAGGCCGATCGGGACATACAGGAAGAGGTAAACCAAGGCGGCGTGGGACCGGAAGACGCGATCGACCCAGCGACCGGCGCGGTCGACCGGGCGCCGGCCGGTAGCCGTGCCCGGTGCCGTCCCCTGGCTCACAGTATCGAGACCTCACGCCGGACCTGGCCTCGCGAACCCAGCCACAGGTACAGGCTGACCGCGACGAGGATGACCACGATCAGCACGATCGCCGCCGCCGAGCCGAATGGCCAGTTGCGGGACTGGAGGAAGAGGTCGACGAGCGCGTTGCCGATGAAAAAGACCTTCCCGCCGCCGAGCAGGGCCGGAATGATGTACTCGCCCATGATCGGGATGAAGACCAGCATGACGCCGCTGAGCAGACCCGCCGAAGTGAGCGGGAGGGTCACCTGTCGGAAGGTCGCCAGCCGGCCGGCGCCCAGGTCCTTCGATGCCTCGAGGAACCCCTTGTCCAGCCGCTCCAGGCTCACGTAAAGCGGGAAGACCATCAGCGGCACCGCGCCGTACAGGAAGCTCGGCCACGTGAGCG
>CAYLSK010000014.1:0-21041 GCA_964385975.1 uncultured Anaerolineaceae bacterium | reverse complement strand
CAGGTAGTTGTAGACGATGCCCAGCATGACGGCCAGCGGGGTGTTGAGGAGCACGACGTGGCCCGCCCCGGCGCGGTCCAGGAAAGCCGGGATGCCGTTGTTGCCGAGGATCGTCAGCCAGGCGTAGGTCCGGATGAGGAAGCTCGTCCAGAACGGGACCACGACAAGGACGACCAGGAGCGTCCGTTTCGTGCCCGCCCGTGTCGCGAGGTAGTAGGCCAGCGGGTACCCGACGACCAGGCAGAGCAGCGTTCCGCCGGCCGCCATCCAGAGTGCGTTCGTGAATGCCGTCGCCCGGGTCGGAAGCTCGAGGTAGTTGTCGAGCTGGAAGGCGGGAGCGTAGCCACCCTCCGGGGCGCGGGCCCCGAAGCTGAAGACGACGAGGATGACGAGGGGCGCGAGGAGCAGCAGGAAATACCAGGCGCTCGTCGGCCCGAGCAGGAGAGCGGTGACAACGCGTGATCGCCACCGCGCCGGCGCGGTGCGTGCGCGCCCGGCCCTGTCCGAGGGATCCCGCGCGGATCCGCGCGCCGTCAAGCCGACTTGAAACGCGCCCAGAGTTCGGCTCGGGCCTCATTGGTCAGGAGCTCGGCCGTCCCGAACTCGAGCTTGCTGAGGGCGGCCTCGTCGGGGTATGTGATCTTGTTCGAGGTCACCGACGCCGGGAGCAGCTCGATCATCGCGCTGTCCACGAGCGGCGCCCCGTGGAACTCGGCATCCTTCGCGGCGACCTTCGGCGTCGCCATGTAGTCGAGGAACGCGTATGCGGCTTCACGGTGTGCCGTGCCGGTCACGACGGCGAAGAAATCGGACCAGATCTCGCCGCCATCGGAGCCGATGACGTACTCGATCTCGGGGATGTCGCGGTTGAGCTGCACCGCGTCGTTCGTCCAGGTCATCGCGACCCACGCGTCCTCGGCGCGCATCGGCGGCTGGTAATCGCTCGTGATCGCGAACAGGTGCTTCTTGGCGGCGATCAGCAGCGCCTCGGCCTTCGCCAGCTCCGCTGCGTCCACGGAATTGAACGAGTAACCGTGGTAGACGAGCGCGTTCCCGATGGACGTCAACTGGTAGTCGTGGATCGTCACCTTGCCGCTGTAGTCGCTCTGGGCGAGATCGAAGAAGTCCTTCCACGTCGTCATCGGCTTCTTCACGTACTTCGTGTTGATCGTATAGCCGGTGGTGCCCCAGTCCTTGTTGAACCCGTGGAGGACGCCCGTGCCGGCCGGATAGTACGCGGGCGCCAGCAGGTTCTGGTCATAGCGCGTGATGTCGAGGTGCGGCAGCTTCGAGAGCTCGAGCGGCTCGACAAGCTTCTTGCTGCCGTACGTCTCGAACGTGTAGTTGGTCGGGACAAGCACATCCCAGCCCGTATTCCCGATCAGCAGCTTGGCCAGCATCTCCTCGTTCGAGCCGAGCGGATTGATCTCGACCTGGACGCCCGTGAGGTCAGTGAAATGCTGGATCGTCTTGGGATCGTGGTAATTCGGCCACGTCGTGATCAGGAGCTCGGTGCCAAGATCGACCCCCACGCGTGGCGTCCAGTCGGCCGTCGGGTCGATCGTCGACGCGATGCTCGGCGCGGGGGCCTCGGACGGGGCTGCCGAGGGCGGCGCAGAGGCCGCGGGCGAGGCGCCCGTCGTCGGAGCACAGGCGGCGATGATCGCCGACGCCACGCCGAGCCCGGTCACCTGCATGAACCGTCGACGGGAGATCCTTCCCCGCTGCCAGTCCTCGTAGTGCCTCCAGAACTCGATTCGATCCATCGCGCGAGGCCTCCTCCGCACCTGGGTGTTTGTGTGATCGCACCGAGCATAGTCCATTCGCTCGGTCGATCGGTCGGTCGTCGCTCGGGTCAGCGCTCCGTGACGATGGACGCCATCGACCCGTCGCGGCGGCCTGTCCCGCGGCCCTGCCAGGCCAGGACAGCCTGGCCGACGAGGAGCATGCCGACGGTGAAGGCCAGGACCATCGTGGCGACCGCATTCGTCTCCGGGCTCACGCCACGCTTGACCTGTCCGAAGATGTACAGCGGAAGGGTAGTGGAGCCCGGGCCGGTCACGAAGCTGGTGATGACGTAGTCGTCGAAGCTGAACGTGAACGACAGGAGGAACCCGGCAACGATCGCCGGCAGGAGCTGCGGAAACGTGATCTGCCGGAAGGTCCGCCACGGCGTTGCAAAGAGGTCCTGGCTGGCCTCGACCAGCGTTCGGTCCATCCCCGACAGACGCGCTCGGACGAGCAGCAGGACCAGGCTCGTGTTGAACAGCACGTGCGCGGCGATCACCGTGAACTGGCCGAAGCCGAGCTTGAAGGCGCCCTTGCCGCCGCCCTGAAGGCTGCTGAGCGCGGGGTTGATGACGTCGAACGACGACGCGAAGAAGACCAGCGTTGCCAGCGCGATGACGATCTCCGGCACGATGATGCTGATGTACGTCAGCACGTCGTAGCCCTGCCGCGTCCGCTTGCCGACGCGCTGGAGGCCGAGCGCCGCCATCGTTCCGAAAAGCGTGGCAAGGATGGCGTTGGCGAAGGCAATGACGGCGCTGTTGCCGAGCGCCTTCGTCACCACAGCGTCGTTGAGCGCGATCCCGAACCAGTCGGTCGTGAAGCCGGTCCAGATCGTGGCCAGCCGATTGGCATTGAAGGCGAAGATGACCACGATGGCGATTGGCAGATACAGGAACGTGTAGACGATCACGGCCTGCGTCCGGAACAGGCCGTCGATCACGCCGTTCATCCGCTCAGCAGCCACGAGCGCTCGGCCACGACGCGAACGGGGACTGGCCACGCCCGACGCAGCGACCGCGGGCGCACTCACAGGACGCTGACCTCGCGCGCCTGGCGACCTCGATTCACGAACCAGACGTACACACTGACCGTGACCAGCATGATCGCGATGAGGATCACCGCCTTGGCCGACCCGAGCGGCCAGTTGCGGGCCTCCAGGAAGTCGAGGACGAGGGCGTTGCCGATAAGGAAGGTGCGTCCGTAGCCCAGGATCTGTGGGATGACGTACTCGCCCATCATCGGAATGAATACGAGGATGCTCCCGGTCACTAGGCCGGGCAGCGCAATCGGCAGGGTGATCTGTCGGAAGGTGGCCCAGCGCCCGGCACCGAGGTCCTTCGAGGCCTCGAGCAGCGAGCGATCCAACCGTTCCAGGGTGACGTAGAGCGGGAAGATCATGAGCGGCAAATAGCCGTACACCAGCCCAATGAGGATCGCCGTCGGCGTCCCGAGGACTCGGAAGTCCGGATCGCCGATGAGCCCGCCGATGAAGCCGCCGATGTTGCCCTTGCCGAGCACGATCAGCCAGCTATATGTCCGGATCAGGAAGCTCGTCCAGAACGGGATGACCAGCAGGAGGATGAAGAGACCCTTGCGCCGACCCGCCCGGGTGGCCAGGAAATAGGCGAGCGGCAAGGCGACCAGGAGGGTCAGGATCGTTCCCGCGGTCGCCAGCTTCAGACTATCCACGAACGGATCGAACCCTTTGATCACCTGTCCGTAGTTATCGAGGGTCAACGCGGGCGTATAGCCGCCATTCTTCCCCTTGTCGCCGACGCTGAAGGCGACGACGACAGCCATGGGCATGACGAGCAACAAGAAATACCAGAGGCTGGCGGGCAGCAACAGCGCAACCGTCAGGAGGGCGGCCTTCGCCCGCCCTCCCTCGGGTGCGCCCGACTTCGTCGTTAACGCGGCGGCCATCGACGCAGACGATGACTCGACTGAACTGGAATCAGCCGCCGATATGCGACTTGAACTCGGTCCAGACGGCGATCCGGTCCTCGTTCGTATTGACGTCCGGTTCGGCGCCCTCGAGGTTCCTCATCACGTCCGCCGGCGGGAAGATCCACGGATCGCTGGTGATCTTGGCCGGCAGGAGCTTCAGAGCCTCCGTGTTCGGCGTCGCATATCCGGTGTACTCCGTCTCCTTGGCCTGGATATCCGGTCGCTGGACATAGTCAAACCAGGCGTAGGTGGCGTTCGGGTGGGGCGCGTCGGCCATCATGACCCAGGTGTCGAGCCAGAACAGCGTGCCCTCGCTCGGGACCACGTAGGTGAGGTCGGCCGTCTTTGGATCTTCCCGCATCAACAGCAGTGGACCTGTCCAGCCGAGGCAGAGGACCGCCTCCTCGGACGCCAGCTTGTCCTGGTAGGTATCCGAATCCAGCGCCAGGACGTGCGGCGCCAAATCAAGCAGGACCTGCTTGGCCTCCTCGAGCTCCTTCGGATTGGTTGAATTCAGTGAGTAACCCAGCATCTTGAGGGGAAAGATCAGCACGTCGCCGAGCGAATCGACGATGACGACCTTGCCGCTGTACTTGCCGCGGGCCAGATCGTAGAACTCCCGCCACGACGTGACCGGCTCCTTGACGATCTTCGCGCGATAGATGATCCCGGTCGTGCCAAAGTCCTTGGGCACGTGATACTCGTTGTTCGGATCCCACTTCTGGCTCAGGACCGCCGGATCGATGTACTTGAAGTTCGGGATCCGACTGTAATCCAGCTTCTGGATAAAACCCTGCTCGACCATCGCCGGGATGAAATCTGCCGTGGGGCAGGCCAGGTCGTAGCCCGTGGCCCCACCGGCGAGCTTGGCCAGGAGCTCATCGTTGTTGGCGAAGATGTCGTACTGGAAGTTCTTGACCCCGTATTCGGCCTTGAAGGTCTCCATGTTGCCGGGGTCGACGTAGCCGGACCAGTTGAGCATCCAGAGCTCGTCCTCAGTGGCGTACGAGGGGGCCGCCGCCGGAGCCTCGCTCGCTGCGGTCGACGGCTCGGGCGCCGAGCTCGCCTCGCCGGTCGAGGGCGCCGGGGCGGCCGTCGCGCCGGACCCGCTGGTACAGGCGGCAAGGGCGGCGCTGCCGCCCATCAGCCCCGCTGCGGCCAGGAACCCTCGCCGATTGACCTTGGCTCGGGCCATCCGGGCCATGAACGCATCGCGATCCTGATCAGCCACCAGTGCTCCTCCTCCTCATCGTCGATGTGACGACGCCTGTCTGCCAGCTCATCCAGCAAGGATGAGGTTGGCCGTCTCGTGCCACCGGACGACCACCGGGTCGCCGGGTCCTCCCCCCAGGGCGCTCCCCGCGCCCACCGTGTTCTGACGCCGGACGATCAGCTCGCCGGCTGCGTCGGTGGCCACCCGGTACTCCGTGTGGTCGCCAAGATAGGTCCCCTGGTTGATGCGGCCGGCCAGCTCGGTCCAGCCGGGGTCGGGCTCGTTCGCCAGGTTATCGGCGACCTGGACCTCGAGCCGTTCCGGACGGGTGGCCACGGTGACGGCGTCGCCGGCGGCGGGTGTCGCGGCGGGATCTGTGACCGAGCCACGGAGCACGAGGCCACGCTCGCTGCGGACGGTGGCCCGGCGGCTCGCCGAATCGAAGCTCTCCACGGTCGCCGGCATGAAGTTGGAACTGCCCAGGAAGTCGGCGACGAACCGGTTGGTCGGGCGCTCGTAGAGCTCGGTTGGCCCACCCTGCTGCTGGATCCGGCCATCGCGCATCACGACGATCACGTCGCTCATCGTGAGCGCTTCTTCCTGGTCGTGGGTCACGTAGACGAAGGTGATCCCGACCTCGCGCTGGAGCGCCTTGAGCTCCAGCTGCATCTCCTTGCGAAGCTTCAGGTCCAGAGCGCCGAGGGGTTCGTCGAGGAGCAGCACGGTCGGGTGGTTGATCAGGGCGCGGGCCAGCGCCACGCGCTGCTGCTGGCCGCCGGACATCTCCCAGGTGCGTCGCCGCTCGTAGCCGGCGAGGCGAACGAGGGCAAGCGCCTCACTGACCCGGCGCTCCTCGTCGTCCTTGCTCACCTTCCGCTGGCGCAGGCCGTAACCCACGTTGCGCGCGACGTCCATATGCGGGAAGAGCGCGTAGTGCTGAAAGACGGTGTTGACATTGCGCCGATAGGGCGGGATGCCGGCGATCGGCTTTCCGTCGAGGAAGATCTCGCCTTCAGTCGGTTGCTCGAAGCCGGCGATCATCCGCAGGGTCGTGGTCTTGCCGCAGCCGGATGGCCCGAGCAGGCTGTAGAACTCGCCGCGCGCGATCGACAGGCGCATCCGATCGACCGCGGTGACCGCCCCGAAGCGCTTCGTAACGTCGACGATCTCGACGTCCGGCGTGGCCGCCGTGGCAACGGCCGGCGCGGCGGCGCGTGCTCCATACGCGCTCGGGCGGGACCCGGTCGTGGCGTCCGGCGTCAAGGAGGTGGTCAACGGCGACCTCGAGGTGCGGCTCCGGGGCGCTGAGCAACGTGCCTGTAGCCGCGCTACAGGATCGCTGCATGGTACGGGCGAGGACGTCGAGCGTCAACGCAGAAATGCTGCGAAATTCGCACACTCGGGGTTCGATCTGGAGTCGGCGACAGTGCGATCTGTATCTATACTTCAGGCCGTTGAAGGAGTCGGGAGGATGGGAATGACGCGGGAGCTCCAGCTCGGGGCGCGAATCAGGACCCTGCGCAAGGCGCGCCGGCTGACCCTGCGTGACGTCTCCGAGCGGGCCGGCGTCACCGAGAGCTTCCTGTCGCAGGTCGAGCGCGAGGTCACCAGCCCATCGATCGCCACGGTCCAGCGCATCGCCCGGGCCCTCGACCTGTCCATCGCCCAACTGTTCGCCGACGAGCCCGAGGCCGGCCGGGTGGTTCGCCGCGAGGCGCGCCGCCGGATCGCCTACCCCGGCCTCAAGGCTGTCGACGAGTTCCTGACCTCGAACATGGCCGGACGACTCCAGGTCATTCTCTCGACCATCGAGCCGGGCGGCGGGACGGGCGACGAGCCGTACACCCACGACTCCGACGAAGAGGTCGTCGTGGTGCTGTCCGGGGTCCTGGATCTGTGGGTCTCGGACGAGCACTACGTGCTGCGCGAGGGTGACGCCATCACCTTTCCATCGCGGCTGCCGCACTGGAACATGAATCGCAGCGACGCGCCGGTCTCGGTCCTCTTCTGCGTCACGCCACCCAGCTTCTGAGGGACCGGTACCGCCCCTAGAATGGACCCTACATGTATGCGGTCATCCTGGCCGGCGGGGGCGGGACGCGCCTCTATCCCCTGAGCCGCCCCGAGCACCCGAAGCCGTTCCTGCCGCTGGTCACGGCTGAGACGCTGGTACAGGCGACGGTCGCTCGACTGGCCGGGGTGACCGACGACGTCACGATCGTCACCGATCGACGCTACGAGCGTCTCGTCCGGAGCCAGCTCCCGGGCGTCGCCGTGCTGACCGAGCCGCTCGGACGGAACACCGCGGCCGCCATCGCCCTGGCCGCCCTGGCCATCGATCGACCGGACGACGAGGTCATGCTCGTGCTGCCTGCCGACCAGACGGTCGAGCGGCCGGACGTCTTCGGTGGCGTGCTGCGTGGTGCCGCCGAGCACCTTGCGACCGGCGCCTTCGGCCTCGAGGACCCCCTGGTGACCCTGGGGATCAAGGTCGACCGGCCGGCGACGGAATACGGATACCTGATTCCGGACCTCCTCCGGGGAGAGCTCGTCAACGGCCTTCAGGCCTATCCCCTGCGTCGGTTCGAGGAAAAGCCGAAGCCAGCCCGGGCCGAGGAGCTGATGGAGCAAGCCGGCGTCGCCTGGAACGCGGGGATTTTTCTGTGGCGTCGGCGCGCGGTTCTCGGCGCGCTCCGGCGCTACACGGGGTTGCTGCAGTCGCTCGGTCCGATGGTCGACTCGCCGCAGATGCTCGATCGCGCCTACGAGTCGATCCAGCGCGCCGTCTCGATCGACTACGCGGTGATGGAGAGCGCCGCTCGCGATGGGATCGTGGTGATGGGCTCGATGGATGTCGGCTGGTCGGATCTCGGATCGTGGTCGGCGCTGCTTGCCGCGATCGGCGCCCGGGGCAGTGGCTCGGTGGTCCAGGTTGGCGAGACCGTGGACGTCGAGGTCGACGATCTCGTCGTCCGCCGCGTCGGCGGGCAACTCGGCGTCATTGCTCCGCCCGGGCGCGGTAGCATCACCGCGACGCAGCCGCTCGCCGTGCTGCGTGGGTCTGGTCCCGACCGGGTCCGCATCGAGGCGCTCATCGAGCGCTGTTCGACACCGGAGGTTTGAGTTGACGCTGGTCGGCCATGCGCCCGAGCCCACGACCATCGTCTTCGGCACCGACGGCTGGCGGGGGCGCGGCGCCGACGAATTCACGTTCGACAACGTCCGCCGCTGTGCGGACGGCGTGGCCAGCTACGTCGTCGAGCGCGGCGAGGAGGCCAAGGGCATCGTGGTCGCCTACGACCGGCGGTTCGCCTCGGAGCATTTCGCGGCGGCCGCCGCCGAAGTCCTGCTCGCCCACGACATCCCGGTGGCCTTTGCCGTTCACGCGGTCCCGACCCAGATGAGCTCGTTCGAGGTGATCGAGCGCGGTGCGGCCGCCGGGATCGTCATCACCGCCAGTCACAACCCGTGGGTCGACAACGGCTTCAAGGTCAAGGCCCCGACGGGTGCGGCCGCCGGCGCCGAGATCCTCGGCGTCATCGAGGCACGCCTCGCCCGGAACGGCCGAGAAGCGATCACTCGCCGGCCGTTCGCCGATGCGGAAGCGGCCGGCCTGGTCGAGCGGTTCGATCCGTTCGAGGGCTACCAGCGATTCGTCCGGCGAACCCTCGATCTCGACGCGCTCAAGGCCGCCGACCTCAGCGTCCTGGTCGATCCGATGTGGGGGGCCGGGAGCGGCTGGATCTCCCGGCTCCTGTCGGGCGGGCGGATCCGGGTGACCGAGATCCACCAGGAGCGCAACCCGTACTTCGGTGGCGTCAACCCCGAGCCGATCCGCCCGAACATCGACGAGGCGCTCGAGATGATGGCCGGCGGCGGCTACGACCTTGGGTTGCTGCTCGACGGTGACGCCGACCGGGCGGGAGCCGCCGACGAACGCGGCACGTTCATCCACCAGCTCCAGGTCACGGGACTGCTCATGTACTACCTGGCCGAGCATCGCGGCTGGCGCGACCCGGTCGTGGTCAGCGTCAACAACACCTCCATGGCGGCACGCCTCGGCGAGCACTACGGGATCGCCACGCATGAGACCCCCGTGGGCTTCAAGTTTATCGGGCCGAAGATGATCGAGACCGGGGCGATGATGGGGGCCGAGGAGTCGGGCGGGTTCGGGTTTGGGATGCACCTCCCCGAGCGCGACGGCGTCTACGCCGACCTGCTCCTGCTGGATCTGTTTCTGCGCGAACGTGCCGCCGGCCGCCGGCCCGTCTCTCGGGCAATCGCCCGATTCCACGAGCTGGCGGGGCCCTCGTGGTACCGCCGGGTGGACGTCCACATCGAACGTGCCCAGTACGCCGACACGAAGCGGCGGCTCCTGGTCGACCTGCGCGGACAACCCCCGACCGAGCTGGGCGGTCAGGCGGTGATCCGGACGTTGCCTCTCGACACCGCCGACGGCTTCAAGTTCTGGGTCGACGACGGCTCGTGGCTCCTGATCCGCGCGTCGGGCACCGAACCTCTCGTCCGGGTCTACACGGAAGCCACCTCGGAGGCCGCCCGCGAAGCCCTGCTCGTCGCCGGCGAGCGCCTGGTCCTCGGATCGTGAGCCGCAACCCGCCCGAGGCCGGCCGGCGTGTCGACAAGCCGTGGGGTCACGAGTTGATCTGGGCGCACACGGATCGCTATGTCGGCAAGATCCTGGTCATCGAGGCCGGCCGGCGGCTCTCCCTGCAACGACATCGGGTCAAGGACGAGTCGATCTACGTGGCCTCGGGCCGGCTCCGGCTGTCGCTCGAGGACGATGAGGGAACAGTCTGCGTCGAGGAGATCGGTCCGGGCGAGCACCGCCGCGTGCCGACCGGGCGGATCCATCGCTACGAGGCGATCGAGCGCTGCGAATTGATCGAGGTCTCGACCCCGGAGCTCGACGACGTCGTCCGGCTCGAGGACGATTTCGGACGGGAAGGAACGAGCGCTCCGTAGCTCGGGTTCCGCCCAAACGTCCGGTGACCAGGGCGTGGTCAGCGCAAGTCGCCCGGCGATGGCCCGGCAGTAGGACCCGACCCGGACGATTTCGGGGGTGACCGGGTTGGCCCTCGGGTGTACGCTTCTGGCACGCGACCGCCATCACCGGTCGAGGTGCATGACCGGACGGCGGACCCGCGAGCGCCCTATCGGGCGACGGAGGTAGCACCGCGATGCACAGTTCCCTGATCGGCAAGGTCGAGAAGGCAAATCGCTACGCTCGCGAGCTCGATCGAATCACGATCGATCGGCTCTCGCTCACGTTCCGCGGCGACAACGACACGCACCACGTCGACCTCGATGCCGGCCAGTGGCGATGCACCTGCCACTACTTCCAGAGTTGGGGATCGTGCGTCCACCTTCTGGCCCTCCAGAAGGTCCTCGGAGTGATGCTCCCAGAGGAGGCCCAGGTCTCGATCTTCTCGGCGGAGTCCGTCGCGACCGGCTGATCGCGCGATGGCATCGGCGCGGACGCACGTGCCCGCGCCGATCCCCTGGTCAATCGACGTCCACCAGCCAGTAGTAGGCCGCTGACCCGCGGTTGTCGCTGAACCAGACGCTCACGTTGACCGACCACGATCCGCGCGGCGGCGCGTCGAACGTGACCGGCTTACCCAATCCGTCGGCAATGCCCACCGCACCGCTGCCATCCCTGTTGCCAGGTGCCACGCGGCTCGCGGTCCAGTTCGCCACGCCCAGCGGGTCAGCGAGGGTGAGCGTGAGCCGCTCACCGGCACCGACATGGATCGGGCTGCCGTCCAGCCAGGGCGCGTCGGATCCGCTGTTCTGCCAGGTGAACGAGCCGAGCTGACCTTCGACCGCGTCGCCGCCGTCGACGGCAATGAAGGCGGCCGGCGGCTCGGCCCCTGAGGGCTCGCTGGCCGGGGCGGCCGTTGGCCCGACTGAGGCCGCTGACCCTGTGGAGGCCAGCGACTGAGGCGAGGCGCTCGGGGAGCTGCTGGGGTCAACCCCAACCCGCGCGCACGCACCCACGAGGAAGCTGATCGAGAGGAGTGCCAGTGCGGCTCGCCGCGCGGATCGAGGCATGCTCACCACCGTTCCTTTCATCGAGCGGGAGTTGGCGGGAGCGGGGAGCAGTTCATGGGACGGCAACGGTTACCGTGGGTGATGTCGCCGCCCGGAGACCCTCGTTGGTCGGAGCAGCGAAGAGAGCCCGGAAGTCGGTCGCCGCGGTGAGCTGCACAGCCCTGGTGTAGGTGCCCGATGCCGCGCCTGCGGTCATCGTCCCCACGGTCGCCCAGGAGGTCGTGCCTCGAGGACGGCGTTGCAGGGTCACGACCCGGGCGGAGAGTGGATTGAGGGCGAGCCGGACATACGATGAGATGTCCGCCACCTTGAGGGTGGCGGTCAGGGTGACCGACCCTCCAGGGGCGACGTGGCTGACGTTCGAGGTCAGAGCGAGCGTGGTCGCGAGTGCGAGGCAGGTCGAATACTTCGCCGCCCATGTTCGAACGTCGTACTGCATCTGCAGGGTGGCGATGTCGCAGCGCCCCAAGGCGTGCTTGTTCCAGCCGGCGTTCGGATAGCTTCGCGCCAAGGTCTGGACGACCGCGTCCCCGTAATCCGAGTCGCCCGAGTAGTTCACGTGGTGACCGAGAATCTCGGTGTGGCCGAACTCGTCGAGCGCAATGTTCTCGGCGTCGTAGCAGCCGCTCGGCAGCGTGGTGTAGCTCTGGCACCACTTCAGGGTTCCCCAGTCGTAGACATGGCCCTGCTCGCGCAGCCACATCGTGAAGCTGCTGGGGGGCGTGCGAGTGAAGCAGGCCAGACCGTTGACCCCGCACGTCGCGCCGGTGCCGTAGCCGATGAGGTTCGATGCGGCCGAGTCGTAGGCAAACGAGGCGGCCTGCGACGCGCGTGACGCCGTGGCGTCCGCGGCCGCGCCTCTGATCGCGGCCTGGATCGCGCTGGTCGGCACGGATCCCGATCGCCAGCTGAAGGTCAACGCCTGATCCTGGCTCCAGCGGCCGCTCCCGACCAGCGGGTCCGGGCCATGGGCAGTTACACCGCCGGCTGCCACCAGGAACCCGACGACGGCCGCCAGGGCTGAGACCAGCCAGCGGGCAGACGAGGTGCGGCGGGAGGCAGAGAATCGATTCGGGGTGCTCATCGGACGACCTCGTCGAGCTGGACGGTGACACCGTCGGGGAGGTGGCGGAGCTGGGGCCGGGGCGACCCGGCATCGATCGGCAGGCGGCCCTCGGGGGCAAGGAGGATCCAGTCGACCGGGAGCCGCGTCGCGCTGCCGGCCCGATCGGGGGTGGCATGCAGTCGGAGGCCGGCAGGCAGCGGCCCGAGGTCAACGGCGGACCCGCCGTCGAGCTCGACCGAGCGCAGTCCAAGGCCGGCCACGTCGAAGGTTTCGTGGACCAGCCTCGGGCCGTCGGAGGTGGCGACCACAACGGCCAAGCCGGCTTCGGCTGCGAGGATCGTTCGCGCGCCGCTCGTCAGGTCCGTGGCGACGATCGGGCATGGGAGACCGCTGCATGCTCCGTAGGTCACGACCCGGTCGCCATCGAAGCCGGCGAGCAGGCCGAGATCGGGCTCGCCGAGCTCCTGCACCGGGCGGCCGTCGAAGGCCACGATGCGAGTTCGACAGGCCAGCTCGCCGCACGACTGGACGGCAAGCTCTTGCTCGTCCGTCGACCAGGCGAGCTCCGTCGAGAAGGTCCGCCCAAACCGCTCGTCGGGAGCGATCGGTGGGAGGACCGACCGGGCGGGCGCATGGCCATCAAGTGGCCGGCTCCAGACGCCGAGATCGGACCGCGATGTCCGGTCTACGCGCGCCTCGTATACGAGGTCACCGGCCGGGTCGATCGTGGCTCGACGGACGACCGCGCCTTCCTCGGCCACCTGCCAGGTGCAACCGGCGACCACGTCGATCGCCTGGAGCCGCGAGACGGACCCGTCATCGTTGCCGATCAACACGATTCGACCGACGGGTCCCGACGCGAACGATTCGGGCGGCAGCTCCATCGTCCTGACCGCACGGACGCCGTCCAGGCCGAGTGAAACCCGTTGGCCCTGGAGGGTTCCAGCGTTGTCGATGATCGGGTCCACCCGGACCCAGGCCTGCAGCGCGAGATCGGGCAGGGACGTTGGGCCCGAGAGCCTGACCGCGGTGGTCAGCTCTGTCACCCCACCGCTGCAAGGGGGCGGCGTCCATGGCCGCTGCCCGGCTCCGAGCGTCGCCGTCGCGACCGACCCTGCGGCGCCGAGGGCAATCACCCCCGGACCGACCCAGCGCAACCATCGTGACTCCATCACGGTCGAACTCCTCCGGCGGGACGGTGATGGCGGGAGGAGGGCGAGGCGGCGATGGTCGCAGGGCGCGCGTATCCCGGGCTTATCTCGCGCTGCACCCGAACGTATCGAGCGGGTCGATCAGATCGAGCCGTGTGCTAGGCTCAGCTCGACAAATCTGTGTCACGCCGCGTGGTCGCGAAGCCGGTGAGATCCCGGCACAGTCCCGCTACGGTGAACGCCCCTCAGGGAGCGCAAGTCCGGTCGCCGACTCCACGGTGCATGCTCGAACCTTCGAGAGAAAGGTAGGCAGGACCGTGCGACTCACCGGCTGACCCCTCGTTCGATCCGTTCGAATCGAGGGGTTTTGCGATTCTTCGCGGCCCCTCCGATCGCCCCCGCTGTCCGGAGGTTCCACGTGTCCCCGTCCTCGCGCTCGCCACGACTCGCACCGCCCATGGTGCGGTTGACGAGCCTGCTCGTCGCCCTCGTCCTCGCCCTGGCCGCCTGCTCCGGCGCCGGCGTCGGAACGACCTCCCCGTCCGTCGCCCCAGCGAGCGCCACGCTCAGTGCAGCGCCCGCGGTTGCCGCGACCGCGACGCCCAGCGCGACGCCGATTCCGGCCTTCCCGACCACCCTGACCGACGACGAAGGCACGGCCGTCACGCTCGCGACGGAGCCCCACACGATCGTGTCGCTGACCCCGGCGACGACCGAGACCCTGTTCGCCCTCGGCGTGGGCGACCGGATCAAGGGCAAGGGTCAGGATGTCTTCCTCTATCCACCGGAGGCCGGCGCGGTGCCGGACCTCGCCACCTTCAATTCGGTCGACGTCGAGAAGATCGTTGCCCTTTCGCCGGACGTTGTGTTCGCCGGCGGCAACTTCTTCACGCCGCCCGACGCCATCGCGAAGCTGCGCAGCCTTGGCCTGACGGTCGTGGTCCTCTATGCCCCGTCGGTCGAGACTGTCTACAGGGACATCGGCCTGATCGGCCAGGTCGCCGGCAGATCCGATGAAGCCGCTGCGATGGTCGACCGGATCCGCTCCGAGTTCGACAACGTCAAGTCCGCCGTCGCCGGCCTGCCGAAGCCTCGGCTTTTCTACGAGCTCGACGCGACGGGTGCGATCTACGGCCCGGCCGACAAGTCGTTCCTGGCCGAGATGATCGAGCTGGCGGGCGCGATCCCGATCACGACCGGATCCACGAACAAGTACGACATCTCCGTGGAGCGGCTGATCGAACAGGATCCTGAGGTCATCCTGATGGCCGACGCACCGTTCGGCGTGACCGCCGCGCAGGTCGCCGCGCGACCTGGCTGGAAGGTGATGACGGCGGTCAAGAACGATCAGATCCGACCGATCGACGACCAGACGGTGACCCGCCCGGGTCCGCGCCTCTTCCTGGGACTGGAGCTGCTCGCCAGGACGATCCATCCGGACGTGGCGATCCCCTCGGCCCAACCGATAGCGCCGGTCCCCTGATCGCCCCATGACGACCGACAGCGGCACGCTCGCGTCAGCTCGATCGGGGGTCGGCTGGATCGGACGCGCCCGCCGCCGGCCGATCTTGCTCGCCGGATTCGGGCTGCTCGCGCTGGTCGTGGTCGTCTGCCTCGGCGTCGCCGTGGGCAGCGTGGCCATCGCGCCGCTCGACACCCTGGCGATCGTGGGCCATCGGCTGTTCGGGATCGATCTTGGGCGAACCTGGTCGCCGTCGACCGAGACGATCGTGTGGGACCTGCGCGTCCCGCGCGTGCTGACCTCGATGGTCGTCGGGACCGCGCTGGCGGTCGCCGGCGCCACCTTTCAGGGTCTGCTGCGAAACCCGCTCGCCGACCCCTACATCCTCGGCACGGCCTCCGGCGCGGCGCTCGGTGCCGCCATCGCGGTCCTGCTGCCGGTTCGCTTCGTGATCCTCGGCTTCGGTCTGCTCCAGGGGCTCGCGTTTCTCGGTGCGCTCGCCTCCATCTACACGGTCTACCGGCTGTCGCGGATCGGCGGGCTCTCACCGCTGACCAGCCTGCTGCTCACCGGCTATGCGGTCGGCTCGCTGCTGGCCGCAGGGCTTGCCATGGCCATGTATCTGTCTGGGACGGCTCTCCGACAGATCTTCTCGTACCTGCTGGGGGGTTTCGACGCGGCCTCCTGGCCGCAGCTCGCCGGGACGCTGCCGCTGGTGGTCGTCGGCTGCGCGCTGATCCTCCTGCGGGCCCGATCCCTCAACGGTCTGCTGCTCGGCGAGGAAGCCGCGGCGCACCTCGGCATCGACGTGGCTCGCGAGCGGGCCATCCTGCTGGCGCTGGCCTCGCTGATCACCGCGGCGGCGGTCGCCGTCAGCGGCCTCATCGGCTTCATCGGGCTCGTCGTCCCGCACGTGGTCCGACTCATCGTCGGCCCGAGCGCCCGCCTCGTCCTGCCACTCTCAGCCCTTGGCGGGGCGGTCCTCCTCGCGTTCGCCGACGTCGTCGCCCGCTCGGTCGGCGAGATCCCGGTCGGGATCGTCACCGCGCTGATCGGAGCGCCGTTCTTCATTGTTCTGCTGCGCCGCGCGCGAACGGGCTACGAGCTGTGATCGAGCTGCGCGGGATCGCCGTTTCCTATCGCGGCCGGGCTGTCCTCTCCGGCATCGACCTCTCGATCGGGGCCGGCGAGCGAGTCGCCTTGATCGGCCCGAACGGAGCCGGCAAGTCCACCTTGCTGCGGGTCGTCACCGGGCTCGTTGCGCCGAGCGAGGGTCAGGTGACGGTGGGTGGCGATGCGCTCCGGACCCTCGATCGTGCCAGCATCGCGCGGCGGATCGCGGTCGTCCCGCAGCAGGTGAGCGTGCCCTTCTCGACCAGGGTCGAGGAGCTGGTCAGCCTGGGGCGGTTGCCGCACGAGGACGCGTTGCGCGGTGCCAGACCGGCTGACCGGGCGGCGGTCGCCTCGGCCATCGAGCGGGTCGGGATCGGCCATCTGCTCGGGCGTGACGTGCGCGAGCTGTCGCTGGGTGAACGTCAGCTCACCCTGGTGGCCCTCGCGGTTGCCCAGGCGGCGCCGGTGCTGCTCCTCGATGAACCGACCGTCCACCTCGACCTTCGCCATCAAGTCGCGACGATGGAGCTGCTCGTCGATCTCAATACGCGCGATGGGACCACGGTCGTCGCGGTCCTCCATGACCTCGGTCTGGCGGCCGCCTTCTTTCCGCGTCTCGTGCTGCTCGACCGAGGCCGGATCGTTGCCGACGGCGAGCCGCTCGAGGTGCTCTCCGGGGAGCGGATCCGGAGCGTCTTTGGCGTCGAAGCCTCCATGGTCCGACTGCCGGTTCCAACGGCATGACGCGTGAGTTGCGTGCCGCGATCACGATGCTGACCCGGCTGCCAGTGTGGTCGACCTCCGGGGATGCCTCCGGGGCGCGGTGGTTCGGGTTCGTCGGCGCCCTGGTCGGGCTGGCAGGGTTCGTTCCGCTCGTGACGCTGGGGGCGGCGGTCGCACCGGCCGCGGCGATCCTGGCGGTAGGGGGGATGGCGGTGCTGTCCGGTGCCCTGCACCTGGATGGCCTGGCCGACACGGCCGACGCGATGCTTGCCGTCGGGGCTGACGCTGCCGAGCGGGCTCGGAAGGATCCATCGATCGGTACGGGTGGTGCGGCCGCGCTGATCCTGGTCCTTGGCCTCGAGGTCGCCTCGCTGACGCTCCTGGTCGAGCGACCGGGCCCGCTCGTTGCAGGACTTTCCTGCCTGGTTGGGGGCGCGGGCTCGCGAGTGGTTCCGGTGATCATCGCCCGCGCGGCTCGTTCTCGGGCGACGGCCGGTGGCCTCGGCGTCTGGTTCGCGTGGCGCGCGACCAACGCCGATGCCGCCCTGGCGGCCTCGACCGCGCTCGCCGTGGCGATCGTTGCCGCGGTCGTGGGCAGCGCCACAACCCTCCTGTTCGGAGGGCTGGTCGGCCTCGGGGCCGGCGTCGGACTGGGGCTCGCGGTCGTGCGGCTGCGCGGCCAGCTCGATGGCGACGGCCTTGGCGCGACCGTGGAGCTCAGCTTCGCCGCCACTCTCTTGTCGACCGCGGCGATCATCCGCTGGCCGGTCGCCTGACCGGGCGGGCGGGACGAGACATATGGCCAACCCGCTGGTGCTGGTGCTGGGCGGCACGAGGAGCGGCAAGAGCCACGTCAGTCTGGAGCTGACGAGAAGATTCGCCGGAGCCGGTAATGCCTGGTTCCTCGCGACCTCGTGGCGCGGCGACCCGGAGATGGAGCGTCGGATCGAACGTCATCGCCGCGACCGACCAGCCTCGTGGCCGACGATCGACGTCGGGACGGACCTGGCCGCGGCCGTCGCCCAGGCCGCTGGGTCGGAGCCGATCCTGGTCGAGGGCCTGACCCTTTGGCTGAGCGCGCTCGTGGGCGACGTTCTCCTGGACCCGGACCCCATCCTGGATGGCCCGGTGGCGGCCGCGCTCGACGCGATCAGGAGCCACCCCGGGCCGGTCGTCGTGGTGAGCGATGAGATCGGGCTTGGCAGCGTGCCGATGCATCCTGGCGCTCGGACATTCCGTGACCTCGTGGGGCTCGTCCACCAGCGCTTCGCGGCCCAGGCGGATGAGGTCCGCCTGGTGGTGGCCGGGCTGTCCCTGACCCTCAAGTCGAGAGGCGATCCGTGACCGCGGAGCGCGACGACCTCGCCGAGCTTGCTGCCGTCGTCTCCCAGATCGGGCCGCTCGACGTCGCGGCGATGGCGTCGGCCGCCGCGCATCTCGACCGGCTGACCAAGCCGCCCGGCAGCCTCGGCCGGCTCGAGGAGATCGTGATCACCCTTGCCGGCATTACCGGCCGGCCCGATTCGCCGGTCGCCCGGCGCGCGATCGTGGTCGCGGCGGGCGACCACGGGGTCACGAGACAGGGGGTTTCCGCGTACCCGTCGGCAGTCACCCCGCAGATGGTCGCGAACTTCGTGGCGGGCGGCGCGGCGATCAATGTCCTGGCGGACGCCGCCGGCGCGTCGGTCATCGTGGTCGATGTCGGTGTTGCGCTGCCGATCCCGCGCATCCGCCGCCATCGCCAGCGAGGCGGCCGCCTGGTCCGGGCACGGATCGCAGATGGAACCGCGGACATGACCCAAGGTCCGGCGATGAGCCGCGCCGACGCCTGCCGGGCGATCGGCGTCGGCCTTGGACTCGTCGAGGAGCTCCTGGCGGCCGGAGGCCTGGACGTGCTCGGTGTGGGTGAGATGGGGATTGGCAATACGACCGCGGCCAGCGCGCTGGTCGCCGCCCTGACCGGGGAGCCGGTGGAGCGGGTGACCGGCCGGGGAACCGGGATCGACGACTCGGCTCGTGCCCGCAAGGTGGCCACGATCGAGCGGGCGCTGGCCGTCAACCGGCCCGATCCAGGCGACCCGCTCGGCGTTCTCACCGCGGTCGGTGGGTTCGAGATCGCGGCGCTCGTCGGGCTCATCCTCGGGGCCGCGGCGGCGCGGATCCCGGTCGTCCTGGACGGGTTCATCACGGGTGCCGCCGCGCTCGTTGGAGCGGCCATGCAGCCAGCCCTTCCCAGACGACTCATCGCCGCCCACCGGTCGGCCGAGCCGGGTCACGCGATCGTGCTCGAGCGTCTTGGCCTTCGGCCTTACCTGGAGCTCGACCTGCGGTTGGGCGAGGGGAGCGGCGCGGCGCTGGGCATCGGCCTGCTTGTCAGCGCCTGCCGGATCCGCGACGAGATGGCGACGTTCGAGTCCGCTGCGGTCTCGCGCCCGACCGATCCGGCGGCGACCGAACCGCCCGAGCCGGGTGCCTGAGCTCATCCTGGTCCGGCATGCTCCGACGAGCTGGTCCGGGCGACGCTTCTGCGGGCGTGGCGATCCAGCGCTGAACCGTGCCGGCCTGACTATCGCGCGGCGTCTCGCCACGGACCTCGCCTCCGCGCTCACTCCCGACTGCCGGATCGTCTCGAGCCCGTTGCGACGGGCCCGTCAGACGGCCGAGGCGATCGCCCGGGTCATCCCGGATGCACGCGTCGAGCTGGACGATCGATGGACCGAGGCCGACTTCGGGATCGCCGAGGGACTGACCTTCGACGAGCTCGCCGTTGTTGCCCCAGGCCTTGCCGATCAGCTGGGCCGCGGCGAGGTCGCCATCGACTGGCCCGGCGGCGAAGGGGCCTCGTCACTCGCCGGACGGGTCATGGCGGCCTGGCGAGACCTCATCGAGCAGCCGACCCCGACGATCGTGGTCTCGCACGCCGGCCCGCTGCGGATCGCCATCGCGCTTGCGACGAACGAGCCTCTCGAAGGCGTCGCGCTTCCCCGGCCTGGAGCCGTGATCCGTCTCGCCGACCTGCCTCGCATCTGAGGTCGAGATGGGCTGCATGCTACGATTCCGACCGTGATGCGCCGACCATCGAGCGCTCGAGGCCGGGTCTCTCCCGACCTCCATCGGTCCCTGCTGGTCCTGCTCATGCCGCTCACGCTCGCGCTCGCGCTCGCCGCGTGCGCGAGCTCGACCACGACAAGCTCGCCGGCGCGACCCTCACTGGCAGCGTCGTCCGAGGGAACCACGACCACGCCAGCCTCAGCGTCGCCGGCGGCCGAACCCCCATCCGAGACGCCGTCGCCGAGCGAGACCGCGCTGCCGAGGACGTCCCCCGTCCCATCATCGTCGGGCACGGCCAGCAGCGGCAGCGATGCCGCAGCGTGCAGCGGCAACGCGGAGAACCGCGACTTCTACGCCTCGATGGCGGCGGCCGTCGACTGGACCGTCTACTGTCCCGTCCTGGCCGACGGTTGGTTCGTCCAGACGGGCCAATATCGCCTGGCGGATGGGGGACGGCTCGAGATCGTGTACCAGGGTCCGAAGCGTGCGCAGATCACGCTCGACGAGGGAGGGTTCTGCACCATCCCGGGCGGCTGCGTTCCGCCCGGCGTCGACGTTGGCCAGGTCGCGTTCGGCGACCGTGACGGAACACTGGTGGCGCTTGACGATGGCAGCTGGGCGGTCGCCGCCGACCGTGAAGCGACGCTCAGCTGGCTCCTGGTCGTGACGGGCTTGGACGAAATCGCCGTGCGGGCGATTGCCGCGGACCTGATTGCCGTCGACGACTGACTCGGTTACCGGTCGCCCGGGGTCCCGCCCGCATGCCCGCGATGATCAGTCGGACGGCTGTCCAATGCGGCCTCGGCAAGTGCGGCGACCGCCTCGGCCGTCGCCTCGTCGTCGCCGTTGGCCAGGGTGATCCCGGTCGCCCCGAAGCCGACGACCGGGATGGCCGCCGCGAGTCTCTGGACCGTCGCAACCGCCGTCTCGATCGCCAGGCCGCCCGGTTCCGGCATCGTGACCGCCCAACCGCCGGCCGCGTCGAGGCAGTCCATGTCGACCGCAACGTAGAGGCCATCGACGCGCTCGCCGACCGTGCGCGCCCAGCCCTCCACGGCCGCCTGGCCCGCATCGGTTGCGAGCATTCCGGCGCCGAAATGGGCGATCTTCGACGCGGCGAGCCTCCGCGATTCCGCTTCGTCGAGGACCTGGCCACCGAAGAGCGCCGCATCTGTTTCGTCGACGGTCGGGCCATCGGCCGCAGCCACGAGATCCGCATCGCCGCGGCCACAGATCATCGCGAAGGGCATGCCGAAGACGTTCCCGGAGGGCGTGCTGTCGGGCGTGTTGAAGTCGCCGTGGGCATCGAACCAGGCGACCGCGAGCCGAGTCCCTGGCCGGGCCGCGCACAGGCCGGCAAGCGCTCCGACGTGTGCCGTGCAGTCGCCGCCGACGATAAGGACTCGCGCGACCGGATCCGATGGACCATCGGCTCTCACGACCGACGCGACG
>CAYLSK010000013.1:16981-25484 GCA_964385975.1 uncultured Anaerolineaceae bacterium | reverse complement strand
CTACCGCCCGAGCCTCGTTCAATGTCTACTCGACCCGCGAAGACATCGACGCCCTCGCCGCGGGGCTGGACGAAGTCCAGCGGGTCTTCGACGTCTAGGGTGCTATAGGCCAGAATCGGGGCGCGGCGCTGGGTCGAGGCTCTAGTGAGATCACGCTGACGGACTCGAGCGTCTCCTTCCATCACGGGCCTTGTGGCGAGTAGCCTGTCCGCGATGAAGCTCATCGAGGCCGCGGAGGCCACGCGGTCCTTGTTCGATGCACCGTCGCCGGCCGCGATCACGCTCTACGATGCCAACGGCGAGGCGGTGGTCTCCCCGGTGTGGTTCCGCATCAACGAGGGAGCGGTCGAGGTCGTCATGGCGATCGGCGATCGCAAGCTGGCCCATCTCCAGCGCGATCCTCGGTGCGTTCTCCTGATCTTCGAAACTGTGCCGCCGTTTCGAGGCGTGCAGGTCCGAGGGCGAGCGACGCTGACTCCGGACCATGGTGCCGAAGCCCGCCTTGCAATCGCTTCGCGGTACCTGGGCGCAGAGCGCGGGCGAAGGTACGCGGATATACAGCGACGTCCGCCTGGGGTCGTGGTGAGTCTCCCAATCGCCGACGCGCGGACGTGGGACCTGCATCGCACGTTGTTCTAGCTGCTCCATCCTGTTGGTCACGGCCGATGCTCTACGGAGAGTGGCCTCAATCCATATCCGACCTTGCTGGTCGGGATTGGCGTCTCGCGCTACACTCGGGCGAGCATGGACGACCTTTACCGCGACTACATCCTGGAGCACTACCGGCGACCCCATAACTTCGGGGTCATCGAGGATGCCGACGCCTCGTACGAGGGCGCCAACCCGCTGTGCGGCGACCGGATCACCCTGATGCTCGGGGTCAAGGATGGGATCGTCGATCGGGTTGGCTTTACCGGCCGCGGCTGCGCGATCAGCCAGGCGAGCGCCTCGCTGCTGACCGATGAGATCAAAGGCAAGCCGCTCGCCGACGTGACTGCCTTCCGCGCCGACGACCTGTTGGATCTGCTCGGCATCGAGATCAGCCCAGCGCGGCTGAAGTGCGCGATGCTCAGCCACGACAGCCTCCAGCACGTGCTGACCGATCTCGGAGCCGCCGATCCGACGAACAAAACGCCTAGCCCGGTTGAGGCCGGCGCATGAGCCGGATCGAGCGCCGCTGCAGGTGTCGCCGGCCGGCCTGAGCCGGCTCGTCGTGCCGCGGATCTGTCCGCGGGTCTCCCCTCCAACCGCCCTGGCGCCCCACCGGCTGCCAGCCCGTCGACCATCGGAGCCCTACGCCCCATGCCAAAGTCCTACGCCGACCTCCTACGTGAGGCCCGAGCCCAGATCAAAGAAGTCACCCCGCAGGAGGTCGACGCCCTCCCGGCGGGCGAGGCCACGCTCGTCGACGTCCGCGAGGCCTCCGAGTGGGAGCAGGGCCACCTGCCCGGTGCACGGCACGTCTCCAAGAGCTACATCGAGCAGCAGATCGAGGCCGCGGCGCCCGATCGCGACGCTCCCGTCATCCTCTACTGCGCCGGGGGCGTGCGTTCGCTGTTCGCCGCTCAAACCCTGGCCGAGATGGGCTACACGGACGTCGCGTCGATGTCCGGCGGCTTCCAGGCCTGGAAGGGCGCCGGCCTCGACTTCGACACGCCGGTCGTCCTGAGCGCCGAGCAGAAGCAGCGCTACAGCCGCCACCTGCTGATCCCGGAGGTTGGATCGGCCGGCCAGGCGAAGCTGCTCGGCTCGAAGGCGCTCCTCATCGGGGCCGGCGGCCTCGGCTCGTCCGCCGCCCTCTATCTCGCGGCGGCAGGAGTCGGGACGATCGGCATCGTCGACTTCGACGTCGTCGACCTCTCCAACCTGCAGCGCCAGATCCTCCACACCTCCGATCGGGTGGGTGAGCGCAAGGTCGACTCCGCGCGCAAGTCGATCAATGCGCTGAACCCCGACATCAACGTCGTGCTCCACGAGGAGATGCTCGTGGCGACCAACGTCGAGCGGATCATCGCCGGCTACGACGTCATCCTCGACGGGACCGACACGTTCGAGACCCGCTACATCCTGAACGACGCGGCGGTCGCGGCCGGCATCCCGGTCATCCACGCCAGTGTCTTCCGCTTCGAGGGCCAGCTCACCACGTTCATCCCGTTCGAGGGGCCGTGCTACCGCTGCCTCTACCCGACCCCGCCGCCGCCCGAGCTCGCGCCCGGCTGCTCGGTGGCCGGCGTGCTCGGCGTGGTGCCCGGAATCCTTGGGCTGCTCCAGGCAAACGAGGCGCTCAAGGTCCTGCTCGGGATCGGCCAGACACTGGCCGGCCGGCTAGTCCTGTTCGATGCCCTCGAGACCGAGTTCACCGAGCTGAAGCTCCGTCGCGACCCGAACTGCCCGGTCTGCTCGGACGCGGCGGTCGAGGCCCGGGCGGCGGGACGCCCTCTGCCGGTCTCCAACATTGGCGCGGATGCGCCGTTCCTGCTGACCACGACCGGCCTGGCCGGCAAGGTGTCGCCTGAGGCGCGGGCATGAGCACGGTCTTCATCCCGGGCGTCCTCCGCGCCAACGTTGGTGGCGCGAAGTCGCTCGAGCTCGATGGCGACTCCATCCGTGGGGTCGTCGACGCGCTGGTGGCGAAGCATCCGTCGCTCGGCTCGCAGCTGTTGACCGAGGCTGGCGACCTCAATCGGTTCGTCAACGTCTATGTCAACGGGCAGGACGTTCGCTACCTGGCCGGGCTCGATACGCCGGTAGCTCCGGCAGATGAGGTTCGACTGCTTCCGGCGATGGCCGGAGGCTGAGGCCGATGGTCATGCCGGCCCTGCGCGCCATCGAGCCTGACGACCGTGGTGCCGATCACCCGCATCTCCACGACCACGACGACCTGCCCCGCCACGGCGGGCGGTTCGAGAGCATTCTCGACGCGATCGGCTATACGCCACTCGTCGAGATCCCGCGGATGTCGCCGAATCCGGACGTTCGCATCTTCGCCAAGCTGGAGATGCTCAACCCGACGGGCTCGGTCAAGGATCGCGTCGCGAAGTACCTGATCGAGGATCTGGAGGGTCGCGGCCAGCTCCAGCCGGACTCAATCATCCTCGAGCCAACCTCCGGCAACACCGGGATCGCGCTGGCGATGATCGGGCGGCGCAAAGGCTATCGGGTCGCGCTGGTCATGCCCGACAACGTGACCAACGAGCGGCGCCAGATGGCGGCGCTCTTCGGCGCCGAGGTCATCGACTCCCCCGGCGCGCTCGGGAGCAACGGGGCGATCGCCCTGGCCAAGCATCTCGTCAGCAAGGACGAGCGCTTCGTCATGCCCTACCAGTACGGCAATCCGGCCAACCCCCAGGCGCACTACGAGACGACCGGGCCGGAGATCCTGGCCGACTGCCCCGAGATCGACGTCTTCGTGGCCGGCCTCGGGACGGGCGGGACGCTGATGGGCGTCTCGCGCTACCTGCGCGAGCAGAAGCCGGGGGTCCGGATCGTCGCCGCCGAGCCGCAGCCGGGCGAGCTGGTCCAGGGCCTGCGCTCGCTCGATGAGGGGTTCATCCCCGAGATCCTGGATCCGTCGCTCATCGACACGAAGCTGTTGGTCTCCAATCGCGACGCGATCGCCGCGTTGCGCGATCTGGTGTTCCGCGAGGGAATCTTCGGCGGACCGTCGTGCGGGGCGGTGCTGGTCGCGGCCGCCCGGGTCGCGCGCGAGATGGACCGCGGCACGATCGTGGCGCTCCTGCCCGACGGCGGCTGGAAGTACCTGTCGGCCGGCACCTTCTCGACGAATCTGGACGAGATGGAAGAGGCCCTCGAGGGCGGCGTCAACTGGTGGTGAGTCGTGGGGCCGCGGCGGCGGCGGCGGGGAGGGCCGCCGGGGGGTATGTGCCCTTCGTCGATCTCCCTTGGGTGATATCCACAGCGGCCACGACGACCGGCCCCCGCCGCACCCCCAACCCACCATCACCCATGGGCGATTCTTATGACCCAAGGGAGATCGACGAAGGGGTAGATGCGCCCAGGGTCGCTCGAGCGCGTCGCTCGTGACGAACGGCGAAACGCCGCCCCGGCGCGACCGAGCCGGAGGAGCGGTGCACCTCCCCGCCGAGATTCGGGGAGCGCTGGTCGCGCGTGCCCGGGCCGAGTACCCGAACGAGATGTGCGGCCTCATCATTGGTGAGCGGCCGGCCGGCGATGGCGGTCGGGCGCTCCGCTTCGAACCTACCCGGAACAAGGCCTCGTCGCCCTACCGCTACGAGATCGATCCGGACGATCTCCTTCGCCTGACCATCGCCACGGATGACGCCGACGAGGTGTTCTGGGGGATCGTCCACTCGCACACCCACACGCCGGCGGTGCCGTCACCGACCGACGTCGGCCTCGCCTTCTATCCCGACTCCCTCTACGTCCTGGTGTCGCTGGCGGACGACGAGGTGGATGCCCGCACCGGGGAGCCATGCGTTCGAGCCTGGCGAATCGTCGATGGCGCGTTCGACGAGGTGGCGCTCCGGTGACGGCGAACCGCGAACGCTGATCGCCCGGGCCTACTTGCAGGTCAGGCCCTTCTTCGGCACGGTCAGGTCGACCAGATAGGCATCGACGGCGCGCTGCACGCAGGAGCTCGCCAGGTAGCCGGTGTGCCCTTCGCCATTGCGGGTGATGAGGACACCGGAGTCCAGCTCCTTGGAGAGCGCCACTGCCCACGAGTACGGTGTGGCCGGGTCACCGGTCGAGCCCACGACGACGATCGGCGGCGCGCCCGCGGCGCTGACCGCCTTGGGGGTTCGCTCGGCCGGAACGGGCCAGAACGCGCAGGGCAGATCGTTGTAGGCGATCAGCTGCGCGAAGTGCGGCGCCGCGGCTTCCAGTTGCTTCGCCCAAGCCACGTAGACTTTCACGTCCGTCGGAGCCTGGAAGTCCAGGCACGTGTTGGCGGTATAGGCATCCTGCTCGTTCGAATACGAGCCGTTCGGCTTGCGCCCGCGATACGGATCGGCGATCAACAGCATGAGCGACCCGTCGCCACGCTTGGCCAGGGCCAGCGACGCCGCCAGGGTGGGCCACGCCTCCTTGGCGTATAGGGCCGCGAGCACGGAGTACCAGGCGATGCCCGGGCCGATCCTTCGAGAATCCTTCAGCAAGAGCGCTCGCAGCGGCTTGGCATCGATTGAGGCCATCAGCGAATCGAAGGCCTGCAGCGTCTTGCCGTTCTCGTGGAAATCGCACGAGGTCCGGGCGGCGCAGTCCTTGAGGAAGCTCGTCAGCGCGGCCTCGAATGCCTTGGCCTGGCCGAACCGGAACTGCTCCAGATCAAGCGCGGGATCGACCGCCCCATCGAGCGCCATCGCCCGGATATGGTCCGGGAAGAGGTCCGCATAGGTCGATCCAATCAGCGTCCCATAGGAGAAGCCGAGGTAGGTCAGCTGCTCGTCGCCGACCGCCGAGCGGATCGCGTCCAGGTCGCGTGCGACCGCGTCGGTCGACAGGTAGGGCAGTGTGGCAGCGTTGCGCTTGGCGCAGGCTTCGGCGTAGTTGCGGGCCGAATCGACCAGCGCCTTGAGCTCCGCGGGGTTGTCAGGCGACGGATCGATCTCCGCCCGCCCGTCCAGGTTGTCGATGCAGCGGATCGCCGTGCTCGAGTTCACCCCACGGGGATCGAAGCCCACGATGTCGAAGTGCTTGCGCAGGGCCGCCGGGAAGACGTCGGCACCGACGCTCTGGCGAACGAATTCGACGCCTGAGCCGCCGGGCCCACCGGGGTTGACGATGAGCGACCCGATCCGTGCCTTCGGATCGGTCGCCGGCAGGTCCACGATCGAGATGTTCAGGTAGCCAGCCGACGGCGCGGTGTAGTCCCGTGGGACGCGGATCTCGGCGCACAGGAAGCCCTTGCCGCAATCGCTCCAGCGGGCGGGAGGGATCACGACGGCGGCTGGCGTCGGCGATGGCGCGGACCCCGTTGCACTGGGAGCCGCAGACGCGGTCGCCGTGACGTCTGCCGTCCCGAGCGGCGCCGTCGGGGAGGGGACCGCCGGAGAGCAGGCGGCGATGAGCGCGACCGTCAGCACGGCGGCGAGTCCCCCCTTCGCGCGGCCAGGCCAGGTCATCAGGCCGGCAGGATACCCGACGAATGCTTCGCGAGCGTCTCTACGAGTTCGGTCTCGGTGGGCGTCGACCCGAGGCCCAGGCGTGCCCCGACTCGCGCGGCGAGCGGGGGCTCGAGGTAGGTGGAGGCCAGGGTTGGCCAGGCGGACTCGGCGAACACCTCGGCCGGTGAGCCGTCCAGCAGGATCCGGCCTGCGCCCATGACCACGACCCGGGCGAAGGTCTCGGCGACGAAGCGCATGTCGTGACTGATGGCGATCACCGTCCGGCCGGCGCTGGAGAGCTGCGCGATCACCTGCTTGATGCGCGCCACGCCGCGGGCATCCTGGCCGGTCGTTGGTTCGTCGAGCACGACGACGGGCGTGTTCATCGCCAGGACCGAGGCCAGGGTCAGGAGCTTGCGGCGGGAATACCCGAGGTCGTACGGATTCGCGTCGGATAGGTCGGCCAGACCGACCGCCGCGAGCGCGTCGCGGGCGGCTTCGGCGGCTTCGTGCGGCGAGCGGCCAAGGATCCGCGGGCCGAACTCCACCTCGGCCCTCACTCGGCCGGCGAAGATCTGCCGATCCGGGTTCTGGAAGACGATCCCGACCCGCGCGGCCAGCGCCGCGACCCGGATGCCGGCCACGTCCGCGCCGTCGTGGAGGACGCGACCCTCGGTTGGTCGGAGCAGCCCGTCGAGATGGCGGACCAGGGTCGATTTGCCGCTGCCGTTCTGACCGATGATCGCCACCTGCTCACCGCTCGCGACGGTGAGGTCAACCGCGGCGAGCGCACGCGTCCCGTCCGGATAGACAAAGCCGACGCCCTGCAGAGCGAGGTGCGTCACGACCCCGCCAGTCTGGCGATCACTGCGGGATCGAGCCCGCGCATCGCCAGCGCCCGGCCCAGCCGAATCCGCGAGGGCGCCTCGACGCCCCAGTCGTCGAGGCGCCGATCGGCCAGGACGTCTTCGGCGGGACCGTCCATGACGATCCGGCCTGCGTCGAGGACCACGATCCGGCTGCACAGCCCGTCGAGCAGGTCCGTCTTGTGCTCGACGACGAGCAACGCCGTGCCGGTCGCGGCCAACCCTCGGAGCGCCTCGCCAACCAGCCGCGTCCCCTCGGGGTCGAGCTGGGCGGTCGGCTCGTCGAGGACGAGATGCGCCGGTCGCATCGCCAGGAGCGAGGCGATGACCACGAGCTGGGCCTGGCCGCCGGAGAGCCGTCTTGGCTCGCGCTCTGCCAGCGGATCGATGCCGAGGGTCGCGAGCGCGGCCTTCGTGCGTTCCACCGTCTCCCGTGTGGGGAGGCCCAGGTTCATCGGTCCAAGGGCGACCTCCTCGAAGACTGACCCGCTGACCCCGGAGAGTTGGGTCGCCGGATTCTGGAATCCGATCCCGACCCGAGTCGAGAACTCATGGAGGGGTCGCCTCGCCATGTCCACGCCGTCGATCGTCAGCTTGCCGCTGAGACCCCCGCCGATCGAGCCTGGGGCCAGCCCCGAGGCAACCAGGCTGAGCGTCGACTTGCCCGATTCGTTGGCGCCGACCACGCCGACGATCTCGCCATCGGCCAGGCTGAGGTCGATGTCGTGGAGGACGGGCGTGGTGTAGCCCGCGTAGCGATAGCCGACCCCGTGCAAACCCAGCATGGTGGTTCAGATTCGGCCGCTGATCCGTGCCGCGGCGGTTGCCACGAGCAGCGCGATGAGGGCCCAGCGCAACCATCGTTCCCACGCCCTGTCGCGCATGGCCCACAACAGATGCCGCCCGCCAGGTCGGCTGAACGCCCGCGATTCGAGGGCCAGGCTGCGCTCCTCGACATCGGTCAGCGCACCGATGAGCACCGGCCCGACCAGCGGAAGAACACCGCGGAGCCGTGCCCGAACGCTGCCTTCGGTGTCCAGGCCACGCGCGCGCTGACTCTCCCCGATGACGCCGGCACGCTCAACGAGAGCCGGGACGGCCTCGATCGTCGCCACGGCCACGAAGGCCACCCGAGGCGACACGCCGCGCCGTTCGAGATCGAGCACGAATGCCCGCGGATCTGTCGTCATCACGAACAGCCCGATCGACAGCGAGATCGCGAAGAGTCGGACCAGGGTCTGCGCTGCGAAGTCGACCCCCTCGGCCGTCGCATCGAACGGCCCGATGGCGAACAGGACGGTGGTCCCCGCGCGTGTGAAGACACTGACCAGCACGACCGAGACGGCGATCGGCATGGTCAGCAGCAGCGAGACGCGGACGAGCTGGCGGAGCCCCCCGGCCCGAAACGCCAGGAGGACCATGACGAGGTCGATGGCGATCGGTCCGATGTAGCCGCCGGCGGCGAATGCCCCGATCGACCCAACCGTCGCGATGACGGCCTTCGTGAGCGGATTGAGGCGATGGACGCTGCTCGGTCCGGGCGCGCCCAGG
>CAYLSK010000013.1:0-16971 GCA_964385975.1 uncultured Anaerolineaceae bacterium | reverse complement strand
GGGTCGGCGGCACGAGCCGCCGGATGCGCTCGACGTCGGCGGGGTCGAGGTCGTCGGCCAGGATCGCCCCGGCCGACGCCGACAGCGCTACGCCTGCTCCAAGCCGACGGCCTTCTCGCCCTGCGGGAAGCGCGATACGAACCGGCGCGACAGCGTCTGGAGAATGATGTAGCCGATGAAGAATTCGATGGTCTTGTCGATCGGGTCGGACAGCAGGCCCTGTTGCAGTACTGCGGTCTGGAGATCCGAACCGGCCTGTTGGAAGGCGGCCACGAGGAAATCGGTACCGGAGCCGGTGACCCCACCGAAGACGACGGCCGAGATTGGCGCCGAGATGATCGCCGACAGGATTCCGCAGGCGAGTCCACCGATCGCCACGTAGGCGACGCCGAGGTCGCGTCGCACGAAGAGGAGCGCCACCAGGCCGACGACAGCTCCGATGATGCCGATGCCGATCAGGTAGGCGACCACCGTGAAGAACGGCCCTGCCGCAGAGGTGTCGCCGAAGAAGGTGAACGTCCCGTCTGTGTAGAACGGCAGGAACCCGTAGTAGCCGATCGCCAGGAGGACGAGCCCAACGACCACCGCGCCGATGACGAGGCGAGTCGGATCGGTGTTCGGGCGGCTGCGGAACCAGCCAAGCTGACCGAGGACGCCGGACACGAACCCGATCTCGGCGGCCACCACCGCGAATGGCGCCGCGTAATCGGAATGGAAGGGCGCCGGCAGCACATAGGTCCAGATGAGGTTGGCCAGCAGGCCGGTCACGAGTCCAGGAATCGGCCCGGCCAGGACGCCGACGAGGATGGTCCCGATCGAATCGAGGTAGATCGGGATCTTGAGGGCCGTGCCGACGGTCTGACCGAGCACGATATTGATCGCGATGGCGATTGGGATCAACACGATCGTCCGGGTGTCGAAGCGGCCCCAACTCATCTGTTGCCTCCTGTCACCACAGACCGGACGGGCGCCGGTCCTCCCTCTCCCGCCCTAGCCTGACACGTCGGGGTGGTCCGCCGCCAGTCCCCCGACGCGTTCGATCAGTCGATCCAGGAAGGTCGCGACATCAGCAGTCAGGGCGACATCGAGGTTGGGCGCCTTCCCAGTGAGGCGCCGTCGATCGGCCACCGTCATCCCGCTGGTGAGCTCGCCGGTGGTCTCGACCTCGACGAAGAGTGCCTCCGTGGTCACCAGGCTCCGGTCGAGCGCCACCGCGACGGCCAGCGGGTCGTGGATGAAAGCGCCATAAAACCCGTCGTGTTGCGCGTGGAACTCCATGTAGAAGCGCAGCGCGTCGGCGACATACCGAACGACCGGATTGCTGGCTGCGGATCGGGTCGCCAGCATTGGGTCCTCGCCGCGGGCGAGCGCGATCGAATCGTCGGGCGTGCTCCCGGCCCGGCGCGCCAGCCGGACGACGTCGTCCGGCACGATCTTCGCCTGTTCGGTCACGTCGAGTCCCAGGGCCAACGGTCGCAGGATCGATGGATCGGCGGCCATCGCGTCCGCCCAGGTCCGAAAGACGATCCTGGCCGCCTCGGGATCGCAGTGGATGTTCCACTCGGTGGTCGGGGTCGTGTTGCCGGACACCCCGTACGCGCCGCCCATCAGGGTGTAGCCGCGAAGCAGGCGCGGCAGGGCCGGCTCGCGCTCGAGTGCGAGGGCCAGATTGGTCAGCGGCCCCAGGGTGACGAGCATGATCTCGCCTGGTCGACGGCGGGCCTCGTCGACGATCAGGTTCACGGCGTGACGTTCCGACAGTGGCCGGCTGGGCGGCGGCAGCTCCGCGTGTCCCAGGCCCTGGGGGCCGTGCGTCTCAGGCGTCGTCTCCAGCGGTCGGACCAGCGGGACCTCGCGGCCAAGCGCGACCTCCACGTCGGTTCGGCCGGCGAGCTCGAGGACGGCACGGCTGTTGATCGCGACCTGCCGGGCCTCGATGTTGCCCGAGACGCAGGTGACCGCTACCAGCTCGGCATCCGGCGACGCTGCCGCGTACAGGAGGGCCAGGCTGTCGTCGATCCCGGTGTCGACGTCGAGGATGAGCGGCGTTCGCACGGTCATGGCCGGATGCTAGCCGAGTGCCTCGACGCTTCGCGCGACGGCTTCGTCAGCCCAACCAGGACGACGTGGCGCACGGGCCGGGAGCGGTGTCGCATGACCGAGAGGTTAGCGGTGGTCCGGGCCGCCTACACTCGAATGGTGGACGACCCGATGCCGATCCTGCCTCCCGCGGTCATCGGGATCCTGGGCGGCGGCCAGCTCGGACGGATGCTCGCCCTCGCGGCGCGGGCGATGGGTTACCGGATCGCTGTCCTCGACCCGGACCCGGACTGCCCCGCGGCTTCCGTGGCTGACCGGGTGGTGGTGGGGTCGTACGACGACGTTGGTGCGGCCCTGCGGCTGGCCGATCGCAGCGAGGTCGTGACCTACGAGCTCGAACACGTTGCGGCGGGGGTCGTGGAGGCACTCGAGACCCGACTGCCCGTCCGGCCGGGACACCGACCATTGACGGTCACCCAGGACCGCCTCGCCGAGCGTCGCTTCGTCGAGGAGACCGGCGTTCCCGTGGCGCCGTGGCGCGAGGTTCGATCGCCGGATGAGGCTCGCGTGGCGGCGGCGGCGCTCGGCCTGCCGCTCCGGCTCAAGCTTCCGATCGGCGGCTACGACGGTCGGGGGCAGCTCCGAATCGTGCACGTTGGCGACCTGGACGATGCCTGGGACAGGTTGGGGCGCCCGGCCGGCACCCCACTGTTGGCGGAACGCGAGCTGAAGTTCGAGGCCGAATTGTCGATCGTGCTGGCGTGCGACGTTCGTGGTCGGACCGCGACCTTCCCGATCGCCCGGAACCTGCATGATGCGGGGATCCTCGTCGAATCGGTGGCGCCCGCGCCGGTCAGCTCCGCCGTCGCCGAGCGTGCCACAGTGATCGGGGAGCGGCTGGCGGCGGCGATGGATCTGTGCGGCACGCTGACCGCCGAGCTCTTCCTGCTCGGCGACGGCTCGATCCTGGTCAACGAGCTCGCGCCGCGCGTCCACAACAGCGGCCACTGGACCATCGAAGGGGCTTCGACCTCGCAGTTCGAGCAGCACATCCGGGCGATCTGCGGCCTCTCGCTCGGCTCGCCGGCCGCGCTGGCCCCGTCCGCGATGGTCAACCTGCTGGGCACGGGACCGCGCAGGCCGGCACGGCTCCTCGGTGCGGCCGCCGCGCTCGCCGATCCAGGGGTCCACCTCCACGTCTACGACAAGCGGCGCGTCTTCGAGCGTCGCAAGATGGGACACCTCACCGCGCTCGGCGGGAGCGTCGAGGAAGCGCTCGAACGGGCACGAGCGGCGCATGCCGGCCTGCGCTGGGCGGACGACACTACCGAAGAAGAAGACGAGGAGGCAACATGAGCGGATCCCCGCGCCGCGATGTTGGTCCGGTGGTGGGGATCGTGGGTGGCAGCCGATCGGACTTCCCGATCCTCGAGGCGGCCGTTGCCATTCTCGACGAGCTTGGCGTCCCCTCCGAGCTCAAGGTCGTCTCCGCACATCGGACCCCGGATCGGTTGTTCAGCTACGCGGAGGGCGCGGCGGGGCGGGGTATCCGGGTGATCGTGGCCGGTGCTGGCGGCGCGGCCCACCTGCCGGGGATGCTGGCGGCCAAGACCGCGCTGCCGGTCATCGGCGTTCCCATTCCGACCGAGCACCTGGGCGGATTGGACTCGCTTCTCTCGATCGTCCAGATGCCGCGCGGCGTGCCGGTCGCCACCGTCGCGATCGGGAATGCCACGAATGCCGGATTGCTCGCGGCTTCCATCCTCGCGCTGTCCGACGATGGCCTGGCGCAACGCCTGGCGACATGGCGAGCCCGTCAGACCCAGGCGGTCCTGGAGGACGCCGGGGACCCAGGCGGCGAGGGAGACGACCCGTCCTGACGATCTCCCTTGGGTGATATCCACATTGGCTGGGCCGGATGGGGCGCCCAGGGTCCCCGGGGCCTCAGGCGATCACCCGACGGCGATAGAGATCACCCGGCGGTGATGGCGATGACCCAAGGGCGATGGTCGGTGGTGGTGCTCGGGCTCGAGCCTACTTGCTAGGCCCATCGGAGACCCAGGGGGTGACCGCCCCGCGAATCCCCACCTGAACGGACCAGAGCGTCGAGGTCGCGGTGATGAAGAGTCGCTGCCCGTCGCGCCCCCCGAAGACAAGGTTGCTGGCCGCCTCGGGCAACAGGATTCGCCCAAGGTTGACGCCCTGGGCATCCAGGACATGGATCCCGTCGCCCGCGGATGTCCACACATTCCCGTCGACGTCGATCCGCAGGCCGTCCGCGAGCCCGGGTTCCATGACCGCGAAAACCCGAGGGTTCGCCAGCGTCCGACCGTCGACCACGTCGAATGCCAGGATGTGATGGTTGCCACCCGGGGTGCGCGCGGCCGAGGTGTCCGTCACGTAGAGCACGGACTCATCCGGTGAGAAGGCCAGTCCGTTCGGGTGCTCCATGACGTCGCTGACCACGGTCAGCTCGCCATTCCCCGCTTCGACCCGGAAGACGTAGCAGCCCCCAAGCTCCGAGTCCGCCCGATGGCCCTCGTTGTCGTCGAGGATCCCGTAGGGGGGATCGGTGAACCAGACCGCGCCGTCGGACGCCACGATCAGATCGTTCGGCGAGTTGAGTCGGTGGCCTTGGTAGCGGTCGACGACCGTCGTGCGCGTGCCGTCCGCCTCGTAGCGGGCGACGCGACGAGTTCCGTGCTCGCAGGCCAGGATCCGCCCGTCGCGGTCCAGCGTGTGACCGTTCGCAAAGTCGCCCGGCGCGTACAGCTCGCTAAGGCCGTCGGCGACCGACCAACGAAGGACTCGGTCGCTGCGCACGTCGCTCCAGACGACCGCATCCTCGTCCGGCAGGTAGACCGGGCCCTCGGCCCAGATCGCCCCACCGGCCAGCGACTCGAGGCAAGCCTCCGCCCGAACGAGGCGCTCGAATCGATCGTCGAGCACGAGCCGGGTCACTGGCTGGCCTGTCATCGGTCAGCCGGATGCTACCCGGTCGAGGGCCGGTGCGGCCGGGCTTCGACGCCGCCGGTTGGCCGTCGACTAGAAAGCCAGCTCGACCGGACTGACCGAGATCGACCGCAGCTCGCCACCGCGCTCGATGGTCATGTCGAGCCGGCCGCCGATGACCTCGCCGATGAGCCGCCGCTGGAGGTCGCCTACCCCTTCGATCGGGATCCCGTCCAGGTCGACCACGATGTCACCGACGCGCAGGCCGGCGTTCGCCGCGGGGCTCGGCTCGAGCAGCTGGACGACCTCCAGGCCGTGCCGCCGGCCCACGTGTTCGGCGCTCGCCTCGCCGAGCGGACGCACGCCTCCGACGATGCCGAGGAAGGCGCGCCGGACCCGGCCGTCGACGATCAGCGCGTCGAGGATCCGGCGCGTCGCCGAATTGATCGGGACAGCCAGACCGAGGCCGATTCCGGCGACCGCGGTGTTGATTCCGACGACCCGACCACGAGAGTCACCCAGCGCGCCGCCCGAGTTGCCGGGGTTGAGCGCGGCGTCGGTCTGGATCACGTTTTCGACCATCCGGCTCGTTCGGCCATCGCGCGCCGCCAGTGATCGGCCGAGCGCGCTGACCACGCCGGCCGTCACCGTGCCGGCAAATCCGAGCGGATTCCCGATCGCGACGACGAGTTGCCCGACACGCAGCCGGTCGGCGTCGCCGAGCGGGGCAGGACGCGGATCGCCGCCGCTTGTCCGGAGCACGGCGAGGTCCGACAGCGGGTCGCGACCGACGACCCGGAACTCTAGCTCCGAGCCGTCCACAAACGTTGCGGTACCGCGGTCAGCGCCGGCGACCACGTGTGCGGACGTCACGAGGTAACCAACAGGTTCGATGGCGACCGCCGAGCCGGCCCCACCACCCGACCAGCCACCGACCTGGCGGGTGACGCGCAGGCTGGCGACCGAAGGGATCAGCCGCTCGGCCGCCGTCGAAACGGCGACCGAGTAGGCATCGAGGGCGACATCGTCGTCCGCGTCCTCATCGAAGGACCGTGCGGCGTCCGGTCGAGGCGCCAGGGCGACCACCGCGGTCAGGCCTCCCCGGTCGCCGCAGCACCGCCGCCCACCCGGACGGTCCGTTCGTCGCTGCCGCGAACCAGCTTGACGTCGAACGGGAGATCGAGCGCGTCCAGTGCAGCGAGGAGATCGTCTGCCGCCTCGATCGCCCGCCCGCCGGCCTCGACGATCAGGTCGCCCGCCTCGATCCCGGCAGCGGCCGCGAGGCTGCCCTCCTCGACGCCACGGACGAGGACGCCGTCACGCTCCGGCAGGCCGACCGAGCGGCGCATCCGCCGCGCGACGTGCGACGGGGCGACCGCGACGCCGAGGCGGGCGCGCTTCGGCGACTCGCCCCGGGAGAGGGCATCGACCCGGGCGCGCAGGCCATCGTCGGCGGGGAGTGCCAGGTAGAAGCCCTCGCCAATCCGATTCGTGTTGAGGCCCACCAGCCGGCCATCGGCATCGACGATCGCTCCACCGGACGATCCGGGCGCGAGCGGCGCCGTGTGCTCGACGCTGCCGTCGATCCGCCGGCCGCCGGGACCGCGGAACTCGCGAGCGATGGCCGAGACGAGACCGAAGGTCACGCGCGTGCCGCCGTCATGGCTGGCGCCAGCCCCAAAGACGGCCCTTCCGACCGACAGTCCGGCGCCATCGCCCCATTCGAGAGCGGCCGCACCTGCCGTGTCGACGTCGATCACGGCGAGGTCCCCGTCGCCATCGAATCCCGCGACTGACCCGCGCGTGCGCCGTCCGTCGGCGAACGTGACGGTCACCTCGTCGCCGCGCAGGTTGTGGGCGTTGGTCAAGACCTTGCCCGCGCCGATGACCACGCCCGATCCGCGTGTCCCGCGACCGATCCCGACGATGGATGGACCGACGCGCTCGGCGATCGAGCTGACGGCGGTCTGGAGCTCTTCGATGACGCTCATGGGGTTCTGTGCTCCGATGGCTGGATTACTGCAATAGACTTGCGACTTGCAATCTACAACTGACTGATCGCCGTGACAAGCCCTGATCTCGCCCCTACCATCGAGCCCATGCCCGACCCGGCCGATCGCCGCGCGCCATCGCCGCTCGAAGTGGCCCTCGAACGCGTCGGCGACCGCTGGAGCCTCCTCCTCGTCGAGGCGCTGCTCGATGGGGCGCGCCGCTTCAACGAGCTCGCGGGGGCGCTCCCGGCGATCGCGCCGAACATCCTCACGGATCGGCTGCGCCGCCTGGAGCGGGAGCGGATCATCGTCACAACGCCGTACCAACAGCGACCGCCTCGCATGTCCTATGCCCTGGCCGCTGAGGGGCGGGAGCTGGCCTCCGCGCTCCGGCTGCTGGCCGACTGGGGCGCTCGCCGATCTGAGGCCGCGGAGCCACTCCATCACGAACCATGCGGCACCGCTCTGGAGACGCGCTGGTGGTGCCCAACCTGCTCTGTCCCGGTCGACGACACCCAGGCTGCCGAAACGCGCTCGGTTTGATTCGGAGGCCGTCGTTACACTCGGGCACGATGGACGACGAGCGCTGGGAACCCGGCATGCCAGTCCTCGACCGCTCGTCTTCCCTGCCGCCGAGCCTTCAGGGCCTGCCGCCGCGCTCGGTTCCCGAAGCTGCGCCCACGCCGCTCCAATCCCAGTACATCAACCTGAGCGTCGTCGTGCTCATCTGCGGGGCGGTTGCGATCACTGCGCTCGAGCTCGGCGCCTCGCTCGGCAGCCCGCTGGTCAAGCTCAGCGTGGCGTTGGCTGCCCCGCTGCTCACGATCACGACCGTCGATGCCGCCCTGCGCATCTGGCGCTCGGCCTGGGCCTGGATGCCGATCGACCGGGGCCGGGGTCTCTTCCGCCTCGCCTGGGTCGTCGTCAGCCTGATTGGCCTGGCCGCGCTCATCGCCGCCTCGATCGCGATCCTCCTGGCGTGATGGGCTTGGCGTTGCGCTGATGGACGAGGGCTTCGATCGAGGCCGGGACGGGCGATCCACGGACCTGCCGTCCGGACGAGGCGTGCCGGTCTGGATGGCCCAGAACCTCAACTTCTGCACGCGCTGTGGAGGCCAGCTTCGATTCGGGACCGTGCCCGGCGAGGACCGCCATCGGCTCGCCTGCGCCGACTGCAATCACATCGCGTATGTCAACCCGCGGCTCGTGGTCACCACGTTGCCGATCACCGACGCGGGCGAGATCGTCCTGATCCGGCGCGGCATTGAGCCTGGCCGAGGTTCGTGGGCACAACCTGGCGGCTTCCTCGAGGTCGACGAAACGGTCAACCAGGCGGCGATCCGCGAGACCTGGGAGGAGACCGGCCTGCTCGTCGAGCCAGGCGAGATCGTGGGGCTCTACACTCGACTCGAGGCAACCGTGGTCACGATCGTCTTCGAGGCCCGCATCACCGGCGGAACGGCGGCCCCGACCCCCGAGGCCACCGAGATCGTCGCCTTCGCGCCCGAAGCCATTCCGTGGCCCGAGATCGCTTTCAAGACCACGATCTGGGCGCTCCGTGACTGGATCGACCTGCGCCACCCGAAGTTGCGCCCGGGCGACGGAGGCTGGCTCTAGGGTGGATCGCCCGCCCATCGCACGTTGTCGCCGAAGACGATCCCGCCGACCAGGCCGTCGTCGCCGAGGGTCCGCTGCGGGGTGATCGCCGATTGGGCGATCCGTTGGGTTGCCGGGACCCGGTTCGTAGCGGCCGGCTTTGGCGGTGGGGAAGCGGTGTCGGCGACAGACACGCTGGCGGCATCCAGGGCGGGCTGATGACCGCTCAAGCCGAGCGCGGCGACGCCCGCCAGTCCCAGGGCCCAGCCGGCAAGCACAAGCTTGGTGCGGCGGCCCGATGGACCTCCGATCCTCTCCACCGGCACGGAGACCGGCGTGAGCTCGATCTCGCCGGGTCGGTCCATCGTGGCGGCCAGCCGGCGATCGTCAGGTGAGGTCGATGAAGACGTTCTTTGTCTCGGTGTAGAGGTCGAGGGCGGACATCCCCAGCTCCCGCCCGATCCCCGACATCTTGTAGCCGCCGAACGGAGCCTCGGTGTGGACCGAGCTGTTCGAGTTCACGCTGATCACGCCGGCCTGCAGGCCTTTCGCGGTGCGCAGCGCCTTGCCGATGTCACGGCTCCAGATCGAGCCGGACAGCCCGTACGGCGTGGCGTTGGCAATTCGAAGCGCCTCTTCCTCGCTGTCGAAGGCGATGACCGAGACCACCGGTCCGAAGATCTCTTCGCGGGCGATCCGCATCTCGTTGGAGACGCCGTCGAAGACGGTCGGCATCAGGTAGGCGCCGTCGGCCAGGGCAGGGTCCTGCGGTTCGCCACCGCCCACGACCAGCGTGGCGCCCTCGGCCAGTCCGATCTCGATGTAGTCCTTGACCCGGTCACGCTGCTTGAAGCTGACGAGCGTGCCGACCTCGGTGGCCTCGTCGGCCGGGTCGCCGACCTTGACGTTGCGCGTCGCGGCCGCGAACAGCTCCACGACCCGCTCGTGAGCCGAGCGCTCGACCAGGATCCGGCTGCGGGCGCAGCAATCCTGGCCGGTGTTGTCGAAGACCGAATAGGGCGACTCGCGGGCGAACTTCTCGAGGTCCGCATCGGCAAACACGATGTTCGGGCTCTTGCCGCCGAGCTCGAGCGAGATCTTCTTCACGTTGCCTGAGGCCAGCCGCATGATCTCCTGACCGGTGGTCGTCTCGCCGGTGAACGCGACCTTGCCGATTCCGGGATGCGCCGCGATGGCGGCCCCAGCTGAGCCGCCAGGGCCGGTCACCACGTTGAGCACGCCGGCCGGGATCCCTGCCTCGAGGGCGAGCTCGGCGAGCCGGATCGCGGTCAGCGGCGAGTAGCTCGCCGGCTTCAGGATCGCTGTGTTCCCGGCCGCCAGGGCCGGTGCCACCTTCCAGGAGGCCATCAGCAGAGGGAAGTTCCATGGAACGATGAGGCCGACCACCCCGATCGGTTCGCGCAGGGTCAGGTCCAGCCCGGGCTTGGAGACCGGGATCGTCTGGCCGAAGATCTTGTTGGCGGCGCCCGCGTAGTAGTCGAAGACTAGGCTCGCCCCGGTAACCTCGCCCCGGGCACCGGAGATGGGCTTGCCCACGTTGCGACTCTCGAGCTGGGCCAGCTCCTCGGTGTGCTCCTTGATCAGGGCCGCCAGCTTCGCCAGGGCTCGGCCGCGCTTGCCGGCCGCCCAAGTCGCCCATCCCTTGCGGTCGTCGAATGCCCGACGAGCCGCCAGCACGGCCCGGTCGACGTCCGCCGGCCCGCCCTGTGGAGCGGTGGCGATCACCTTGCCGGTGGCCGGGTTGACCACATCGAAGGTCTGCCCGTCGGCTGCCTCGACGGGCTCGCCGCCGATGATCATCCGAGTGGCGATGGATGCGGAAGGTGCGGCCGTGGGTGTCGTCATCGGGGTCCCTCGGGTGGGCGGTATGGGTCCGCAATGATACGCTCGGAGGCGAGCCCGACCTACCGACCGACCTGGTCGACGGCGACCAGAGGATCGAGCGGCGAGGCCTCTGCCGCCACGATCGCGGCCCCGATGATCCCGGCGTCGTTGCGCAGCTGCGCCGCCACCACCGGGCAACGCACGGTCAGGCGCGGAATGAACCGATCGCCCTGCTTGCTGACCCCACCGCCCAGGATCATCAGATTCGGCCACATCAGCTTGTCGATCCGGTCGAGGTGTTCGTCGAGGTCCTGCGCCCAGGCCTTCCAGGACAACCCGCGCCGGACCCGGGCGGCCGCTGCCGATCGCCGCTCTGCAGGGCGACCGCGGATCTCCATCTGGCCGAATTCGGTGTTCGGGACCAGGACGCCGTCCACGAAGACGCCCGAGCCGACCCCGGTGCCGAGCGTCAGGAAGATCACCACGCCCGGCCGGTCTCGGCCAACCCCGAAGCGCGTCTCGGCGATGCCCGCGGCGTCGGCATCGTTGACGATGCTGACCGGGTGGCCGGTCGCCTTCCGGAGGCGCTCCACCACCGGAAACTCGATCCAGGTCTGATCGATGTTGCCGGCGAACTTGATTGTTCCGTCCATCGTCACACCGGGCAGGCCCACCCCGACCGGTGTCGCTGCGCCCAACCCACCGGCCTTGGCCAGCCGCTTGACCATCCGGCCGATCGTCCCGATGACGGCCTCGGGCGTGGACGGGTTCGGGGTCGCGATGCGCAGCCTCTCGGAGCGAAGCTGGCCAGCCTCCACGTCCACGACGGCTGCCTTGATCCCGCTGCCACCGACGTCGATGCCGATGGCGATCCGGCCGCTTGCCACCTCCGGCAGTGCCTCCGTCATCGACCTGCCCCCACGGATCAGAAGTAGTTGACGGTGATGCCGCCGTCGACGACCAGTGAGGCGCCGTTCGTCCAGCGCGACTCGTCGGAGGCGAGGTAGACCGCCATGTTGACGATCTCTTCGGGCTTGCCGAATCGTCCGCTCGGATTACGCGCCAGGCGGAGCTGCTTGGCGGCCTCGTCCTTGAGCAGCCAGTCCATCAGCATCGGGGTCTCGACGGGCCCTGGGCAGATCGCGTTCGTGCGGACGCCGTGCGGACCGAACTGGACGGCCAGGCTCCGGGTCAGCGACAGCACGGCGCCCTTCGACGCCGTGTAGGCATCCTGTGGCACGCTGCAGCCCAGGATCGCCACGAAGCTGGCGATGTTGATGATCGAGCCACCCCCGCCGGCGATCATCGCCGGGATCGCGTGCTTGCAGCCCAGGAAGACGCCGCGGACGTTGACCGCCATCACTGCGTCCCAGGTCGCCACGTCCGTGTCGGTCACCGAATGATCGGCCTCGGGCATGACGCCGGCGTTGTTGTAGAGGCAGTCCAGCCGGCCATAGGTGGCAACGGCGTGATCGACCATCGCCTTCGCGTCGGCCTCATTAGAGACGTCCGTCCTGACGAATGTCGCCTCCCCACCGGCTTCCCGCACCAGGCCTACGGTTTCAGTGCCGGCCGCTTCGCTGTACTCGGCGACCACGATCCGGGCGCCCTGGGCGGAGAACAGCTGGGCCGCCACGCGGCCCATCCCACTCCCCGCGCCAGTGATGATCGTGACCTTGCCCTCGAGCCGCATGGCACTCCTCTCACGTTCGCGTCGGCGTCAGAGTAGCGCCCGGCCAAGCTGCCCGCCGGGCGTCTCCGGTGCGAATTACGATGATCACATGCCAAGCGACGCTGAGCTCATCGCCGCCGTCAAGGCCGGCGACGCGACCCGGGTAGCCGAACTGGTCACCGCCGAGCCGGCGCTGTCGAGCTCGCGCGACGTCGACGGCGTGTCGGCACTCATGCTTGCCCGCTATCGGTCCGATCGTGCCGTGACCGACGCGCTCCTGCGCGGGGACCCGGAGCTGGACGTCTACGAATCCGCCGCGCTCGGCTACGTCGATCGCCTTCGTGACCGCCTCCGTGACGACCCGTCGCTGGCGACCGCCCGGTCCGCGGACGGCTTTACGGCGCTTCACTTCGCGGCCTTCTTCGGAAAGCTCGAAGTGGCTCGGATCCTGCTCGAAGCCGGTGCCCGGGTCGACGCGTACGCCGATAACCCGATCCGGGTGCAACCGCTCCACAGCGCGGCCGCCAACCGACATCTCGAGGTCTGTCGATTGCTGCTGGCGGTCGGGGCCGACGTCAACGCCCGGCAGGGGGGCGGCTTCACGCCACTTCATGCCGCGGCTCAGAACGGCGACCCGGAGATGGTCGAGCTGTTCCTGTCGGCCCAGGCGGACCCGAGCGCGTTGACTGACACCGGGGAGACGCCCGCGGCGACCGCCGAGGCGGCCGGCCACGTCGACGTCGCCCGGCGGCTTCAAGAGGTGGCCGCGGCCGACTAGCGCCGGTCTGGGTGGCACGCGTCGATGCCGGTCACCGCTTGACGGTGTATCGGACTCCACTCGTCCAGGCGGACGCACCATTCGTCCCAGTGGGTTCGGCACGCGAGCGGATCCACCACGAACCAACTGAGGGCAGGGTCATGACCACCCGGGCGCGCCCGGCGGAATCTGCGTTCGCGTAGAGCGTGCGACGGCGTGTCCAGCCCAAGCTCGTTCGTTGCATGACATCGAACCGCGCGCGTCCACGGGCGACAAGCGTGCCGATCGGACGGATCGTGGTTGTGAGCGTGATCTTCGTTGTCCGGATGATGGTCCGGCCTGAGGTGAGTGACGACGCCAGGGTCGCGATCGCGTTCACCCGGACGTGCGACGGGGCGCTCACCTCGACCAGGCCGGTCCCCGGCGCCGTCGTCCGAACGCGGTAGTCGGAGTTGACCAGCGGCTTGGCTGTCCAGGCCGCCAGCCCCGACGCGTCGGTCGTGTTCGCGCCAAGCTCGGTGTAGATGCTACCTGAACCCGCCTCGGCGTCGATCGCGAGGTTCGCGCCGCCAGGGAGCCCCCCCTGCGCGGTCAGCCCAACTGCGCCACCGATGGTGATCGCGGCCGCCGACACCGACAGGGTCAGAGTCGGTGGCGAGCCCGCCGCGGCGACGGCGAACGGCGCCCCGACCGCGCCCGCCACGCCCGTCGCGTCCGCCCGTAACACATAGCCTGACCCCGGTGCACCGATCGCGCATCCGGCGAACCGCGCGACGCCGCCGGCCGCGACCGCGGTCAATCCGGTGGGACAGGCGAGCGCTCCGCCACCGGCGTTCGTCACCACGCTGAGTGTGATGGCCAGGGCCGCTCCCGGGCCGCTCGTGACGAGGTGGCCCGACGCATCGAGGATTCCAACGACTGGCTGGCCGAGGAGCGACGAGCCCGCGGCGCCCGATGCAGCCGGAGCCAGGAACGCGAGGGCGGCGGGTACTGCTACAGATAACGGGCCAAGCGCGAGGAGGCCGAAGCCAGTCGCGTTGTTCGGGACTGGAGAGCCGATGGACGTCGCGTGAGAACGAAGGTAGTCGGCCAACTGAGCCGGCGTTGTCGCGGGGTTGGCCTCGACCAGCAAGGCTGCCGCCCCACTGACGAACGGGGCTGATTCGCTCGTGCCGCAGAACTCGGGTTCGATCGTCGTCGGAGCGCAGTCGACGGCGACGAGATCGGGCTTCGTGCGCCCATCGAGGGTCGGGCCTTGAGAGCTGTATGGCTCGATGATCGTGGGCGACCGGTAGTCGACGGCACCCACGGCGAGGAACCCGGCGTTCCGGGAATCCGCCGGCGTTGGGAGCGAGCCCGCGGTCGTGTGGTACGTCAGCGTCGTGTCTGCCGCAGTCAGAACCATCAGGCGCACCGTCGGCGCGCCCGGCCCGGCCCGGTGCCATAGGGCGATCCTGTAGGTCCCGGTGGACGGCGCGGTGAAATCAATCACCTCGGATGGGTCGCCGGTCTCTGACTGGTGGTCGGCGGACTCGGCGACCTTCGTGTCTCCTTGCCATACGGAGAGGTCGTAATCGGACCCGACGCTGGCCCAGCGAATCGCCGCGACGATCTCGTCGCCGGCTGCCAGATCGAGACTGTCCCTCTCGACACCTGGCGCGAAGTCGACCCACCCGTTCGCATCCGCGTCCGTCGGTGGACCCATCCAGCTCGTCAGGCCGGCATTGCCAGCCGACGCGACAAACAGCGCGCCGCCAACAACCGCGAGGTCGACGAGCGAATAGGTGGAGTTCGAGTAGGGGCTCGTACCGTCGCCCATGCCCTCGCCCACTACCCCCTGCGAGAAGTTGATGATCCGCACGCCCGCCGCTGTCATCCAGCTGATGGTGGCAGCGAAGTCGGCCCGCGAGTGCGCGTTCGAGACGTAGAGCGACGCGCCGGGCGCCATGTCGATGATCGACTCCGCCACGGCGGTGCCGTGGGTGACGCCCGGCGTCACGCAGTCGGCAAGGGTCGCCGACGAGACCCCGATCTGCGCGTAGCAGCGTGCCTCGACGGAAGCCGGGAGCTCGAGGCCCATGAGCCCGGCGAACCCATCGAAACCGCTGTCGAGAATGCCGACCTTGACCCCAGTCCCGCGAAAGCCCAGCTGTTGCCATGGGGTCGCGCCGTGGAGTGCCGGCGCCGGTCCGACGAAGCTCGCTTCGAGCGGGCGCCGGATCGGGCTGATCGAGCGGACGCCGCTGACCCGAGCGAGCTCGATGAGGCGTGATGGTGCGATGTAGCCTTCGATCGTCGTGCTCCAGGAGCCTCTCGTCGTGAGGCCGGCTGCCCGAAGCCTCGAGCGTGTCAGTGGACCACGCGCAGCTCCAACGTCAATCGAGACCGCGATCTCGCGTGCGCCGGCGTTGGAACGAGACTCGATCGACGCGTCGATCGACCGATGGCCCAGCGCGAGTGATGACAAACCTCCGCGGAGTTGGCCCTGGCCCTGGCGTCCCTCGACCGGGAGCGGCACCAAGAGCGCACTTGAGAGGAGCAGCGCGATGGGCAACGACGCGTGGCGACGAAACAACATGACGCCCCCCAAGGGTTTCGCGCTAACCGCCCCTGACTCTACTCGGCGGAGTTCGTTCCGCTTGGTTTGAGCTATTGCGATTCACCTTGACCGAGACCAGCCCCCCGCTCGGCCCGAACGTCTAGCTCCGCTCGAGATAGCGCTGGCGATCCCACGAGTGGACGACCGAGTCGTAGACCTGCTGCTCGTAGCGGGCGGCGTTGAGGTAGTGATCCACGACGTCCTGGCCGAAAATCTCGACCGCGGCCTCGCTTCGCTCGAGCTCCCAGATCGCTTCGTACAAGGCTCGCGGCATCCGTGGATGACCGGTCGCGACGTAGCCGTTGCCCTTGAATTCGGGCTCAAGGGCCAGCTCGTGCTCGATCCCGTAGAGGCCGGCGCCGATCATCGCGGCGTAGGTCAGATAGGCGTTCATGTCGCCGCCCGGGAAGCGATCCTCGACGTGAAGCGCCGACCCGTGGCCAACCAGCCGGAAGCCGGTCGTCCGGTTGTCCCGTCCCCAGACCACGTTGACGGGCGCCCACGACAGCGACGCGTAGCGCTTGTACGAGTTGATGTTCGGGGCGATGAAGATCGCCAGCTCGCGCGACAGCTGCATCATCCCGGCCACGAATTGGCTGAACACCTTGCTCATGCCGTAGGGCAGGCCGGCCGCCGGATCGTGCGTCAGCGAACGATCGTCGACGGTGTCCCAGAGGCTCATGTGCAGATGGCCGGACGAGCCTGTCCACGAGGCGTCCGGCTTGGCCATGAAGGTGATCCCCCAGCCGTTCAGGTAGGCGATCTCCTTGGCGCCGTGCTTGAAGATCACGCTCCGATCGGCCGACTCCAGGACGTGGTCGTAGCGGATGTTGACCTCGTGCTGGCCTGGCGCGGCCTCGCCCTTGCTGAACTCGATCGGGATGCGCGCCTCGGTCATCTGATTGCGCAGCAGCCGATGGAGCGGCTCGGCCTTCGTCGCCTGGAGGAGGTGGTAGTCCTCGTTGTAGTAGCCGAAGCGCTCCGGGATTGCCCAGCCGCGCCGGTTCGACTCCTCCCACGACTCCTTGAGGACGTAGTACTCGAATTCGGAGCCCGCCTTGACCGCATAGCCAACGCCAGCCGCCCCGTCGACCTGTCGCTTGAGGATGGTCCGGGGGGCGATCGGAATCTCTGCCTGGGTCTCCTCGTCGGTCGCGTCGCCCAGGACCATCGCCGTCTTCTCGAGCCACGGCAGGACCCGAAGCGTGTCCCAGACCGGGTCGGCGATCCAGTCGCCGTAGCCCGTCTCCCAGTTCATGAGAGCGAAGCCGTCCGGCGTGTTCATCTCCATGTCCGTACCCAGCAGGTAGGTACAGAAGTGCGCACCGTGGTCGATGACGCCATTGAGGAAGGCCTGGGCCTGGACTCGCTTGCCCATCAACCGACCCTGCATGTCCGTGATGGCCACGATGAGCGTGTCGATCCGACCGTCCCGGACCATCGCCTCCAACTCGGCGAGCAGGGGATTCTTGGCGGGATGAGCCTGATCGCGATCGCTCATGGTGGGTCTCCGGTTCGG
>CAYLSK010000012.1:0-26628 GCA_964385975.1 uncultured Anaerolineaceae bacterium | reverse complement strand
GAATCCTCGAGGGGCAGCCACGATCCATGGTTGGGCCGCAGTAGTCGCGGTGCCCGCGGCTCCGGCTGGCGCGATACAGTGACATCGTCGGGTCCCCGCCCGGCAGCGTCACGAGGCGACGTACCCAAGTGGCCAAGGCGGAGGTCTGCAAAACCTCTATTCACCGGTTCGAATCCGGTCGTCGCCTCCACCTCTGAGCATCAACCCACCGGACGATCGATGAATCGGCGTGGGTCTTCGACTACCCTTGCCTGGGCCGGAGTGGCGGAATTGGCAGACGCAGCGGACTTAAACTCCGCAGCCCGCAAGGGCGTTCGAGTTCGAATCTCGGCTCCGGCACTCCCTCTTCGCGTCGGGTGCCGCGGCGACTCGCCATGTGCCCCCGCCAGGTGTCGCGAAGACGACACGACCGAGGTCCCGCAAGCGATAGGCCAGCTCGCAACGTCCGGTCTAACGTTCGTCCGCGGCGGTCCGAACCGGAGAGACATCGTTCCCCCGGCGGTGTTCCATCGGACCGCCCACTCCTTTTCCGGGTGACGCATCCAGCGCCGCGGCAGGTGGCTCAGCGGCGACGCCGGAACAGACCGCCAGGCTTCTTCTCGTCGGAATGCCGCGCCACAGCGAGTCCGTCCTGACCGAAGGCGCTGTCGCTCAGTCGAATGAACCGTTCGGCCGCTGCCGATCGAGGCGCGCCGATCACGATCGGGATCCCCTCGTTGACCGCCTTGAGGTAGAGGAACGCGTCGTACGGCAATTCGAACGCCACCTTTGACCCGAGCGCGCTCTCAACGTCGCGTGGCTTGAGGATTTCGCGAGCAAACGCGTTGTTGAGCACGAACATCGCCTTCGACCCGACCGCGCCGGTCTCGCTCAAGTACTCGAGCAGCGTGTGCATCGAATTGAGCGCGGCGATCTCCGGGTAGACCGGCAGGATGACCGTTTCGACGGTCTCGAAGACGGTCATGACCCGTTCATCGAGCCTCGACCCCGCATCGACCACGACCAACTCGTAGGCCGCGAGCAAGGTCGCGAGGATTCTCGCCACGTGGGTTGGCGTGACGGTCTCGGCGGCTTCGGGCGCGGCCGGAGCCGCGAGGACGTGCAGGCCGCTCTCGTGGGGCGTAGCGTACGCGCGGATCAGCTCCGACTCGCGCATGGCAGCGTCGTCGCGGACGATGTCGGCGAGCGTCTGCGTCGGGCGGAGATTCAGGTGGGTCGCGACACCTCCGAACTGCAGCGCCAGATCGACCAGGACGACTCTGTCCGGCCGCTTTGCAGCGGCGGCGACGGCGACATTGGTCGCGATCGTCGTCGTTCCGACCCCGCCCTTGGGGCTGTAAACGGCGACCGCCCGGCGAGCCTTCGCCATGACCAGGCCATCTGCGGAGATGACCGGCGCCAGATCCCTGGAGCGCTGGAAGCGGAGCAGGAGCGCCTCGACGCGGGCCTCGAGCTCGCGCGCGTCGAACGGGCGGGCCATGACGTCATCGGCACCGGCCTCCAGGAAGCGGATTCGCTCTTCGACGTCGTCACTGGCGCTGATGCACATGACCGGCACGGCGGCCATCGATGGGGTTGCCCGAATCTCGGCGCAGATGTCGATCGCGGTTCGCACACCCTCGACGACGTCCAGGATGACGAGCTGGTGCTCGGCAGCAAGGCGGAACGCTTCGTTGGGGTTCGCGGTCTGTGTGACCGTGTACGCGGCTCCGGCCAGGATCGCCTCGATGGACGCACCGGCGGCGAGGTCGGATTCCAGGAGCAGAATGGAACTGGCGGGCACGAAGCCTCCGCTGAATGCAGCCGTGGGGTTGATCGGCTCTGTCGGGATCGTCCTGAGGATACAACGGCGTGCGGTCCAGGCGGAGCTTCGAGCAGGCTCGTGCTAGACTCCGCGCCTGACCCTTTCCGCTCCGTGCCGGTGATCCGTCAGCGGGGCATACCCACAGGAAGGAGTGATGCGCGTATGCGCCGCTACGAGCTCATGCTTGTGATCCGCCCCGATGTGGCGGACGACAAGAGCCAGGCCCTGGTCGACAGAACAACCCGTCAGATCGTCACGGCTGGCGGCCAGATCGTGAAGGTCGCCCCGTGGGGGCGCCGACGATTGGCCTACCCAATCGATCGCCATCGTGAGGGCTCGTACCAGATCATTCTCTTCGAGGCACCGCCCGAGGCGATCGCCGAGCTCGAGCACACGCTGCTCATCACCGAGGAGGTTCTGCGCCACCTGGTGACTCGCGTCGAGCGCCCGATCAAGGCCTCCCTCCGAGACGGCGAGGAGGGCGAGGCGCTCGATGACGCGGACCTGCCCTCCGGGCTCGACGAGGACGACGAGGACGACCGCCCGGAGCTCATCGACGAATCCGAGAGCGATGCGGCCCCGGCCGCCATCGACTGAGGGAGGATCACCCGGATGGCGTTCTGCAAGGTCATGATCATTGGCAATCTCGGGCGCGACCCCGAGATGCGCTATACCCCGACCGGCAAGCCCGTGACCCAGTTCACGGTCGCGGTCAACCAGAGCACCAAGAACCAGCAGACCGGGGAGTGGACAGAAGAGACCGACTGGTTCCGGGTGAGCGTCTTCGGTGATCGCGCCGAACGGGCTGCGGAGCAGCTGCGCAAGGGCAACCGGGTCTTCGTGGAAGGCCGATTTCGCACCCGCGAATTCGAGGGGAACGACGGTCAGAAGCGGACCTCGCTGGACATCACCGCGGACAACGTGATTGGCCTGGAGCGGCGCCCGCGAGAGGACGATGCTGCGTTCAGCGGCGCACCTGGCAGCGCCGCGCCCGGAGCTGGATCGCCCTCAGCCCCGAGCTCCGGTGGCTTCTCCGGCGGCGGCTCGCGCCCGCCGGCCGACGACACTGACATCGACGACCTTCCCTTCTGATCAGGAGCTCAGTCATGCCCCCTCCCCTGAGAGCCAAGAAACGAGACGACTTCTATCGCGATCGGCGCCGCCGCAAGGTCTGCGCCTTCTGCGCTGACAAGACGGTCCAGATCGACTACAAGGAGGTCAACCGCCTCCGCCGATACCTGTCCGAGCGGGCGAAGATCGAGCCGCGCCGCAAGACCGGCACGTGCGCCGGTCACCAGCGGGAACTGGCGGTCGCGCTCAAGCGTGCCCGTCACGTCGCCCTGCTCCCGTACGCGCCGCAGCACCTCCGCCCCTAGTCGGTCCGCCATGTCGGGTCGATCCTGGGCGTCGGCCCCGGTCCGCGCAGGCCCGAGGTGATCGTCGGGCTCTGGATGATCGGCGGCGGGGCGGCCGTGGGAGTCTTCGGGTCGCTGCTCGGTCTGGGCGGCGGCATCCTGATCGTGCCTCTGCTGACGCTCGGGTTCGGCCTGCCACTGCGCGAGGCCGTTGGGGTCTCGCTGGTCTGCGTGATGATGACCAGCAGCGCGGCGGCCGGGGTCTATCTCGAGCGGCACGTCGCCAACCTGCGGCTGGGCATGTCCCTGGAGTTGTTCACCGCGATAGGGGCTCTGGTCGGCGGTTCCATCGCCTTTCTCGTCGATGAGCGGCTCCTGTCGCTGCTCTTTGCTGCGTTGCTCGGGTATGTGGCCATTACGATGCTCAGGGCACAGTCCAACACGGCGCCATCGAGCGCCGAGATGGCCGACTTCGACGGCGAGCTCCACCCGGAAGGGCCCTCTCGACCAACGATCCTGGACCGGCTGGCGGGCGAGAGCTATCAGGTCCGCAACCTGGGTCGTGGGGTCATCGGCGCGACCGGCGCCGGGGTCGTCTCCGCCCTGCTCGGGATCGGCGGCGGCATCATCAAGGTGCCCCTGATGCACCTTTCGATGGGTGTTCCGCTGCGCGTCGCCACGGCGACCAGCAACATGATGATCGGGATCACTGCCGCCGCCAGCGCGGTCATCTACCTGATCCATGGCGGGATCGATCCGTACGTCGCCGGCCCGACCGCGATCGGTGTCTTTGTCGGCGCGACGGCTGGGTCACGCCTCGGCCACCGTGTCGATGTGCGCCACCTGCGGCTCCTTTTCGTCGTGGTCCTCGGCTACACCGCGGTCCAGATGCTGATCCGAGCGATCGGATGATCGGACCGCCGCGAGTCGGAGCGTTCGAGGCCGAGCGGCTGATCGGGCGACTGCTGATCGGCGCGACGTACATCGCGGTCGTCCTGTTGCTCGTCGGGGTTGGCCTGCTGATCGCGGCAGGCATCTCGCCCCTCTCTGGGGGACCAGGCCTCGATCTCGGCCGGCTCCCATCGGACCTGCTCGGGTTGAACCCAACCGGGTTCCTGTGGCTCGGGTTGCTGGCGGTCATCGCGGCACCGATCGCACGGGTCGCCGTCGCGCTGTTCGCCTATGCGCGCAATGAGGATTGGTTGATGGTCGGCGTCGCGGCCGGGATTCTCCTGGTCATCGCCGTTGCCATCGGCAGCGCCCTCGTTGTGACGATCTGACGATGGAGGTCCTGACCCTCGTCCTCGCCTTCGTCGTCATCCTGCTCGGAGCCGAGCTGTTCACCAACGGGATCGAATGGTTCGGGCGCAAGCTCGAGCTCGCCGAAGGCGCGGTCGGGTCCGTCCTGGCCGCCGTCGGAACCGCGCTCCCCGAGACGATGATTCCGATCATCGCGATCCTATTCGCAAGCGGCGAGTCGGCCAACGAGGTCGGGATCGGAGCCATCCTGGGGGCACCGTTCATGCTGGCCACGCTGGCCATGTTCGTCACCGGTGTCGCGGTCCTGGTCGTGGCGCAAGCCCGCGCGTCCGGCGACGCGATGCGCGTGGACACCGGCGTCCTCGCTCACGACATGCGCTACTTCGCGATGGCCTACGCGATCGCCATCGGCGCGGCGTTCCTGCCGGTCGAGCCGGTCTGGCTGAAGTGGATCGTGGCCATCGTCCTGATCGCGATCTACGCCTGGTATGTCAAGGGCCACTTCCAGGCCGACCCCGACGTCGACCTCGAGGACCTCGCGCCGTTGCGCTTCCACCGGCTCGACCGAGCGGCCCACAACGACGATCCGGTCGTGCCACGGCTGCGGGTCGTCAATCTGCAGGTCTTGGCCGCGCTCGGACTGATCGTCCTTGGAGCCGTCTTCTTCGTCGATGCGGTCGAGCACCTGGCGACCCAGCTCGGCATCGACAGCGTCCTGCTGGCCCTGGTCATCGCGCCGATCGCCACGGAGCTGCCGGAGAAGTTCAACTCCGTGATCTGGGTCCGCCAAGGCAAGGACACCCTGGCGATGGGCAACATCACCGGCGCCATGGTCTTCCAGTCCACCATTCCCACCGTCGTCGCACTCGTGTTCGCCCCGTATGCGTGGGTGGCGGCACCCGGCACCTACGTGGCGTTCGCGTCGGCCGGAATCGCCTTCCTGTCATCGGCGTTCATTTTCATCCCGATGGCACGCCGGGGCGTCCTGCGCGGCCGCGGGCTGCTCGTCGGCGGGGTCTTCTACCTGGCCTACCTCGCGCTCGTCGTCGCTGTCCTGAGCGGTGTGCTGGGCTGAGGTGCTGGGCTGAGGCGCCTAGGCCCGCTGATATACTCCCCGCAACCATCCACAGGAGCCAGTTGCATGCTCACCGAGAAGGCTGCCGAGACGCCGGCAACCAGCCCGCACCACGCACCGAGCGCCGCGTCGCTCGAGGACCTGACCTGCTATTTCGAGGGCGCCTGGGTCCCGATGCGCGACGCGAAGGTCAGCATCATGACCCACGCCTTCATGTACGGGACGGCCACCTTTGAGGGGATTCGGGCGTACTGGAACCCGGACCAGCGACGCCTCTACGGCGTCAAGGTGCGCGAACACGTCGAGCGGATCCGCCAGTCCTGCCGGATCCTCCTGATGAAGAACGTTCCCTCGGTTGACGAGCTGACCCGACTCATTGTCGAGACGATCCGGCGAAACGACTTCCATCAGGACGCCTACATCCGGCCGTCCTTCTACAAGTCGACTCGAGCGATCGGGGTTCGGCTCCACGACCTCGACAACGAGCTATACATCATCGCCGTGCCGTTCGGGAACTACATCGAGACCGATGCCGGAGTGCGGGTGATGACCTCATCCTGGCGACGGAACGCCGATGAGGCCCTGCCGGCGCGCGGCAAAATCGTCGGTGGCTACGTCAACATGGCCTTCCAGAAGTCCGAGGCCGAGCTCAACGGCTTCGACGAGGCGATCGTGCTGACCGGGAGCGGTCACGTCAACGAGGCGTCCGCCGCGAACCTCTTCGTGGTGCGAGATGGTGTCGCGCTGACGCCGCCGGTCAGTGACGACCTGCTCGAAGGTGTCACCCGCAAGGCGTTGATGGAGCTGCTGGTCAACGAGGGCATCCCGCTGGAGACGCGCTCGATCGACCGCTCGGAGCTGTACGTCGCCGACGAGGTCTTCCTGTGTGGAACAGGCGTCCAGGTCTCGCCGGTCATCGAGGTGGACCATCGGCCGGTCGGCTCGGGCGAGGTGGGCCCGATCAGCCGCCTCGTGCGCGATCGCTACTTCGATGCGGTTCGCGGCCGGCTCCCCGAGTACAGCCACTGGCTGACCCCAATCGAATAGGCGAGTCGGTCACCGCGGGCGGCGGATTGGCCGCCGCTTGGGCCGTTCGCTCCTGGGACGATTCCAGCCCGGCTGGTACAAGGGCCGAGGACTGGCCCATGGTTCCAGCAGCGCGAGAATCTCCAACCGATTCGCGGGGGAACTGTCGCGAGCTCCAGGCTCCCTGGGTTCCTCGGCAGTCACCCGCGAGGAACGGTTGCCTGGACCAATGTGACTGGAATCCATGCGTCGTCGCCATGCGTCGCCGCCTTCGGCGGGGCCAACGCCTGGCTACGGTGCGACCGGCGCCTGCAGATCCGGGGTCCCGCGACCGATCGTGACCACGACGTCCGCCCGGATCGCACCATCGGTCCTGGTCGTCGCCGAGACCCCGAACGTCTGCTCGAGATAGGCGATCGTGCCGGCCAGCCGGATCTCGGCCCCGTTGTAGACCACGATCGCCGTATCCGTGCGGATGCCGCCGGACGGTTTCTGGCGAGGCGCCGAGGCGGCCAGCCCGTAGTACTCGAGATATCCGGCAAGTCGCGCCGCCCGGTCGGCGTCTCCGGTGCTGTTGAGGACCCAGACGCTCGCGGCTTCCTCGGCGACCTTCTCGCGCAGCGCCTCGTCGGCGGGATTCGTGGTGAAGGCCGCGCCGACCGCGACCCGGATCTTGTCGACGTACGGAACGATGATGTAGCCGCGCGGACTGGACTGGAATTCCTGCTGATAGAGCGGTGGGGCGAAGACGTACGAGCGAATGTCCTTGGTGTCCACCTTGGACGCGAGTCCAAGGAGGTCATCGAGCTGGTCGACCGGGACGTCCGTCCGAACGGCCTTCTTGAGCGCCGTCACAAGCTCCGGAAGGCGCGGGATCAGATCCTGCGGATCGGCCTGCTCCTTGAGCGATAGCAGGACCCGCTGCTGGCGCTGGCCGCGGTCGAAGTCGGACGAGGTGTGGCGCGACCGCGCGTACTGCAGCGCCTGGGCGCCGTTCATGTGCTGGATCCCGCTCGGGATGTAGATCCGCTCGAGGCTCCCGTTGTCGCCCGGGTAGCGATCATCGACCACCGGGATCTGCACATTGATGGTCACTCCGCCGAGCGCATCGACCACGGACTTGAAGCCCTCGAAGTTGACCTCGACGAAGTACTTGATGTCGAGCCCGTAGAGGTTGCCGATGATCGCCTTCAGGCCGTTGTAGCCACGGGTCACGTCTGTGCCCGGGAAGAGATCCGCCCGATTGCGCACCGATGTGAACCAGGCGTTGATCTTCTTGGTGTAGAGGGGCCCGAAAGCCTGTCGAGCCGGTCCGGGCGGAACAGGCACGTCGACCGTGTCGCGCGGCAGGCTGAACATGGCGACCTGCTTGGTCTGCGGATCGATCGAGACCACGATCAACGTGTCGGTGTTGTACGTCCCTTCCTTGGGCCGCTGATCGGTCCCGATCAGCAGGACGTTGAGCCGCTCCTTGCCATCCCATGGCGGGATCGAGACGTTCGGGACCGGTGCTCCGACCGCGCTTGGTTCAGGTTCGGAAGAGGCGGCCGAATCGCCCGGCGCCGGCGTCGCGTTCGCATCGACGTCGCAGACCGGGATGGCCTGCCCACCAATGAAGATGCAGCCGCTGTCGAGCAGGTCCAGCGCCAGCATGTCGTAGCGGGCAACGACGACGTGGCTGCCCGCCATGACCAGCAGAACAGCCAACAGACCGGCGACCGAGAGTGGATGCCGCGGAATCCGTGCACGCCCCAGTCGGCCGTCGCCGGAGGCAGCCAGAGCATTCATGAACTCGGCCACCCGGTAGGCGTCAATGATCGCCACCAGGCGATAGAGCAGGGCGATGAGATTGGCCGCGAAGACGGAGCTCAGCAGGAACGGGTTGAGGACGAGCCCCAGGAGCTCGATCCGGTCGAGCCGCAGGACGATCCCGGCCAGCAGCGCGATGACCAGGACCGGGGCGGCGGCGAAGGCCAGGGCACGGCTGGGCGCGCCCGCATAGAGGTGGCCCAGACCCGGGAAGAGGAGAGAGAGGAATGCCGCCGTGAACGGCGACCGTGCGCGCGGTCGCGCGTCCTGCGGGTCGTGCATCGCGGGTAGGATACTCGGGCCGCCGATTCCAGACGCCCGCGCCCAGGGGTGCAGGTGGCGCGGCAGGACCCGCCCAGTCATGAGGCCGAATGTTTCGACCCGTCAACGCGAAGCCCGACCTCGCTGCCCAGGAGCACGAGATCCTCGCCCTGTGGCGAGACCGGCAGACGTTCGCCCGCCTGCGCGCCCAGAACGCCGAGGGTCCGCGATGGAGCTTCCTCGATGGCCCGATCACGGCCAACAACCCAATGGGCGTCCACCACGCCTGGGGTCGGACCTACAAGGATGTCTTCCAGCGCTACCATGCCATGCTCGGCGAAGCGCAGCGCTGGCAGAACGGGTTCGACTGCCAAGGACTCTGGGTCGAGGTGAATGTCGAGCGCGACCTCGGCTTCACCAACAAACGTGACATCGAGGCGTACGGGATCGCCGAGTTCGTCTCCCTCTGCAAGCAGCGCGTCCTGACTTACGCCGCTCGCCAGACCGAGCAGTCGATCCGCCTCGGCATGTGGATGGACTGGAACGATCCGGAGGAGCTGCGCCGGTTGCGCGACCTGCTGGCGGACGATCCAGCCCTGCCGGCGACGATCCACGGCGTCGCCGGGCCGGTCCAGGACAGCGCCGAAATGCTCGTCGGCCGGCTGGGGATGCCGGACGTGGGCGGCAGCTATTTCACCTTCAGCAACGAGAACAACGACCTCATCTGGGGATTCCTCGCCGAGTGCCACCGTCGCGGCTGGATCTACAAGGGCCACGCCACGATGCCGTGGTGCGCCCGCTGCGGAACCGGCCTCTCCGAGATGGAGATGAACGAGGGGTACGCCGAGCGCGAAGACCCGGGCCTGACGCTCCTCTTCCCGCTGGTTGAGCGGCGAGGAGAGGCGCTCCTGGTCTGGACAACGACGCCCTGGACGCTGACCTCGAACGTGGCCGCCGCAGTCGGCAGGGACCTGACCTACGTCCGGGTTCGGCAGGGGGATCGGATCTTCTGGCTGGCCAGGGGGACGCTGAAGACGGCGCTCGATGGTCCATTCGAAGTCCTCGAGGAACGTCTCGGGGCGGATCTCATCGGCTGGCAATACGACGGTCCATACGACGACCTGCCGGCCGTCCGAGCTGCCTTCGCGGCGGGTACGCGGGATGAACCCGGCGTGGGCTATCGCCACCAGGTCATCGCCTGGGACGAGGTTGGGGAGGACGAGGGAACGGGAATCGTCCACGTCGCGCCGGGCTGCGGTGCGGAGGACTTCCAGCTCGGAAGGCAGCTCGGTTTGCCGGTCATCGCGCCGCTCGACGAGAGCGGGATCGTCGTCGACGGTTTCGGATCCCTCTCCGGCCGAGATGTCCGCGACGTCAGCGAGCCGATCGTCGAGCACCTCAAGCGCGAAGGGCGCTTCTACCGGCTCGAGCCGTACCGGCACCGCTATCCACATTGCTGGCGCTGCGGCACGCCGCTGGTCTTCCGCCTGGTCGACGAGTGGTTCATCAGCATGGGCCCGGTCTACGATCGGCCGCGATCAGAGCTCACCAAGGCCGAGATCGACGCCAGCCTGCGCTACCAGATCATGGAGGTGGTGGACCAGATCCGCTGGATCCCTGGCTTCGGTTATGAGCGGGAGCTGGATTGGCTGATCAACATGCGCGACTGGATGATCAGCAAGAAGCGCTACTGGGGCCTGGCGCTGCCGATCTACGACTGCCCGGCGTGTGGCACGTTCGACGTCATTGGCGGCCGTGAGGAGCTTCGCGAACGAGCGGTCGACGGCTGGCAGCTCTTTGAGGGGCACACCCCGCACCGACCCTTCATCGACGCCGTCACCGTCGCCTGCTCGTCGTGCGGAGCACCGGTCTCGCGGATCGCCGACGTTGGCAATCCCTGGCTCGACGCGGGGATCGTCCCGTTCTCGACGCTCCATTTCCGCGAGGACCCTGACTACTGGGCGAAGTGGTACCCGGCCGACTTCATCACCGAGAGCTTCCCGGGCCAGTTCCGCAATTGGTTCTACTCGATGCTGGCGATGGGCACGGTGCTCCGTCGCGAGGCGCCGTACAAGGCGATCTTCGGCTACGCCCTCGTCTACGGTGAGGACGGTCGACCGATGCACAAGAGCTGGGGCAACGCGATCGATTTCGATGAGGCCGCCGAGCGGATGGGCGTCGACGTCATGCGCTGGCTGTTCACGACGGCCCGCCCCGAGGAGAACATCCGCTTCGGCTGGCACGCGGCAGACGAGGCTCGCCGGCGGCTTCTGCTCCTGTGGAACGTCTATGCCTTCTTCGTGACCTACGCGCGCCTGGCGTCCTGGACGCCGCGACACGGAATCGGGGCGGCGATGGAGGCGGCGGGCAATTGGCCGGCGCTCGATCGCTGGATCCTGTCGCGGGCCGCCGGTCTGGCCGAGACGGCGGGCCGCGAGCTAGGGGATTTCGACGCCCTGGAGGCGATGCGGGCGGTCGATGCTTTCATCGAGGACCTGTCGACCTGGTATCTGCGGCGCTCGCGCGACCGGATGCGGGCCGGCGCGCAGGCGCAGGACCGCGAGGCCGCGTTCGCCACGCTCCATGCCGCACTGGTCCTGCTTGCCCGGACGATCGCCCCGCTGCTTCCGTTCGTTGCCGAGACGATCTACCAGAACCTCATCGTCGAGATCGAGCCGAACCTGCCCAACAGCGTGCACCTGACGCTCTGGCCGACCGCGGACACGGCGGGCTTCCGCGATGAGTCGCTGGAAGCGTCGATGGCCGTCGCTATGCGTGCCGTCGAGCTTGTCCGAACGCTCCGCGCGCAGGCCGGGCTCCGCACCCGGCAACCGATCGCGAGGCTCTGGCTGGCGCTGCCCGGAGGCGAGATCATGGAACGCGAGGCGCTCCTGGCGCTGATCGCCGCCGAGGTCAATGTGAAGGCCATCGAGCTGATCGGCGACGAGTCGGAGCTCGTGCAGCGGCGGGTCAAGGTCCTGCTTCCCAAGGTCGGCAAGCGGCTCGGTGCGCAGATCCCCGAGTTGATGGCGGCCGCCCGCGAGGGGCGCTTCGAGCTCCTGCCGGATGGCTCGGTGGACCTGGCCGGCATCAGGCTGGCGGCGGACGAGGTCGAGATCCAGGCATCGCCGAAGCCCGGTACGGCCGTCGCCCACGACCAGGGGCTGGTCGTCGTCATCGACACCAGGTTGACCCCCGAGCTCGTCTCCGAGGGCGATGCGCGGGAGCTGCAGCGCGCCATCCAGGACCTGCGCCGAGAGGCCGGGCTCGCCCTCGACGATCGGATCCACTTGTGGGTCGGCCCCGTATCAGCCGGCGTCGCCGGGCATCTCCAAACGGTCGCTGCGGAGACGCTGGGGCGACTCGTGGCCGGTGACCCACCAGCCGACGCGCAGAATCGGGCGACGGTGGAGCTCGATGGGGGCCCGGTGGCCATCGCATTGCGCCGCCAACCGGTCCCCGGGTAGGCTGAAGTGGCGGTGGTAGACGAGACAGCGACACGGGGCGCCGGGCGCGGCGCACATTGGACGGTCTTCCTGGCCCTGGCCGGCATCGTGGTGGCGCTCGATCAGCTGACCAAGGCATGGCTCGTCTCCAAGCTCTCGCCAGGCCAGGTCGTCGAGGTCGTCGGCGACGCCGTTCGCCTGGTCTTCAGCCAGAACTCCGGGGCCCTGTTTGGCCTCTTCCGCGATCAGGCGCTCCTCTTCGGACTCGCCTCGCTCGGGGTTATCGGCCTGATCGTCGCCTATCACGGACGTTCGGGGCGGAGCCTCTACCTTTCGATCGCCCTCGCGCTGCTGTTGGGCGGAGCACTCGGCAACGTGATCGATCGGCTCCGACTCGGTTACGTCGTCGACTTCGTGGACATCGGCGTCGGCAACCTGCGTTGGTACACGTTCAATGTCGCCGATGCGGCGATCAGCACCTCGATCGTCCTCCTCGTCGCGGTCGCGATCGTCCCAAGCCTCGCTCGAGTCGTGGACGCGCGAACCGATGGTTGATCCTTCGCCCGCCGCCGGGGTTCGCCTCCTGCGGGTCCCCGACGGATCCGGCGGACGAGTCGACCGCTATGTTGCTGACGCAACGGGCCTCTCTCGAAGCTACGTTCAGAAGCTGATCTCCGACGGGCGGCTGACCGCGGCCGGGGCGGCCCTGCGAGCGAACGCGATCGTTGGAGCCGGCACGGAGTTGCGCCTCGAGGTCCCGGAGCCGACGGTTCTGGACCTGATCCCGGCGCCGGAGATTGCCCTCGATGTCGTCTACGAGGACGAAGACCTCTTGATCATCGACAAGCCGGCGGGACTCGTCGTCCATCCGGCGCCAGGCCATGCCGACGGGACACTCGTCAACGCGCTCCTGGCGCATGGCGGCGGATCGACCTGGGGAGGCATTGCCGGCGTCGCGCGCCCGGGTATCGTCCACCGCCTGGACCGCGACACGAGCGGCCTCCTGATGGTGGCCCGAAACGATCGCGCCCAGGCCTCCCTGATGGCCCAGCTGAAAGCGCGACGGATCAAGAAGACCTACTTCGCCCTGGTGCAGGGCAGTGTGAGCGCGGCCGTTGGCCGGATCGAGGCACCGATCGGACGCGATCCGAAACACCGGACCCGGATGGCGGTTGTCCCCGACGGGCGACCATCGGTCACCGGCTATCGGGTGCGCGAACGGTTCGCCGGCTGGACGCTCCTGGAGCTCGACCTCGTCACCGGCCGGACCCACCAGATCCGGGTCCATCTCGACGCGATCGGCCATCCGGTGGCCGGCGACCCGGTCTACGGCACGGGGACCTCGCGACGTGGACCGGCTGGTCTCGGTCGGCTCTTCCTCCACGCCTGGCGGCTCGAGCTGACCGCACCATCGGATGGCCATCTCATCCGGGCGACGGCTCCGCTCCCGCCGAAGCTCGAATTGGTGCTCGAGCGGTTGCGCGAGGTCGTGCGATGACTGAGACGATCGAGCCGATGAACGCTCCCAGCGGCGCGATGCTCGTCATCATCTCGGGACCCAGCGGCGTCGGCAAGGACACGATCATCGATGCGCTCAAGCGCCGACGGCACGAACCCGACTACCACTACGTCGTGACCTGCACGACTCGGGCGATGCGCCCCGGTGAGGTCGAGAGTTGCGACTACCACTTCCTCGCCCGCGAGGCGTTCGCCGCGCAGCGAGCCGCCGGCGAGTTCCTCGAGGCGAACGAGGTCCACGGGAACTGGTATGGCACGCCGCGCCGGCAGGTCCGGGAGGCGCTGGCCGCCGGCCGTGACGTGATCCTCAAGATCGATGTGCAGGGTGCCCAGGTCGTGAAGGGGAAGGTGCCGGGCGCCCTCCTCATCTTCCTCATCCCGCCGTCGCTCGAGGACCTCTTTCAGCGGCTGCGCAGTCGCGCGACAGAGACCGCCGACGAGCTCGAGCTGCGCCAGCGCAACGCCGCGATCGAGCTCGCCCGCCAGGAGGACTATGACTACGTCGTCACGAACGAAACCGGGCAGGTCGAGCGCACGGCCGAACGGATCGACGAGATCATCGCCGAGGAGCATCGCAGGCACCCCGACCGGCAGGTCGAGGTCTATCCACGGTCGCCTTGACCCAGCCGGACGCAATGATGCAGGTCGACGCATCGCTTTCCGACCTTGAGGCCACGGGCGAGGGGCGACGCGCCGTCGAGGTCGCGGTTGACGCGGCGGGTCGGGGTGGCGACCGGACGTACACCTACGTCGTATCGGAGGCGCTGCGGGATCTCGAACCGGGTGAAGCCGTCCTCGTCGAGTTCGGTCGGCGGCAGGCGCTCGGGATCGTCGTGGCCGAGGCGACCACCCTGCCGGCGACAGGCGCCAAGTCGATCGTCGATCGGGTCCGCGCCGACGGGCCACTCCTCCCGCGCCTGACTCTCGCCCTAGCCGCGGGGATCGCCGGCCATTACCTCGTGCCCCCGGCTCTCGTCCTGCGGGCGATGCTGCCGCCGGGCCTCCTGGAACGTCTCGAACTGATGGCCGAACTAGCCCCGACGAGCTCCTCGCCGGGCGCGTCGACCCGTGAGACTCCAACCGATCGCGCGGAGCTGGACCTGCTCGAGCAGCTCGAGCGCGGCCCGCAACCTGTTCGGGACCTGGCCGGGCCCGACGGCCGGGCCGGCCTGCTCCGTCACCTGCGATCGCTCGCGGCGCGCGGGGCCATCACACTCGAGTGGACCCTGACAGGCGCGAGCGCCGGACCTCGCTACGAGCGGTGGATCCGTCTCCGCCCGGACGGTCGGACCGTGGCAGTGACCCTGGTCAACCATGAGCGCCCCGAGGGACGCCCGCTTGGTCCACGCCAGGTCGCGGCCCTCCTCGAGCTGTCGGCGACGACAGGCACCGAGGTGCTCGCGGCGGAGCTGGCCGGCCGACATGGGCAGGCGGCACTGGCCGGCCTGGTGCGCCGGGAGCTCGTCGAGGCGGAGGTACGGGAGCGACCTCGTCGTCCCCTGGCGAGCCGGCCGGTGGGGAGTCGTGGCGGGCGGCCGCCCTCGAGTGAGCTGCTCCCGGCGCAGGCAGAGGCCGTCGCCCGGATCCGAGCCGCGATCGCAGCTCGCAACCCACGACCGCTCCTGCTCGACGGGGTCACCGGCGCCGGCAAGACCGCCATCTACGTCGAGGCGATCGCCGCTGCCCTGGAGGCAGGCCGACCGGCGCTCGTGCTGGTGCCCGAGATCGCTCTGGCCCTGCCGCTGGTCGATCGGCTTCGGGTCGATCTGGATGCCCGGATCGCGCTCCTCCATTCCGGCCTGGGCGATGGCGAGCGGGCGGACGAGTGGCGGCGGGTCCGCTCCGGCGAGGTGGACATCGTGGTCGGAACACGACTCGCCGTTCTTGCACCGCTCGCGGATGTCGGCCTGGTCATCGTTGACGAGGAGCACGACGCGGCCTACAAGAGCGATCGAACGCCGCGCCTCCAGGCCCGCGACTGCGCGATCCAGCTGGCCGGCCTGGCCGGAGCGGCCGTCGTGCTGGGCTCGGCGACGCCCGCGGTCGACAGCGTCGGGCGGGTGGCCTCCGGCGAGTACGACCGGGTCGCCCTGGAGCTCCGGCCGATCGGGCAGGCGCCTACTGTCGAGGTGGTCGACCTCCGTGAAGAGCTCGCCGCCGGCCAGCGAGGACTGCTGTCGCGCTCGCTCGTCGCGGCGCTGGGGGCTCTCGACCCCGAGTCTGGCGATCAGGCGATTCTCGTGTTGAACCGGCGGGGTACGGCGTCGGTCGTGCTGTGCCGCGATTGCGGTCACGTCCAGGCCTGCCCGGACTGCGATCGGCCGCTCGTGTATCACCAGGCCGGGACAACGCTCCGCTGCCATCACTGCGGGCGGGCAACCCCGGTCGCCTCGCGCTGTCCGGCGTGCAGCTCGCCTCGGATCCGCTACCTCGGTGGCGGCACGGAACGGCTGGAGCGCGAAGTCCGCGCAACCGTTCCCGGGCTACGGGTCGGCCGACTCGATCGCGACGTGGTCGAGCACCGCGGAGCCGCGGAACGAGTCATCGACGCCTTCTCGGACGGCCGCCTCGACGTCCTCGTCGGGACGAGTCTCGTGGCCAAGGGGTTGGACATTCCATCGGTGACGCTGGTCGGGATCGTCTCCTCCGATGTCGCCCTGAATCTCCCTGACGAACGCGCCGCCGAGCGGACCTACCAGCTGCTGGTCCAGGCGATCGGCCGGGCGGGGAGGGGAACCCGACCCGGCCGTGCGATCCTTCAGACGTATCAGCCGGATCATCGGGCGATCGTGGCTGCCGCGACCGGTCAGCGGTCCGCATTCTACGAGGCTGAGCTGGCCCTCCGTCGGCGGTTCGGCTCGCCGCCGTTCGGGCGCCTCGTAAAGCTGACCGTCGGGCTGACCGACCAGGCGGCGGCCGAACGCGAAGCGGCATCCATGGCTGAACGACTGCGTGGGTTGGCGGCCGCTCGCGGCGGAACCGTGACCGTCGTCGGGCCGGCTCCGGCCTACATCGCCAGGCGTGCAGATCGCTGGCGATGGAATGTCGTCCTGCGCGGCGCCGACCCGGTCGCCCTGCTCGATGGCGGATTGGACGCGCCGTGGTCGGTGGACGTCGATCCCGAATCGCTTCTTTGATCGGTGACCTTCAGCAGGTGACCGCCGGCCTGGTTCGTGCGAGGATGAACGCCATCAAGAAAAGGAGCACCCGGCCATGACCAACCCGACGACCCCGACGCCGCCCGACGAGCCCAAGGCGGACGAGACCTTCACCTGGACGCACCAGTCTTCGGAATCGCGTGCCACATCGGGTTCGGCCGGCGCGACCGCGACGAGCATTCTCGAGTCCGTCCGCGAGGTCGTCGACGACCTGGCGGAACGTGCCGCGCCCTCCGTCCGCGAGTTCTCGGCCCGAGCCGCTGAGCTCGCCGCGATCGCTGCCGACCGAGCCGCACCGCTCGCCAAGCGTGCTGGCGAGGTGACCGCCGACGCCAGCGGCAAGCTGGCGACCAGGTCGCGAAGCTGGGCGGCCGACCTCCGTGCATCGATCTCCCCGACGGCGACCGAGGCGGAGCCCGTCGAGCCCGCCCATGGATCGACGACCGATGGCGGACCGACCTCGGCCGAGGGTGAGGGACCAAGCGAACCTGGCTGACCGGACGCTTGGATATACTCCGCCGATGAGTGTCCGCCCGATTGTCCTCCTCGGCGACCCGCGCCTGCGCCTGAAGGGCAAGCCGGTCGATAGCTTCGGCAAGTACCTCCATGGCCTGCTCGACGACCTCGCCCACACGATGCGCGACGCTCCCGGGGTCGGGTTGGCGGCGCCGCAGCTCGGCGAGGCGCTCCAGGCCTGCGTCATCGAGGTCGAAGACCATCTGTACGAGCTCGTGAATCCGCGCCTGGTCCGGTCCAGCGGCGATGACCGCGACCTCGAGGGTTGCCTCTCGATTCCCGGCTACGTCGCCTACGTGACCCGCCGCGAGCGGGTCTGGATCGTCGCCCAGAATCGGCACGGGAAGAGGATCAAGGTCGCCGGGTCAGGGCTGCTCAGTCGTGCCCTCCAGCACGAGCTCGACCACCTCGACGGGAAGCTGTACATCGATTACCTCGATTCGATGGACGAGCTGATGGCGGTCGGCACGGGCTCCGCCGACGACAATGAGACCGAGGCGTCAGGCGCCGAGGAGCACGCCCCGGCGTTCGCGTGAGCGGTGAGCGCGGGTCGCACCGCGAGCTGGCAAGGACGCTGTTCCTGGGTTCGGGCGGTTTCGCGGTCCCGATCCTGGGGGCCCTCGCGGCATCGCCATACCTTCGGGTGGTGGGTGTCGTCACCGCGCCGGATCGGCCCAGCGGCCGTCGGGGGGAGCTGACCGCGGTGCCGGTCGCCCGTCGCGCTCGTGAGCTCGGGCTGCCGTTGCTCCAGCCGGACCGGATCCGCGCGCCAGAAGCCGTCACCGCAATCGCCGAGCTTCGCCCCGATCTTGGCGTGCTCGCCGACTACGGCCAGATCATTCCGCCGGCCGTGCTGGCGATCCCCGCGCACGGCATCCTCAACGTCCATCCGTCGGCCTTGCCGCGACATCGTGGCGCGGCGCCGATCGCGGCCACGATTGCGGCCGGCGATCCGCTCGCGGCCGTCAGCCTCATCCAGATGGACGAAGGTCTCGACAGCGGGCCGCTCATCGCCCAGGAGGCGTGGCCGCTCGACGGGACCGAGACCGCACCGGAACTGGAGGCGGAGGCGGCCCGCCGCGGCGCCGCGTTGCTCCTTCGGACCATCGACGATTGGCTCCGCGGAGCCCGCTCGCCCGTGCCTCAGCCGGAGGCTGGGATCACCCTGACCCGGCCGCTCCGACGGAAGGACGGCCAGCTGGACCCGGCCCGCTCGGCAGCCGAGCTGGAGCGTCAGGTTCGTGCCCACCTGCCCTGGCCCGGGAGCTTCGTCAAGACCGGCGAGGGTCGGCTGATCGTTCACGCCGCCGAGGCCGCGGCTGGGCAGCCGTCTGACCAGCCGGGCCGGCTGGTCGCCGATGGCGATGGCCTGGCCCTGACCACGAGCATCGGGCGCCTGCGTCTGCTCCGGGTTCAGCTGGCCGGGCGCCGCATCACCGACGCGGCGTCGCTGCGACGTGGCGCCGCTGGCCTGGTCGGGCGAACGGTCGAGCTGCGCTAGCATCGTTTCGACCATGGATCTACGGAACGCGCCCACCCTCGCACCCGCCGAGGCCACCCCGGATGGACCGGCGTCCGATCGCCCGGGGCTCTCGGGCCTGTCGCCGGAGGCCGTGGCCACGTGGCTGAACGAACGCGGCGAGCCGTCGTACCGGGCTCGCCAGGTCGCGGACGCGGTCTTTGGCGGCACCGTCGGCTCGATCGAGGAGATCGGGACCCTGCCCGCCGGGTTGCGACGCGACCTCGCCGCCGCGTTCCGCTTCGACACGCTGATCGAGACGGACCTGCGCGTCGCCGACGAGGGACTGACCGAGAAGGCGCTCCATCGTCTCGCGGATGGCGCACTCATCGAGTCGGTGTTGATGCACTACCCGGCTCGGCGTGGCGCCCGCGAGCGCCACACGCTGTGCATCTCGAGCCAGGCCGGCTGCGCGGTCGGCTGTCCGTTCTGTGCCACCGGCGAGCTCGGCTTCGGGCGCGATCTGCAGACGGCCGAGATCGTCGACCAGGTCCGCTCCGCATCACGCCGGTTGATGGCCGATGGTCGACGCCTCACCAACATCGTGTTCATGGGCATGGGCGAGCCGCTGCTCAACCTGGATCGGGTACTGGCCGCCATCGAGGCGCTCAACGACCCGCGCCGCTTCGGACTGGGCGCTCGCCACATCACCGTGTCGACCTCCGGTGTCGTGCCGGGCATCCGCCGGCTGACCGCGCTCGGTCCGCAGTTCACCCTGGCCATCTCACTCCATGCGGCGCGCGACCCGTTGCACGACGTCCTCGTCCCACTGAATCGGCGCTGGCCGGTCGCCGAGGTCGTGGCCGCGGCGCGCGACCATGCGCGCGCGACCGGGAGGCGAATCAGCTACGAAGTGACGATGATCGGGGGCGTGAACGACACCGACGCCGACGCCGCAGCGATGGCCGAGCTCCTTCGCGGCGACCACGCACACGTCAATCTCATCCCGATGAACCCGGTCGCCCACACGCCGTGGACGGCCAGCCCGATGCCGGTGATCGAGCGATTTGCGGCGACGCTGCAAGCCGCCGAGATCGAAACCACCATTCGACGGAACCGAGGGCAGGAAGTCGGCGCAGCCTGCGGGCAGCTGGCCGCCGAACGGGCCGGCGAACCACCCGCCCCTGCCGTCGCGCGACGCCGAGCGCGCCTGGTGGCTGAGAGTGCGGCCGCTCTCCTCGGTGAGCGCAGCCACGATCCGGTACCAGCTGGGGTGGGGGACTGACCGTGGCCGGTGGGCGGGCCCTGATCGCGGCAAGCATCCTGGATGCGGACCTGTCGAATCTCGCCAACGCCGTCCGGCGGCTCCACGCGGCCGGCGCCGACAGGATCCACCTGGACGTGATGGATGCCCACTTCGTCCCGAATCTGACCTTCGGCGCGAAAACGATCAAGCACCTCCGCAATCGAACCGAGCTACCGCTCGACGCCCATCTCATGATCAGCGAGCCCGGTCGCTACCTCGACGAGTACCTTGATGCGGGCTGCGACTCGGTCACCTTCCACGTGGAGATCGATGAGGAGATCGCGCCGATCCTGCAACGGATCCGGGCTGCCGGCCGGGCCGCCGGGCTGTCGCTCCGGCCGAGGACGCCCCTCGCCGCCCTTCAGCCCTATCGCGAGCTTCTCGACATCGTGATGGTGATGACCGTGGAGCCTGGGTTCGGTGGCCAGACCTTCATGCGTGACGTCGCTCGCGAGAAGCTGCTGCCCGCTCGTGACCTGCTCAACCACAAGGTCTACGGCGGGGAGGTGCATGTCGACGGTGGCGTCAACCGCGAAACCGCCGAGCTGGTGGGTGCGTTGGGCGTCGACGTCCTCGTGGTCGGGTCGGCGCTCTTCACCAAGGGCCGCGACATGGGCCGCGAGGTCCGGTTGATCAAGGCACTCGCCGACGAGGGTTACCAATACGAGCTGAACGGCGGGGTGCCGCCGATCCCGCGCGATCGGATGGTGACCTTCACGGCGATCCCGAAGCACCTCGCCCATCGGCTGATGGACGAGATCGAGGCGGGCGGGATCCCGGTCGTGATGCTGCGCGGTGACGGCGGGATGAATCCTGACGGCGTGCGCGACTACGATTTGCTCGTGCCGGCAACGGTGGAGGCCGTTGTCATCGAGCGCCACGCGCCCGCCCGGGAGCGCTACCTGCGTGAGGCCGAGGAGTGGCGTGAGGCGTTCATCCGCGAACGCGGCGTGATTGCTCCGCCCAGCTATCCATGAGGGCCCTCCTGCAGCGGGCGCGACGCGGCGAGGTCCGAGTCGACGGTGAGATCGTTGGTGCAATTGGCGAGGGTCTGGTCATCCTCCTCGGTGTGGGGTCCCACGATACCGAGGCGGTTGCCGACGATCTCGCCCGGAGAGCTGCCGAGCTTCGACTGTTCCGGGACGAAGAGGGGCGGACGAACCGCTCCCTCCTGGAGATGGGCGGGGCCGCCCTGGTGGTCTCGCAGTTCACCCTGTACGCCGATACGCGGCGCGGGCGTCGGCCCGGCTTCACCGATGCGGCCGGCCCCGAGGTTGCCGAACGCCTCTACCGACGCTTTACCGGTGCGCTCGAGCGCTTCGGCATCACGACCGCGACCGGACGCTTCGGCGAGGAGATGCTGGTCGAGCTGGTGAACGATGGTCCGTTCACGATCTGGCTCGACAGCGATGGGCGCTGAGCTGGGCCTCCACCTCGAGGCCGCCGATGCCTCATCAGGCTGGCGGCTGATTCGCGTCCCGGGCCGGTTGCTACAATGTCGCGATCCTTTCGGTCCGAGCCTGCGGGAGTGCGAGTTCCGAGCATGAACGCGTCCGTCACCGCGTCCCCCGGCCCGATCGAATGGTTGGGCGAGCTATGGGGCACGACCGATGCCGTCGGCGGAAAGGCCGCCTCCCTGGACAGGCTCGCCCGTCTCGGCTTCCTGATTCCGCGCGGGTTCTGTCTGACGGCGTCGGCGTTCGCGGCGCACGTCGCCGCCATCGCCGAGCGCGCGCCGCTGGCCGACGCGCTGGCCGCGCTGCCGGACGAAGAGGCACGCGCGATCGTCGTCGACCTGGTCCGGAAATCGCCGGCCCCGCCGTCGGTCTGTGCGGCCCTCGAGTCCGCCCTCGGTCGGTTGACGGAAGCTGGGGAGACCTCTCTCGCGGTCCGATCGTCGGCGATCGGAGAGGACGGCCAGGCGGCGTCATACGCGGGCCTCCACGATACGGAGCTCGGCCTCGTTGCGGGCGATGTCGAGCCGGCTGTTCGTCGCTGCTGGAGCTCGCTCTGGAGCCCGGCGGCGGTCGCGTATCGGATGCGTCGATCCCTGCCGCTCGATGGTGCGGCGATGGCCGTCGTCGTCCAGGCGCTCGTCCCGGCTGATGCCGCGGCGGTCGTGTTCACCCGCCACCCAGTCACGGGCCGGGACGACACGCTCGTGATCAACGCGCTGCGCGGCCTCGGCGAGCCCATGGTGTCCGGGACGGCGACGCCGGACACGTACGTCGTCGACAAGGCGAGCGGCGAGGTACGCGAGCTCGTGCTCGGCGATGCCGGCGAGCGGCTGGTCGCCACAGACGGCGGCGTCATGCGGCGAGCCGATCCTGCCACCGGGCCGGCCCTCGGCGAGCCCGTCCTGCGCGGCCTGGTCTCGCTCTCGCTCGAGGTCGAGCGCGCATTCGGCGCCCCCGTCGACATCGAGGCGGCCTTCGCCCGCGACCGCTGGTACCTGCTCCAGGCCAGACCGATCACGACCGCCTGAGGAGACCGATTGTGACCGCCCCGAAGGCCGCGGCGCCCGCAACCGATGCTCGGGCGCCCGCGCTCGACGCCCAGCCGGACTTTCCGATCGACTGGTCCGATCCGGCCGATGTCGAGCGGATGTGGGAGCTCGACGACATGCACGCGCCCTTCTGCCTGGCGCCGCTCGCATGGGACTACGTCCAGCTCATCGCCCGAGGCTTCGCCTATCGCTACGATCGGCTCGATCTCCCGATCGACATGCGGGCGCAGGTCTTCAATGGGTATCTCTATTTCTCGTGGCAGCCGCTGGTCCCGGAGTCCGAGCAGGAGGCGTTGTTCGCCCAGTACACCGGCGTCAAGCAGAAGCACACGCCGGGCGCGGTCGACTACTGGGAGCGGGCCGTACCGGAGCTCCGCGAGCTGTACAACTGGATCGACGGTCTGGCCGTCGACGAGCTGCGGGCGGACGACCTGGCGGAAGCATGGGAGGGCGCCTGGGAGCGGGCGCAACGCGCCTGGTCGATTCACTTCTACGCCATCACCGGGCCGTATCAGATCATGGATGACCTGGCCGACCTGTACGAGTCGGTCGTCAAGAAGGCGCCGCCGGGCGAGGCCATGCGGCTGATCCAGGGCACGCTTGACGAGCTCGTCGCGGTCGACGCGGGGATGGGGCGCCTGACCGAGCTCGTGGCGGCATCTCGGCAGCTGGCCGCAGCGATCGCCTCGAGCCCGGTGCCGTCACTCAAGGACCTCGCCGGGCTCCCCGGCGGGGCGGCGTTCGCCACGGAGCTGCGCAGCTTCCTCGACGAGCACGGGCACCTCGGCCAGGGATTCGACGACCTCGGCCTGGCGTCGTGGGGGGAGGAGCCGTCGATGCTCCTCGCCGAGCTCGCGAAGCGGCTTGAGCATCCGGTCGAGCCGGCCGCGGACCGGGCTGGACGGCTCGCCCGCGAGGCGGACGCGCTCGCGAACGCCTTCCGGGCTCGGCTCACAGACCAGCCCGACAAGCTCGCGGAGTTCGAACGTCTGCTTGCCATCGCCCGCCAGATCGGCCGGATCACGGAGACGCACAACTACTGGATCGACCGGATGGCCCAGGCGAGGCTCCGGACATTCGCGATGCGGGTGGGCGCACGGCTCGTCCGCGAGGGCATCATCGACCAGCGCCACGACATGCTCTACCTCCGCCGTGCCGAGGTGCCGGAGCTGCTCCTCTCGCCACAGGACCGGCGCGGGCTGGTCGCCCAGCGCAAGGCCGATCACGAGCGCTGGCGGAAGCTCAAGCCGCCGGCGAAGGTCGGGAAGCCGTCCGCGGAAGAGCCTTCGGGTCGGTTCGGCGGCGAGCGCTTCGCCAAAGAGGACGAGGCGATCGTCCGCGGCACCGGCGCGTCGGCCGGGATCGTGACCGGGACGGCCCGAGTGGTCCTGGGCCCGGACGATTTCGGGCGGGTCCGACCGGGCGATATCATCATCGCGCCGTCGTCGAACCCCTCGTGGGTGCCGCTCTTTGCGATTGCCGGCGGCCTCGTGGCGAACACGGGTGGGGTCCTGTCGCACGCAGCGGTGGTCGCACGTGAGTTCGCCCTCCCCGCCGTGGTCGGCACGGGTGACGCGACCACCCGGATCGCCGACGGGCAGACCGTCGAGCTGGACGGCACGACGGGTTTCGTTCGGCTCTTGTGAGCGAGGAGGGAGGCGGGCCGGTCGGGGGCGCGACAGACGCGGCCAGCCGCGGCGGGCCGCCGCATCTGATCACGGGGGCCATGCTCGGGCTGGCGTCGGGGGCGATCCTGGTGCCCCTCAACTCGACGATGCTGGCCGTCGCGCTGCCGAGCGCCATGAAGGAGTTCGATGTCGGCGCTGCGACGGTCGCGTCGCTCGTGACGCTCTACCTGGGGACCGTTGCGATCACGCTGCCGGCGAGCGGCAGCATTGGTGATCGGTTCGGACACCGGCGGGTCTTTCTCGTGGGGGTCGTCGCATTCGCGCTCGCGTCTGCACTCGCGGCGACGGCCGGATCGTTCGAGGTGCTCTCCGTGTCGCGCGTGGTCCAGGCGGCGAGCGGGGCGCTCGTGTCGACGAGCTCGGTCGCGCTCCTGCGGGTGATGGCGTCACCGGATAGACGGGGATCGGCGTTCGGGCTGTTCGACATGCTCGTCTCGACGAGCGCGGCGATCGGGCCGCTCCTCGGTGGGCTGCTCGTTGGCGGTCTCGGCTGGCGATCGATGTTCGTGGTGGCCGTTCCGGTGGCCGTCTTCGCCGCGGTCGCGGTGGGCGCGGTCGTCCGGCCTCAGCCGGTTGCCTCCGCTGTGGACCGGCCGGTCGCTCCGCGCCCGATCGACCTGCCCGGGCTCGGCCTCCTGGCGGGTTTCCTCGTCTCGCTGCTGCTCGGCCTGCGCGGGCTCGAGGACGGGGGACCCGAGGTGCTCGCGGTCCTGGCCGCCCCGGCGCTCCTGCTCGTCTTCGTCTGGTTCGAGCTCCGAACGTCGCACCCGGCGGTAGACCCGCGGTTGTTCGCCTCGCGATCGTTTGCCGCCGCGGTGGTTGGCGTGTTCGGGGCGACGATCATCCTCCACGCGACGCTCGTGCTCGTGCCGCTGCTCGTCGAGCGGATCCAGAACGGCAACGCCCAGACGAGCGGCCTCGTCCTGCTCGGCATCTCCGCGCTTTGGGCGATCGGTGCACCGATCGGCGGCCGGATGTCCGACGCGATCGGCCGCCGGCAGCCAGCGGTCCTCGGGATGCTCGGGAGCGCCACCGGGCTCGTCGTCCTGTGGCTCGTCGCCCCGCAGGCCTCGACGCTGTTGCTTGGCCTGCTCCTCGCGCTCGTCGGGTTCGGGATGGGGATGGCCGGCTCGCCACGCCAGATCGCGGCGCTGGAGATGGTCGGGCCCGAGCGCGTCGGGATGGCGGCGGGGACCTACCTGACCGGCAGGTACATCGGCGGCGCGCTCGGGGCGACGCTCGCCGGCGCGGTCCTCGGGGGAACGGTCACCGCGGGCGGGGTCTCGACCGGGTTCGGGATCCTGTCGGCCGTCGCTGTCGGAGTCGTGGTGGCGTCACTGTTGCTGCCGACCCGCCGTCGCGTCGAGCTGGCTGATCGAGGCGCCCCGGCGACCGGATGACGGCTCGTTCAGGATCTGGCTCGACCGCGCTGAACGGTGAGCTTTGGCCGGGACACGAAGAACCGGCCGCCGTGGCGACCGGTTGCTGAAGAAGCGTTCGCGCTGGGCCGTCCCGAGGGCGGCCGTGCCTTACTTGGCTGCCTTCAGCTGGGTGCGCCGGCAACGCGTGCAGACGAGCGCCTTCGTCGGGCTGCCTTTCTGGTCGATGACCAGTGGCTGGAGGTTCGGCTGCATGCGGCGATGCGCTCGAACGCGGTTCATCCCCGACGACTGCGGGTTGAAGCCGCCCATCGAGACCTTGCCGCAGATTGCACAGGAGCGGGCCATGCGTGGTCCTCTGGAGGTTCTGGTGGGGCGTTGAGGCCCGGTCGGGCCCGAACGGAGCGGTAGAATAGCACACGGCCCGAGGCGCCCCGTGTTCGGGTGCCCACGTCAGCGGCCGGCGAACCCGGGCGGAGTGAGGAGAGCGGCCGCGTGCCAACCGACCCTATGCCTGGCCGATCGCTGGTGACCCGCCGGGCCGTCGTCGACATCGTCCGGACAGCTGCCCTCGGTTCGTATGGCGTGACCGGGTTCGCCGCTGGACCGCTGGAACGGTTGCTCGGGCGCCTGGGGCTTGGCCAGCCTGGCATCCACGTCCGCCTGGACGATGGCCCGGAGATCGAGCTGGATCTGACCGTCGCGTTCGGCGTCCCGATCGCCGAGGTCGCAAGGCAGGTCGATTCGGCGGTTCGCTACGGCATCCGGCGGACACTGGGGCGTGAGGCCGGCCGCGTGACGATCCACGTCGGCGGTCTCCGCATCGCACCGGGCGTCGTCCCACCGGCGATCGTTCCGGCAACCCCGGGCGCGGTCGGCCCGCGCGACCTCGCGGACAGCGGCACGGACGTCGCCTGATGGCCCGACGGACCTGCGATGGTCCGGGCCTGTTCGAGGCCTTCCGAGCGGCGGTGGTCAACCTCGAGGCCTACGTCGACGAGATCAATGCCCTCAACGTCTACCCGGTCCCGGACGGGGACACGGGCTCCAACATGCTGGCCA
>CAYLSK010000011.1:10425-26989 GCA_964385975.1 uncultured Anaerolineaceae bacterium | reverse complement strand
GGAACGATGATCACGACGACATCGACCGCCCGCGCCGCCCCGGTTCCATCGGTCGTCGCGCGCAAGCGACCCGACGCGTGGGCCTTGGCGACGGCCTCGACCAGCCCGGGTTCCTCGGCCACGTGGGAGTGGCCCTCGTTGATGGCGGCCACGACCGCCTCGTTCACGTCGACCGCGCTGACCTGCCAGCCGTGATTCGCGAACTGGGCCGCCAGCGGCAAGCCCATCTTCCCGGCGCCAACCAGCGCGACGGATCCGACCGTACCTGGCTCGCCGGTCCAGGGCTGAACGGACCGCGGGGTCTCGTGCTGGCACGGATTGACGGGAACGTCGATGGAACCGCCCAGAAGGCTCGGGCCAGTGCGGCTGGGCCGCGTCGTGATCGTCATTCCGCCGCGAGCCTCGAGGAGAGCGTGGTGAGATCGACCGGCCGGCCATCCTTGCCGGATTGGAGCAGCCCGCTCGCGATTGCGACCGCCCAGAGCCCGTCGACCGCGCTGATCACCGGCCTGCCGCCATCGCGGATGACGCCGACGAACGCGTCCAGCTCGGCGCCGAGCGGCTCGGCGTTGGCGACCGGGAGCTCGGCGACCTCGCCGGTGAAGGTTGGGGCGTAGCCGCCGATCATTTTCGGGGGGCCAGCGTCGGCCCGGGTGAAGGTCAGCCGCTGGGTCAGATAGTCCAGCTCGAACATGCCCTCTTCGCCCACGACGACCAGCTGGCGGCGTTTGGCCGGCGTCAGCCAGTTGACGTCCAGCATCCCGGTCGCGCCGGATGGGAAGTGAAGGAGGCCGAACAGCAGGTCCTCGTGGTCGGCGTGGATCCGCTGGGCCAGCTCGGCGAAGACGCGCGTCGGTCGCTCGCCGGCGATCCACGACAGGATGTCGACGTCATGCGTGGCGAGGTCGATTGTCACCCCGACATCGCGGATCCGGGCCGGAAACGGCCCCGCCCGTCGACTGACGATCGCGTAGACCGTGCTGAGCCAGCCAGCGTGCAGCAGGCGACCGAGCTCCAGCACGGCCGGGTTGAACCGCTCCACGTGACCCACCTGCACCGGCACGCCGCAGACGCGCGCCGCCTGCACGATCCGCATGGCCTCCTCGACCGTCCCGGCGAGCGGTTTCTCGACGAGGACGGCGATCCCGCGATCGATGGCGGCAAGGGCCAGGGAGAGGTGAGCGTTGGTGGGCGCCGCGACGACGACGCCGTCCAGGTCGGCCTCGGCGATCATCGCGAGCGGATCGGCGAAGCCCTGGGCTCCGGAGCCCGCGATCGCGGCGGCGAGGACCTCGGCGACCGGGTCGGCGACGGCGATCAGCCGGACGCCCGGTCGGTTCGAGAGGATTCGGAGGTGGTTGCGCCCCATCGACCCGAGCCCGGCGAGTCCGAGCCGGAGCTCTCGCGCCCCGGCCGGGCGCCAGGCGTCGGTCATGTGGCGGCGACTCCGGCCGTCGGGCGATCGGGCGTTGGCGCGCCGAGGTGGCGCGCAACCGCGGTTCGGACCGCGTCGATCACCTGCCCTTGTTCGGCCTCGGTCAGGCCCGGGAAGATCGGCAGGGCCAATGTTCGTGCGGCCGCGGCTTCAGTGATCGGCAGGTCCGCATGGAGCCCGCGCTCCATGATGTATTCCTGACGGTGGACCGGGATCGGGTAGTAGACGTCGGCGCCGATCCCGGCTTCGCGGAGGTCCGCGAGGACCGCATCCCGGGCTCCGCCGACATCGAGCGTGTACTGGTGGAAGACATGGCTCCGGCCGTCGGGCGTGATCGGCAGACCGATCGGCAGCTCGCCGAACGCCTCGTCATAGCGCGCGGCGATGGCCTGTCGACGGGCGGTATTCCGAGGGAGCTTGGCGAACTGGGCGATCCCCACCGCCGCCGCCAGGTCCGTCATCCGGAAGTTGTAGCCGAGCATCTCGAACTGGTAGCGCGAGCGCATCCCCTGGTTTCGATAGCGTCGAAGCCAATCGGCGAGCTTGTCGTCGTTCGTGGTGACGAACCCGCCCTCGGCGGTCGTCATGTTCTTCGTCGCGTAGAGGCTCCACGCCCCGTGCCCGAAGCTGCCGGCCTTGCGGCCCCGGAAGGTCGCGCCGTGCGCCTGGCAGGCATCCTCCACGACGGCCAGGCCGTAGCGGTCGGCGATCGCCTGGATCATGTCCATGTCGGCCACGAGCCCGAAAAGGTGGACCGGGCAGATCGCCCGGGTCCGCGGGGTGATCGCGGCCTCGATCCGCTTGGCGTCGATCAGGTAGGTGTCGGGCTCGATGTCGATGAAGACGGGCGTGGCGCCGGTGAACAGGATCGCGTTCGCGGTTGCCGCGAATGTGTGGGCGACGGTGATCACCTCGTCACCGGGCTCCAGGTCGATCCCGGCGAAGATGGACATCAGGGCGACAGTCCCGTTGGCCACCGCGACCGCGTGGCGAACCCCGATGAAGTCGGCCCACAGCGCCTCCAGCTCGGCGACCTTGCGGCCCTGGGCGATCATCCCGCTGGTCAGCACCTCGGTGACGGCGGCGATCTCCTCCTGGCCGAGGTCTGGCCGAGCGATCGGGATCATGGTCGTGCTCCTTGTGCGACAGCCGGTCCCTGTCGCTCCTGCAGGGTCCCCTCCTCGCGCAGGAACGCGTAGCGACGCTCGCATGCCGGGCAGGCGAGCTCGGGATCGCGGGCGTAGCGCTCGCGGGTGGCAGGGGCCGGGTGGCCGGTCGAATCGATGAGGCGCTCGCCGCAGGCGCAGACCCAACCGATGCCTCGCGCTGGATTCCCGGCCACGACGGCATAGGCCGGCACGGCGTGGGTGACGACCGCGCCGGCCCCGATCATCGCGAACCGTCCGACGTCGCAGCCGGCGACGACGATCGCGCCGGCCCCGATCGAGGCGCCTTCGGCGATGAGGATGGGGCTCACCGTCCAGTCGGTCGAGCGGGCGAGCTCGCCGCTGGCGGTCACGGCGCGCGGATGTCGGTCGTTGGTCAGGATGGCGCCAGGTCCGATGAAGACCGAATCCGAGATGGTGACGCCGTGATAGATGAGCGCCCCGTTCTGGATCTTGACCCGGTCACCGAGCGCGACGCCCTCGTCGATGAAGACATCTCGGCCGATCACGCAATCGCGCCCGATCCGGGCCCCTGTCCTGACCTGCGCGCGATGCCAGATGCTGGTTCCCGGTCCCACGTTGACGTCATCCTCGAGGTCCGCGCTGGCATGGATGCGCGCGGAGGGGTGGATCACGGGTGGCATCTCCTGGGCGATGCGGGTCGGCTGACAGGCGGGCCGAGTATATCGTTCCTCCGCCAGAGCCGCCCTCAAGGAGCCAGTCAGCGGCGCCGAACGATGCCCCAGAGCAGGCCGAAGGCGGCACCGAACGCGAGCGCGGATCGCCAGTCGAGGACCGCCTTGACCGGTCCGTCGACCCGTCCGGCGATGAGCATCAAGACCCCGCTCGGTCGGTCGAAGGTGGCTCGCCCGGCGAGCATCGTGCCGACCAGGCCCTGATCGATCCGGACCTCCTGGGCCACGACCGAACGAGCCACGCCCTGGGTGAGGTGCGCTTCGCGGGCGAACGAGACGCCCAGGCCACCGAGCTCGACGTTCAAGCGATCGGCACGGGCCAGTGCGACGCCACCCATGTTGACCGTGATGTCGTCCGCATTCGCGTAGGCGATGCCGCCCTGGCGAACCTCGACCGTGCGGGCGTTGACATTGGTGAGGCCGCCCTGAGTCACGGACACCGCGTCGGCCTCGACGTTGGTGGCCCCGCCCTGGGTGATCTCCACTCGGTCCGCGCGGACCGAGGGCTCGATGAGCAATGTCGTGGGCGCGCGGGCGGCGGTGGCGGCGGACGTGACGTCCGGGGCCTCCGGGGCGGCCGCCTTCGAGCGTGGGGCTCGGCGCGGGACGTCGGACGTCCTGGCGCGAGCTCGGGTCACCTTGGTCGGTTCGGTCGGAGTTGGATCGGTCATCGGACCTTCCTCAAGTCAGTGGCGGTCGCGGCGAGCGGATGGAGCCCAGGCCGCGCGTGTTGACTCAGCCTACGCCTCTCAGACTTGCAACGTCCTGTATCCTCCGCGCGGCACTGCGGGCGGGTCCGTGGAGCGATCGATCGCGAGGTCACGGAGGCGATGCCGCGAGTGTTCGGACGATGAGACGGCCGGTCCTGGCCGGCGTCGCCATGCTGGCCCTGGTCGGCCTGATCGCGCTGGGCGTGCTCGCCGCCGGGGCATCGCCCGGATCGCCCGCGGCCAGCGGTGGCGCGCCAGCCGCCCGGTCGGGTGAGCCGGAGGGTCTGGCCAACTCGAGCCCGGCGACCGAGCCGAGCCCCACCCCCACGCCGACGCCCAGCCCGAGCCCCACACCGGTCCTCGTCCCGGCACCCTTGACCGGCCGGCTGGTCCCGCCCGACGTCGCAGCCCGCCGTCCGATCGCGGTCATGATCGATGACCTTCGAGCGGCCCGGCCGCAGTCGGGGTTCAGCGCGGCGTCGGTCGTCTGGCAGGCACCGGCGGAAGGTGGCATCCCCCGCTACATGCTCGTTTTCCAGGACCAGCTGCCTGCTGACGTCGGCCCGGTCCGGAGCGCACGCTACTACTACATCGCGTGGGCGGCCGAGTGGCATGCGGTCTACGCCCATGTCGGCGGATCGCCCCAGGCCATGGCCACGCTGGCGTCCCAGGGGCAGGGCCAGCTCGTCTACAACGCCGACGAGTTCCGCTGGGGCGGGATCTATTTCCGGCGGATCACCGAACGGGCCTCGCCGCACAACGCCTACTCGGACGGAATCTCCCTGCGCAAGATGGCAACCCGGATCGGAGCGAAGGACGAGCTCCAGCCGGCGGCCTGGCGGTTCGCCCCGGACGCCCCGCTGGGCGCGCGACCATATGGCGGTCTGATCAGCGTCGCGTACTCGGCCAACACGATCACCTATCGCTACGACCGGGTCACCAACACCTACCCCCGTGGCGTCACCGGCGCGCCCGCCCAAACCGACGCCAGCACCGGCCAGGGCGTGGCACCCAGCAACGTCGTGGTGATGCTCATGTCCTTCGCCCCGTTGAATGACGGCCACCCCGACAAGCACCGACTGGAGGCGAAGGTCATCGGCGGCGGCAAGGCCTGGATCTCGACCAATGGGCGGACGATCCTGGGAACCTGGACGAAGGCCTCGCTGACCGCGCCGACCCAGTTCTTCGATGCGACCGGAGAGCCGGTCGCGCTGACCGTCGGCCAGACGTTCATCCAGGTGATGCCGCTCGGATCGAAGGTCACGATCCAGGATGGGACCGACTCGCCGCCGGCGCCCTCGCCGTCCTCGTTCTGAGCGTCAGTCTCCCGCGGCCGGCTCGCGCTTGATCCCGACCTGCGCATAGACGGCACGCGTGTCGCGGGCGACGTCGGCCCAGGTTCGCTTGCTCGCTTTGGCCCGAGCGCGAGCCGCGGTCGCGATCCGGTGGTGGACGCCGTCGTCGGCCCAGATCGTGGCCAGGGCAACGGCCAGCCGGTCCGGATCGCGCGGCTCGACCAGCAGCCCGGCCGGGCCGACCAGCTCGGGCAGCGGCCCGACCGCCGAGGCGACGACGGGGGTGCCGCAGGCCATCGCCTCGATGATCGGCAGCCCACTTGCCTCCGATAGTACGGGCAGGATGACCGCCCGAGCGGCCCGCACCAGGCCGGCCAAGGCGTCGGAGGCCAGGGCGGGCGCATAGGCGAGCGCCTCACCGATCCCCTCGCGGGCGGCCGCTCGCGCCAGCGAGGCGCGGTCGTCTGGGCTCGCCCCGACGAGCAGGACCCGAGGCGGCCACGGGACCTCCGCTTCGAGCTCAGCGGGGCGGCCCGCGGCGGCCAGCGCCGCAAGTGCCTTGAGCAGCGTGCCGAGGTCCTGCCGAGCGTCGAAGCGTCCGGAGAAGACCAGGTAGCGCTCCGCCAGACCAAGCCTGTCGCGCAGGTCGATCGTCTCCGCTCGGGGTCGCCGAGGGTTCGCGCCGGCAAACGCGGGGCGGGGCGCCAATGGAACGATCCGCAGTCGGTCGTCTCGGAGGTGAAGGAGCCGTCGAGCGGAGCGCGCGGCTGCCTCGCTGCCGACGATGACGGCCGAGGCTTCGCGCAGCTGCTGGGCTCGAAGTCGCTGCCCGAACCGACCGGCGAGCGACTGCTGGAACGATCCCGGCATCTCCCACGGCGCGAGATCCAGCAGGGTGACCACGACCGGCAGGTCAGGCGCGATCGGCAGCGATCCACCGCCAACGGTGTGATAGACCGCACCCGCCGCTCCGCCTCGTTCGGCTCGCCAGGCCGCCCCGAGCGTCGCGCCTCGCAACAGGAAGGGGTCGACCGTCATCGCCGCCGAGCGCAGCAGTCGAGTCGGTGGCACGAGCCGCCGTCCAACGATCTCGAGATGCCCGTAGCGTCCGGTCGGATCGTCGAGGTCCGAACGGAGGAAGAGGGCGAACGATTCGCCCTGGATCGGCTCGGCATCGTAGGCGCGGAGCAGGCCGTCGAGGTAGGTCGCCGTCAGCGGCCCACGCTCGGGTGTCTGGAGCGGTCGGACGTCGAGGACGACCCGCACACCAGGCACGGCTCGGACCACGCCGGCGCCGAGACGTCGCGTCGGCGACTCCGTCACGAGGCGCGGCGACGCCGGAGCAGGCGGTCGCGCAGCTCCTCGGCGCGGAGCTGGACGACGACCACCAGGGCCTCGACGACGATCCGTCGGCTCATCTTCGACTGGCCGACGCGGCGATCCCGGAAGGTGATCGGCAGCTCACGGATCCGTGCACCGGCTCGACTGGCTCGGAAGGTCATCTCGATCTGGAAGACGTAACCGCCGGCGTGGACTCCATCGAACGGGACGGCCGCCAGCGTCCCGGCACGCCAGGCCTTGAAACCGCCGGTGAGATCGCCCGGTGCGAGGCCCAGCACGAGGCGTGCGAAGAGGCTCCCGCCGCGCGACACCAGCTTGCGGCCCAGGCCCCAGTCGACCACTCCGCCTCCGGGCGTGTAGCGCGAGCCGATGACCAGGTCGGCGCCGCCCTCGACGACCGGGGCGACGATCCGGGGCAGGGCGGCTGGATCGTGGCTGAAGTCGGCGTCCATCTGGACGATCGTCGTCGCGCCACCGTCGAGGGCGACGGCGAAGCCATCGAGATAGGCTCGGCCAATGCCCTGCTTGGCGTTCCGATGGAGGACCTGGACGCGCGGGTCCGCTGCGGCCAGCTCGTCGGCCAGTCGACCGGTGCCGTCGGGCGAGTCGTCGTCGACCACCAGCAACCTCGCGGCCGGCAGCGCGGCAAGAATCGAGGCAGAGATCGGACCGACGTTGTCGGCCTCGTTGTAGGTCGGCACGACGACCCAGACGCCCGAACCGAGCGTGCTCGCGGTCGGATCGTTGGGGGTGGCGGTCGCGCCGGTCATCGGGGCCAGTGTAGGGCCCGCCCTCGCTACGGCGCCTTGACCGTCACGGTCCGGGTGAGTCGCGAAACGCCGATCGAGCTCGTCGCGGTAATGGACGCCGTGTAGGTCCCGGGCTGGACGAGCTCGCGGTGGCCGTTGCGGCCGTTCCACGACCAGCTGAAGGTTCCGGAGGTGCTCGCCTTGTCCGTCCAGATTCGTCGGACGAGGGCCGTCCCCTGGTAGATCGCGACGGTCACTGTGGCGGGTCGGATGAGGGCGAACGAGACCCGATCGGTCTGACCGGCCTTCGGCTTGAACCAGGTCTTGGCCCAGGTCAGCGAACCGATCGTTCGGTCGACCAGCACCGGTATCTGCTGCACCGTTCCGTTCCCGGCCGGATCCACGCCGTCCAGCCGGAAGGTGTAGGCGCCGTCGCCGACGGTCTTGCCGGCCGCGTCCTTGCCGTCCCAGGTCCAGTTGCCGGCGGTCGCCGCGCTGAACTTCCAGGTGCGCACCGCCACGCCGTTCTTGTCCATGACCCGAGCGCGGCCGGTGACGGGTTCGCTGGTCGTCATGCCAAGGGTCGTGGTATCCGATCGGCGGTCGCCGTTGGGTGAGATCGAGAGTGGGGCGGCCGTCGAAGTCAACGCAGGCGCCTGATTATCGATGGAGACGAGCTCCTGGACCGACGCCCGGTTGTCCGATGCGTCGGCCGTCCAGACCGTGACCCGGTAGGTGCCATCGGGCGCCACCGAGCCGTCCAGGCTCCGCCCGTCCCAGGTGTAGGCGACCGCGGTCCCATCCAGCGAACCCTCGGTGATCGGCGCCCCCGCCATGCCGTCGAAGTAGGGCTCAACCAGCCAGCCGTAACGGACCAGCCCGGTCACCGTGACGCTGAACGTGGAGCTGTCCTGACGTCCATCGCCGTTGGGCGAGAAGTCCGCCGGGCTGACCGTCGAGCCGGTGATGGCCGGCGGAATGGTGTCGGTGATGAACTTGTCCTTGAGGACCTGGTAGAGCTCGGGTCGCGACCCGTCGTAACCGAGTGCCCAGATCCCGACACCCCGGATGTCGTAGCTGTTGATCAGGTCGTATTTCCCCGCCAGCGATTCGGCATCGTCGTAGTAGAGCTCGCGGGTGGCGGTGACGCAGCCATAGGTCGACGTGCAGTTCTCGCGCTCGTAGGAGGTCCAGGCCACGCCCTCGACCGGGTCGTATTGGCGCCCGTGGTCGGTGGCGAACTGGAGGGCCGTCTCATACAGCACCGCCACAGAGGCACCGTACTGGGCGGCGGAGACGGTGGTCGCGTTGAGAGCGGACGAGGAGGTCGACCAGGCCCGACCGTAGTACGGCACGCCCAGGATCACCCTGGACGCCGGAACGCGGCTGACATAGGCAGCCAGCGTGTCGCCGAGGTCGTAGGTTAGCCCGCCGATTGGTGAGACCGAACCGGCCGTTCCGGACGAGCCGGTCTTGTAGTCGTAGCCCATGATCACGACGGCGTCGGCGCCGCCCGGAGCGGTCGCCGCTTCGATCGGGTAGTTCCCGATCCAGCCCATCGTCTCGAACGTCAGCTGGTAGCCGGGCGCGACCGCGTCCAGCTCGGTCCGGATCGATTGGACCAGCGACGTGAACTCGTCGGCGAAGGTCGCCGCGATCGGCTCGAAATCGAGGTTGACGCCGTCGGCGCCTCGATCGCGCACGGCGGCCGCGATCTGGCGGGCGAGATTGGCGCGCGCGGTCTCGCTCCCCAGCAATGCTTTCTGGCGGCTCAGCTGGCTCGATGTCCAGGCGAAGCTCTGCACGGTGAGGACGACGCGGGCGCCATTGGCGTGCGCGGCGTCGATGACGGTCGTGAGGTCGGAGCTGGTCCAGCCGCTCCAGCCGACGGACGTGGAGCCGTCCGTCTCCTGGCGCTGGAGGTCGCCGTTGGCGGCGGCACCCACCCCGAAATAGGCGATGGTCGAGAGCTTCTCCCAGTCGAGGGTGGTGGACTGGTCGGCGAGCTCCCAGTAGGGCAGGAACCCGAACACTTCGCGACGCAGGCCGCCGGGATCGACGACCGCGGCCAGATGCGTGGCGATCGCGGCCGAGGGATCGATGGTTGGGGCGTCGATCGGGCCCCACTGGCGTGCCGGTGCGTTGATCTGGTCGCGCCCTGCGGGGGGGTCGAGGGTCGGCTGCGTATCGCGGATCGATTTGCCGGTCAGCCGACCGGCGGGAAGCGGGAGCGGCTCGTCGCCATCGACCGGCCAGCGATCCGCGGCACGGGGCTCGAACGGCACACTGACGCGGGCGCCGGCCGCAAACGGGATCTCGTCATTGGCGTGGGCGACGGCTTCCTCGTATTGGATCGAATGACGGATCGTGGTCACCGCGTTGGACGCTGGGTCCGTTCCGGATGGCGTTGCCGCCCCGACGCCGGCCATCGGCACGGTCGCGAGGATGAGGAAGAGACCAGCGAGGGAGCCGACGGCGCGCGATCCCACATAACGACGAGAGCGGTCGGTCGGGCGGTGTGGGATCAACGGCACGGCGTTCCTCATCGGCGTGGCCAGGACATTGGACTCTAGATAGCGGCCACGCCTGGGTCTACCGGCCGATGGTCCCGGTGAGGCATGGTACGGGTGGGTCTGGTGTGGTCTGGTGTGGTCAGTGGAGCGGGTAAGCGCGGGTCGTTCGCTGCGCCGCACCAGAGACGTCCACCCCGGTCACCTTGAACGACACCGTTCCGCTTCCGCCGCCGGTCCGGAGCTTGATCGTGGCCCGGTAGGTGGAACCCGAGACCCTGGTCAATGCCGCACTCCATGCCGTCACGCCCGGCTGGTAGACAGAGAGGCGGGGGCTCGCCGAGAGCGGCTCGGCCGACGTCACGGTGACCGTGATGGTCTGCCCCCTTCCCGGCGTCGGGTCGCTGGGCTGGATCAGGAACGCGTCGGCCTCGAACGAGATGGACTGTGCGGCGACGAAGGTGCCGTCGCTGGCCACGACGTACGAGAGATAGCGGCCGGGCGGCAGCATCGTGCCGTCAGACCGGCGACCGTCGAAGACCCAGGTCTGCGTCCCGGCCGGCAAGGCCGCTCCCGCGAAGTGCGTGTCGATGACCTTGGCCGCAGCATCGCGCAGTGTCCAGGTCACGGTCATCGGGCGGGCCAGGTTGAACGAGAGAGTCGTGGTCGGCGCGAGCTGATCGAGATCCTGCGGATAGAAGACCGACGCGGAGGTCGCGACCCCGCTCAGCGCGGTCACCAGGCTGACGGTCCGCTCCTGGCCGATCCCGACGTTGCCGCCCGCATCCACGGGGGCGACGGTGATGACGTAGCGTCCATCGGGGGAGATATTGCCGGCCGCATCCCGGCCGTCCCAGGTGACGCTCGTCGGCACGCCGCCGCTCGAGGTGACCGTCCAGGTCTTGAGGATCGTCCCGACCCCGTCTCGAACGCCCACGGCGAGCGAGCCGGGCTCGGAGGTGGTGGCCTTGAGCGCCATGGTGTCGCGGTAGCCATCGCCATTGGGCGAGAACGACGAGATGGTGGTGGGAGCCGGTGACAGCGCCACGAGCTGCGAGGCGTTGGTGTCCACCGAGATCGTCCCGCGCGTATCGGGCCGGCGGTTCTGCCAGGCATCGACCGCCGACACGGAGACGGCGTAGGTCCCGTCGGGCACGTATTGGCCGCCCGCCAGCGGATTCCAGACGACCTGCAGGCTGGGGCCCGTGCCGGCCTGCTGGAGCAGGACGCCGCCCGAGGCGTCGGAGATGGTCAGCGCCCAATCGACCGATTCGCTGAACTGGCCGCTCAGAACCGCCTGATCCGCCACGCCGTCGCCGTTGGGCGAGAACGACCCACCCCCGAGGTCCAGCCCGCGCAGAACAGGCGGGGTGCTGTCCCTTGGCACGAGGTCGCTGACGGCCAGGTAGCCACTGATGGTCGGGTCGTCGAGACCCTGCACCTGCACGAGTTGCGTCATTTCGGCCGAGATCGCTCCCGGTTGGCCAACGACCCGCAGTCGCGTCCCCGCCGCAAGGGCGCGGACCGGGGCGGAACCGAACCCTGGATCGCCGAACAGGTTGGCAGCGTCGGTCGAGACGGAGGCATTGCCGGGGATCGAGAGACTGGCCGGATCGCCGCTGGTGTCGCCGACGCCACCGGACCCGATTCCGTCGTTCGTCGAGCTCGCCGATCGCACCACCAGCGAGCGATAGAACCCGGAGGCTGGTGTCTGCGGATCCTGGAAGGCGATGGCGCCCGGGGTCCGCGTGGACGGGAACGACACGATGTTTCCGTTCGCGTTTGACTGGTTGGCCCACAGCGATTCGATCGACTGGCTGGTCGTGAACAGGTCTCGCAGGTAGCCGGTCGGTCCGCTGTGGCCGTCGGCGATGACGGCTGCCGCGCCGGCCTTCAGGAAGCCGGCCGCGTAGTTGTCCACGCGCTGCCGAGCGACGCTCACGCTTGGCTCGGGGGCACCGGGCTCGGAGTTGCCGGCGGCGTAGCAGAGGTGGTTGAGGATCACGACGGCGCCCGGGGCAAGGTCGAGGGTGGAGACGTACGGCTCGCCGTAGTAGACGTTGTTGTAATCACCGGCGCCCTCGGTCGCGTTCAGCCCGAAACCGTCCTTCGTCGTGAACTTTGGGTCGTACGCGTACGGGCTCGGCCAGCCGTTTCCGTGTCCCATGTAGATCACCACGGACGCGCCGGCGACGGCGGCCTTCACCGTCCCCCAGGTCGCGTTCGGGCTGTAGACCTTCACGACGTTGGAGGTGTATTTGATCGCCTCGGCGTATGCCTGGTCGGCGTACGTGCGGTACGCGGCGGTGGCGCCATGGGTGGCACCCACGATGATGACGACCTTGGCTCCGACGCTGGCGGCGGCGACAGACGGGATCGCCGCAGAGAATGTGGCGATCAGCGTCAGCGCCAGGGCGAAGGCGGACTTGCGCAAGGGTGGGCTCCGCGAAGGGCAGGGCAGATGTGCGTCGTCAGCCTCGCCGCGGCGACGCTCCCGCTCAATCGCGGGATGGTCCCGACGCAGCTAGTCCGTTCGGGTGGGCGCTGGTGTGATTCCGTGTGGATCGGTGCAATCCGGGGAGGACGGCGACCTTCCCGCCGCTCGAATCGCGATGGTTCCACGCACGAGGAGCTACTCGCGGAGGCGCGCCACCAGGTGGGCCAACGGAGGGTTGGAGGCGTCGCGCGCCGACACGATCGGGCGGCCATCGGGCGTCTCCGCGACGACCGGCCAGGGGACGCCGACCGCCGGATCGTCCCAGCTGAACCCGAGCTCATCGGAGCCGTCGTATTCGTTTGTCACGAGGTAGAAGAGCTGGAGCGCCTCGAGCGCGAGGAAGCCATGGGCCACGCCGGCTGGGATGATGACCCAGTCGTTGGGCCCCAGCTCGCGCGTCTCGACGGCGGCCGCCCCGGGCGATCCGTCGACCTGCGGCCGGGCATCCACGAGTGCGACGAATGCCCGTCCTGCGACGACGACCCAGAAGTCGAGCTGGTGGCGATGAAGGTGGAGGCCTCGCAGCACACCCGGTGCCGAGGTGGACAGGTTCGCCTGAACGAACGACCCGTCGGCCGCGCCGAAGCCGCTCGCGCGCCACAGCTCCATGAACGTGCCGCGTCCGTCAGCGTGACGGGTCCGTGTCCCGTATCGGACACCCGGGAGCGCTGACGCCGCGGGCTGGAAGGTCATGCGCGGGCCCGGCCGGCCTGCCCCGTCCGGCTCGCACGGAGCAGCGCGGGCGCGTAGTCGGCCATGGCGTCCGGCCAGAGCCGAAGCGGCTCGCCGGACGGCAACGGCGTGGGCGCAAGGACGCCCCAGCGAGGGGGCGTGGAGGGGCGCTCCCAGCTGGCCATCGGCACGTTGACGACATCGATGTCGAGACCCGCTCGGGCAACCACGTAGCGGGCCCAATCGGCGCGACTCGCGAGGTGTCCGTTGACGACGTGGTGAATCCCGGCCATGGCGTCGGCGGCGAGCAGCTCGACGATCGCCTCCGAGAGGTCCGCCGTGTAGGTCGGCGTTCCCCACTCATCGCCCACCACCCGGAGCGTCGCCCCGGCCGTCGCGGCTCGTTCGGCAGCCTCGAGGATCCGGCTGGGGAAGTCGCGCCCGGGTGTCCCGAACAGCCAGGCGGTCCGCACGATCCCCATGCTCGCCCGGGTCCCGGCGTCGTAGGCTGCCTGAGCTCGTCGCTCACCCTCCAGCTTGGACGCCCCGTATGGATTGCCGGGTGCGGGCGAGTCGGATGGTTCGTAGCCGTAGCCGTCGAGGCGTCGGCCGTCGAAGACCTCGTTGCTCGAGATCGCGAGCAGATCGATGCCGCGCCCGGCACACGCCTGGGCGAGCACGCCGGTCGCCTCGCCGTTGCGGCGCATCGCGAGGTCCGGGTCCAGGGCACAGCCGTCGACATCGCTCCAGGCCGCGGCATGGACGACGACCTCCGGCCGGTCGCGATCAAGCAGCGCTCCCACGCCGCCCGGGGCATCGAGGTCGAAGGCGGCGCGATCCCAGGCGAGCGGCCCCGCGGGCCCGGTGAATGGGGCATCGGCGAGTGCCGCAACGAGCGCCCGCCCCAGTCGACCGGCCGCTCCGGTCACCGCGACCCGCATCAGGTTCCCGGACCGGCCGGCCGGGGGTCCAGACCGGTCTTCGTGGCGGCGGCGGCGTGGCCGTTCGCCAGGCGGCGCCCGTACTGGCGTTCGTACCAACCGTCCCAGTCGCCCGATCGGGCGGTGCGCCACCATGCCTCGTTGGCTCGATACCAGTCGATCGTCGCGGCGAGCCCCTCCTCGAAGGCGGTCGCCGGGCGCCAACCGAGCGCCGTCAACTTCGAACCGTCCATCGCGTAGCGCCGGTCGTGCCCGGGCCGATCCTCGACTTCGCGGACGAGCGACCAGGGCTTCTCCAGGCGCGCGAGCAACGCGGCGACGACATCGCGGTTCGTCCGCTCCGCGCCACCAGCGATGTTGTAGGTCTCACCACTGACCCCGTGACGCAGGACATGATCGACGGCTGCGGCGTGATCCGCGACATACAGCCAGTCACGCCGCTGGAGGCCATCCCCGTAGAGCGGCAACGGCAGATCGTCGAGCGCGTTCGTGATGAACAGCGGGATCAGCTTCTCGGGGTGGTGATACGGGCCGTACGTGTTCGCTCCACGGGTCACGACCGCGTCAAGACCGTGGGTGATCACGTAGCTCCCGACGAGCAGCTCGCCGGCCGCCTTCGCCGCCGCGTACGGTGAGCGGGGAGCAAGCGGCGCATCCTCACGAACGTGGCCGACCGGCACGGAGCCGTAGACCTCGTCGGTCGAGACCTGCAGGAAGCGCGGCCGGCGCGGTGCGCTGCGGCACGCCTCGAGGAGCACGTGCACACCGATCACACCGGTCGCCAGAAACGCCTCCGGATCCAGGATCGAGCGATCGACGTGGGACTCTGCGGCGAAGTTGACGACCGCATCCACCGACTCCACGAGCGGACTAACGACCGCCGGGTCGGCGATGTCGCCGCGCACGAAGGTCAGCCGCGCGGCAAGCTCGGGGTCGTCACGGACCGGCGCGAGGTTCGCCTCGTTTCCGGCGTAGGTCAGCTTGTCGAGGACGGTGATCCGAGTCCTGTCGCGGCGCCCCAGGACGTCGCGGACGTAGCACGATCCGATGAACCCGGCCCCGCCCGTAACCAGGAGATGGTCGAGCCTCCGCTCGTCGCCCACGCTCAGCCTACCGGCCGGGTGACCGGCGGTGCCAATCGCCCGGCGGCGTCGTCGTCGGCGGCCATGGCGGCCGCCCGGAGCAGTGATGGAACGGTGCCCGCGTCGGTCCACTGTCCGTCGTAGACGCGGGTGAAGAGTCGTCCGCCCGGGATGTAGTGGTTCAGCACATCGGTGATCTCGAGCTCACCGCGGCCGGATGGAGCAAGCCCCTCGATCACCCCGAAGGCGTCGGGGCGCAGGAAATAGACCCCGATCGGGATAAGGTCGCTCTTCGGTTGATCGGGCTTCTCCTCGAAGCCGACAACCCGGTCGTCCGCGTCCAACTCGGCCACCCCGAAGCGCTCCGGATCCGGGACCCGGTAGAGCAGCGTGCCGGCGTCATACGGCCCGGTCTCGAACTCGCTGGCGACGCCGGCGAGGGCCGAGCCGCGCAGGATGTTGTCACCGAGGACACAGCAGAACGCGTCGTCCCCGACGAAGTTGCGCGCCAAGCCGATGGCGTGGGCGATCCCCAGCGCCCCGGACTGATATCGATAAGTCAGATCCAGACCGAACGACGATCCGTCCGCCAGCAGCTCCACCACGTCGCCCACGCTCTTGCCGCCGACCACAACCATCACCTCGCGGATCCCCATCCCGGCGAGCGTCTCGATCGGGTAGTAGATCATCGGCCGGTCGTAGATCGGCAGCAGATGCTTGTTGGTGACGATCGTCAGCGGATAGAGCCGCGTTGCGGTCCCGCCGGCGAGGACGATGCCCTTCATCGCCGCGAAGGGTAGCAGCCGCTGCGGGTCGCCTACGGGAACGGGGTATCGCTCATCTCGATCCCGATCGGCGCCGGCCACCGCGAGATGAGCGGGTATACTGCCCGGGCTTTCCCAGCCTGACCCGGATATCCTCGCTCGACTCGCCCCGACCCCGGCGACCCTCGTCGCGATGAACCGCCACCACGAAGGATCCGCCCGGCATCATGCTCGACCGTCTCCTCGGCCTCTTCTCCCGTGACATCGGGATCGACCTCGGGACCGCGAATACGCTGGTCCACGTCCGCGATCGTGGGATCGTCATCAGCGAACCGTCAGTCGTGGCGATCGACGCCAAGACGCGGCGGGTCCTGGCGGTGGGTGCGGAGGCCAAGCGGATGGTCGGCCGGACGCCGGCCAACATCATCGCGATCCGGCCACTACGTGACGGCGTGATCAGCGATTTCGACGTGACCGAGCAGATGATCAAGTACTTCGTGGACAAGGTCCACGATCGTGTCGGCACGATCGCCCGACCGCGGATGCTGCTGGGCGTCCCGTCGGGCGTGACCGAGGTCGAGAAGCGCGCCGTCCGCGACGCCGCGCTCAACGCCGGCGCTCGATGGGCACGCCTGATCGAGGAGCCGATGGCCGCCGCGATCGGGGCCGGGCTGCCGGTCAGCGAACCGTCCGGCAGCCTGATCGTC
>CAYLSK010000011.1:0-10415 GCA_964385975.1 uncultured Anaerolineaceae bacterium | reverse complement strand
GTGGCGACGAGATGGACCAGGACATCGTCTCGTTCGCCCGTCGCGAGTACAACCTGTTCCTCGGAGAGCGGACGGCCGAGGACATCAAGATCGCGATCGGATCGGCCTATCCGGGCGACTGGGATGTCCAGCGGGTGGCCCTCCGCGGCCGCGACCTGCTGACCGGCCTGCCTCGCAGCGTCGAGGTTGGCGCGGACCAGATCCGCGAGGCGATCGAGCCGTCCGTCCAGCAGATCGTCGATACGATCAAGGACACCATCGAGGAGACCCCGCCGGAGCTCGTCGCCGACATCATGGACCAGGGGATCGTCCTGGCCGGTGGTGGCGCCCTCCTCGCCGGCCTCGACCGGCGCGTCGCCGAGGCCACCCAGATGCCTGTCCACGTCGCCGACGATCCACTCACCTGCGTCGTTCGGGGCACGGGTGTCGTCCTCGAGGAGCTGAACGCGATGGACCGCGTCCTCGTCTCCGAGAGCTACTCCCGCCCACCGCGCTGAGTGCCGGCGACCGACGAGCGAACTCGATGACCTCGCTGCTCGCCAACCGCACCACCCGCCGCCGCGGGATCGCCTTCGCCATCCTGCTGGTCATCAGCAGCTTGCTCATGGCCTTCTCGTCCAACCCCACCATTCGCGAGATCCAGAACGGCGTCAGCTTCGCGTTCCGGCCGATCCAGGGCACGGTCCACGACGCGGCCCAGGGGATCGCCTCGATGGTCTCGGCCGTCGCCGAGATCGACAGGCTCCGGGTGGAGAACGAGGCGCTCCAGGCAGAGAACCAGCGACTGACCACGGAGAACGCCCGGCTCGACGAGATTCGCCGCGAGAACGAGTCGCTGACCGGGCTCCTGCAGATGAAGGCGGGGTTCGACTTCAAGACGACTGCCGCGTCCGTCATCGCCCGCGAGTCGTCCGAGTTTCGCCGGCTGGTGGTCCTCGACCGCGGCACGAACGACGGGATCGAGATCGGCGACGTGGCGGTCGCGGCGGGAGGGGCCCTGGCCGGCCGGGTCGTGGAGGTCGGGCCGGACAGTGCCAAGGTCGTCCTGGTTACGGACTCGGGGTCCACCGTGATCGGCCAGCTGACCACCAACGCCGCGACCGGCGAAGTGGTGGGGGGCCTGGATGACGGCGTCTTGGTCATGAACCAGATCGACTCGAGCGAGACGGTCACGGTCGGCGATGAGGTGGTGACGGCGGGGATCGAGCTCGGCGGTGGAATCCGATCGCCCTATCCCAAGGGACTCCTGCTCGGCCAGGTGATCGATGTCCGGCGCGACGCGAACGACGTCGTCCAGACCGCCTACCTGCAGCCGGCCGCTAACCTCGACAAGCTCGAATACGTCCTCGTGATCCTGGACTACCAGGGCGGGCTGCCTCCGATCGAGCAGCAGCCGGTCGATTGTGGCGAGCCGAACGGGACGCTCCCGCAGGGCGAGCAGCCATGCTTCACGCCGACCACCCGGCCATCGTCAAGCGTCGCGCCAAGCGCCAAGCCCTAGATGTGGTTCCTGAATAGATTGCCGACAATGGCCGCACGGGCCGCGCGTTTCGCAAATCCGCGCCTGCGGACTGGTAACGACAGGTCTGGGCCTTCTGGGCGAGTGGTGACGGCGCATCCACGCTCAACGTGAGGCTGCATCAGGCCCTGGGAGGCGGGATTCGATCTCTCGCAGTCTGCAGGACACTGGATGCGAGGATGGCGACCCTGGATGGTCGACAGCGCGAGACCGCCAGAGGTCGACGCGAGCGGGCGGTGATCAGTCCGCCACGCGGGGCACGGCACCGGGCCGATCGAACGAGACGCCTCGATCGCGCAGCGAAACGTACGCGTCGTGACCGATCACGAGGTGATCCAACAGGGCGATATCAAGCAGTCGGCCGGCCGCCAGCGCTTCGGCCGTCAGATGGAGGTCGTCCGGTGACGGTGTTGGATCGCCCGATGGATGGTTATGCACCAGGATCACGGCGGCCGAATTGAGGCGCACGGCGTCGCGGAACAGCTCACCGACCCGGACCAGCGAGGAGCTGACGTTGCCCTGGTAGACGGTCGCGACCCGCAGTACGTGGTTCTTGGTGTCGAGCATCACCACGCGCAGCTCCTCGCGTTCGAGCCGGCCCATCTGCAGGATCAGCCGCTCGGCGACGTCGGCCGGGCCGCGGATCGTCCAGCGCGCCGCCGGCCAATCGGCCAGGAGACGCCGACCGAGCTCGAATGCGGCCACGAGCTGGGCCGCCTTCGCGACACCGATGCCGGCAGCAGTCGCCAGCTCCTGCTCAGACGCACGGGCGAGCCCGGCCAGCCCATCGTGCCTGGCCAATGCGTCGCCGGCGAGATCAACCGCGGACCGTCCGCGCGTCCCCGAGCCCCAGACCAGACCGATGAGCTCCGCGGAGGTCAGGCCACCGACCCCGCGCAGCGCGAGCCGCTCGCGTGGGCGCTCGGCGATTGGCAGCTCACGGATCGCCCGACCCGCGACGGCGAGAGGCTCAAAGGCAGTCTCCCGGGTTCGGGCCATGCCGCGCCTCCAAGTTGAGCTGCTGCGAGGTCAGGCGTCCCCGGGCCCGGACGACGGGAGCCCGCCGATTCCCCCCGCCATCCGGACCACGAGGACAGCGCAGAGCCTACGGAGGAGCCCTCATCGGAGGCTCACTCGCCCGTGCACCACGGCTCACCCACCTTCGTCAGCCGCTCAGATGGTCCGGCTGGCGACCTCGGCCACGACCAGCAGGATCCCGTTGAACGCGGCGTGCAACCCGAACGACGACCAGATCGTGCCGCGCCGGACGAACAGGACGCCCAGCGCCAGGGCGATCGGGATACGCGTTCCGAAACCGACGACCGCCAGCCCGATCGCGTCGCCGGCCGACGAGCCCGAGATCGTCAGGATGTGGGCGATCGCGAAGACGAGCGCCGCCCGAACCACTCCGCCACGGATCCCCATTCCGCGCACCCAGGCCGTCGTCGCGAACGCCCGGAAGAGGATCTCCTCGCCGAGCGGGGCGACGAGCGCCCCGGCGATCAGCGACAGCGCGAACCCGACCGCCTCGTGGGTGGGCGGCAGCGGGCTCTCAGGGGTCACCGGGAAGATCGCCAGCAGCAAGTACGAGACTGAGGCCGTCACGACGATGAGCGGAACTGCCCACAGCGCCCCGCCACCGATCTCGCCGAGCGCGCGCAGGTCCAGGGCGCGGACGCCCATCGCCCGCCAATCGAGGGCTCGCGTATCCACGACCAGCAGGCGGATGAGACTGACATAGACAACGGCCTGGACGACGACCGACAGCAGGCTCCCGAGCGGCCCGTCGAGCGGCACCCCAACCGCATCGAGCGGGAGTGCGATGACGACCAGAATGAGAATCGACACCGGGACTGAGGCCGCGAAGACCAGGAACGGCGACGGGCCGGAGTAGCTCGCCGTGCCGCGGGCTCGGCGTTCGATGCCCTGCGACCCCGAGGTGGCGATCAGCCCGACCGAGAGCAGTGCCAGTCCCACGCTGAGCAACGCGACGGAGGCGATGCCACCGTGGGAGAGGATCGCAACGGCGATGATGCCCAGACCCAGCAGCGTGGACAGCCAGCCGATGACGAACAGCGCGGGCGCCCGCCGACCCTCGATCGTGAAGAAGGAAGCGCCCGGCCGGGCGCCGGCTGCATCCGCCGCGGGCGGGTCAGTCGGAGCGTCCGACTCGGAACCCGAGGCGGGCGTGGTCAACGTTCCGGCAGCGGATCCTGGGCGGATGGGACGCCACCGGCCGTGCGAACCGAGCCGCCCGATCGGGACGACCCCGTGGTCCGCGATGGCGCCGAGGGGCGAATGGCCGCCCGGGTCGGCGGGGTCGCGCTAGGCGCTGCCTGTGGCGTGGCATCGCTGGCTGCAGCGGCGATCCGACCGGTCACGTCACGGACGCCGGGCAGAGACTCCAGGTTGGCCGCCGCGATCGGACGGCGTTCGAAGTCCTTGCCGCACCAGGCACACAGCGACCAGTCCAGTCCGACCAACCTGCTGCAGTTCGGGCAGACGCGATTGAGCCTCGTCCGGCAGGTCGGGCAGATGATCCATTCGTCGTCGATCCGGCGCTCACAGCTCGGGCAGTGATGGATCGCCTCGACTTCGGCCAGCAGCGCCTCCTCGGCCAGGTTTCGTTCCCAGACCTCGCCGATCTTCTCGTGCGGTCGGACGATCTTGTAGACCCAGACGGCGAGGACGAAGAAGAGCGGGGTGAACAGGATGATTCCGGCGGCGGCGAGGTACGGCAGGATCGCGTTGTCAGAGCGTTGCTGCATGTCGCGGAACGCCCAGTAGGCGGACGCGAGCCAGAGGATGACGAGGTAGATCCCGATCGCGCGCACGCCGAGCTGGAGGAACGGGCTGGAGAAGATGCCACCGATCGTCTCGCCGATCTGCGCGAGGATCTGTTCCATGCGCCTGGGTGAAGCCTCCGTGCGCTTCGGCTCGATCGGCCCTGGGCCGTCGCCTCGGTCGCCGCTTGCGACGGCCGCAGTGTAGCAGGGGCTATCGCGAACGCTCGCCGAAGCCCACGGTCCAGACGGCCGCCCGCCAGGCGCAGATCACCCCGGTCAGGGCCAGCCCCACGAGCCAGAGGGAGACGAAGAGCACGACCGCGAGAAGGAGCCCGGCCGGGTCGACCGGCGAGCTCATCGCCGCCCGTACCACGTCCGCAGCCGATGCCGCCGCGAGGGCGGACGGGGCGAGCGCCAGGGCGAGCACGAGTGTCGGCAACCAGAAGTCAGCGAGGACCGTCAACGGTCGCCGAATCATGGTCGACAGCGCCTCGGCCAGCGCGCGGAAGGCTCCGCCCCCACCGAGCGCAATCCGCCGGGCCGCGATCGCGCCCACGGTCTGGCCGAGCATCCAGGTCAGCACGATCGCGACCACCACCTCTGGCGAGGCACGCAAGACGCGCCAGACGAGCGGCGAGGCGACGTCGAACGGGTTCGTCAGCTCTCGATAGGTGACCGCGACCAACCGTGCCGAGCCCCAGGCCAGGGCCACTCCGAGCGGCACGTGGGCCATCAGGCGAGCCACGAGGATTCGGCCCGCCTCCGCGCGCCGCCGGCCAGCCACATGTGGGGCGGGCGGCGCGACCGGCTCGTCCGCGGCCACGATCCGGGCGGCCTCCGCCTCGAGGGTCGCTGCGAGCAGCCCGCCGGCGACAACCCAGGCGAGCCCTGCCAGCACGATCGTTGCGACCAGGATCGCGAAGCCAGCCGAGACGCCGCCGAAGACGACCGATGTCAGGGTGGGCGCCAGGATGTTGCCCAGGCCGACCGGGGTCGGAAGGACGACGATCGGGAGGGCGACCACGAGGACCCCCCCTCGGACCAGGAAGACGGCCAGGGCCAGGGGCCAGGTCGCCGGTGAGGCCAGGGTCACGAGCAGCGCGCCGGTCAGCGCCGCTCCCCGACTCATGGGGCGGGGCTGGCCGATGCCCCTGCAGCCGGCGTCCCGAGGCCGGGTGCCAGGACCTGGAGGCGCTGGAGCGCAGCCTCGACGAGCCGGATCTCAGCGCCGTATCGAGCGAAGTCGCCGTCGCGCAGGGCCGCCTGAGCCAGCTCGAAATGCGCGTTGGCGTAGCCGATCAGTCCGGCGACGTCCGACGGCAGCTCCACGCCCGGGATGGGCGAAGGACTCCCGCCGGGACCCGGCGAGGCCGACGGGCCAGGGCTCGGTTCGGGCGTCGGCGACGGACCCGGCGAGGCGCCACCTTCGGCGGCCAGCAGCAGGCGCAGGGCGTCACCCAAGGTGTCGCCCCAGACGACCTGGCGCGGCGAGGCCACCACGATCCGCTTGAACTCCGGGAACGCGGATCCTGTCGACTGCAGGTAGACCGGCTGCAGGTAGATCAGCGAATCGTCGAGCGGAACGACGATCAGGCTGCCCCGGACGACCGTGCTCCCCGACTGGTTCCAGAGCGAGATCTGAGCACTGATCGTCGGGTCCTGGTCGATCCTCGCCTCGATCTGGGCCGGACCGAAGATGGTCGTGTCGGCCGGGAATCGATAGACCAGGGTCGAGCCGTAGTTGGGGTCGTCCATCCGCGCCGCGATCCAGGCGATCATGTTCGGCCGGCCCGTGGGCACCATCGGCTGGAGAAGCAGGAACTCGACGCCCGTCTCGCCCGGCAGGCGCATGACCACGTAGTACGCCTCCGACGGCAGGGTCTGCTCGCTCGTCTGCCCGGGAACCGTCCACAGGTCGTCGGTCCGGAAGAATTGCTGCGTGTCGGTCACGTGGTAGCGCCCGAACACCCGGGTCTGGACGTTGAACAGCTCCTCCGGCACCCGCAGGTGCGCGCGCAGATCGGCGGGCATCGCAGAGAGCGGCTCGAACAGACCCGGGAAAACGCCGGCGTACGCCCGTACGATCGGATCGTTCGGGTCGTTCATGTAGAAGTGCATCGTGCCGTCGTAGGCGTCGATCGAGATCTTGACGCTGTTGCGGATGTAGTTGAACGGGTCGCTCCCGAGCCCCGTCGCCCCGAACGTCGTGGGGTCGAACGCCTGGGCATTCGGGAAACGATCGGATGTCGTGAACGCGTCCTGGATGTAGACCATCCGACCGGCGTTGTCGATCACCACGTAGGGATCCTTGTCGAAGCGCAGGAACGGCGCGATTCGGCTCAGCCGATCATTCAGCGAACGATGGAAGAGCAGCTGGCTGTCGCGGGTCACCTGGTCGCTGATAAGCAGGTCGAGGTCCCGGAAGCGTAGGGCGAAGAGCAGCCGCATGAGGGTGTTGTCGAGGTGGATGCCGGTCGTGCCCGCCCAGTTCGTCTGGGTCCCGACCGAGCCACCGGTGTCGCTCTCGCCGGTTGGATAGTCGAACTCTGCCTGGCGCGCGCCGACAATGACGTACGAGCTGTCCCGTTCGCCGAAGTAGATCCGTGATTGGGTAATCGTCGGCGCCCCGCCCGTCGAGACCGGGGGGAGGTTGCCGATGATCAGATCAGGCTGACCCTCGCTGCCGATCTGGTTGACCGGGACCATCGCAGCACCAACCCCATGGGTATAGATGATCCGCTCATTGACCCAGCCGACCGCGCTCGGGTTCTGCTCGAGGGCGAGCTCGCGGGCCGACAGCATGACCTGGCGCTCGGTGCCGTTGATCGTGTAGCGGTCCGTGTCGACGTCGGTGAAGTCGTAGTACTTGCGGACCGTCTGGAGCTGATCGAGCGTCGTCCGCAGCGGACGGTAGTCCCACAGGCGCGCGCTCGCGAACGTATCCGCCTGGTCCGCGATGTCCTGCGCGGTCAGGACCTGGTCTCCCTTGAACGGTCTGTCCGGCCAGTCATTCAGGTCGTAGGCCAGCCTTGTCATCGCGATGTTGTTGCCGATGTAGCGCTCTTCCTGAGCGTACTTGTTCGGCTCGACCGTGAAGCGCTGGATCGCCTCCGGGTAGAGCCGGCCGATGATCAGCGAGGCGAGGAACCAGATCGCGATGGTGAACCCGAGCGGCCAGAGCATCCGGGTGAAGGCGCCGCCCACGAGCAGCGCCGCGGCGATCCCGGAGATGACGGTCAGCAGGTCATAGGCAAAGAACTGCGCGTTCTGGTCGGTGAAGCTGACCCCGGTCGCTACGCCGCGGGTGCTGTAGACCAGCTCGAACTTGTCGAGCTGGTAGCCGAACGCCACTGACAGCAGAAACAGTCCGGCAAGGATGGCCAGGTGAACGCGGACTGGCGTCGAGAAGACCAGTCCGCCGCGAGATGCCGCGACCAGGTATTGGGCCAGCGAGATGAGCAGCGCCGCGACGACCAGCCCATTGAACAGGCCCTGGACGAGGCGCAGGAACGGAAGCTCGAACAGGAAGAACCCGATGTCGCGGCCAAAGATCGGGTCGGTGACCGCCGACGCCGTGTCCGGCGAGAACGGCACACGATGCTCCCAGAGGAGAACGGTCTGCCACGCTCCGCCGACCGACGCACCGATGACGATGGCCGCGAAGATAGCGATCGCGGCGAGGGCGACCCCGGCCAGCGGCGCCAGGTCAGGCAGATCGCCGGCCTCGAAGACGACCGTTGGCGGGCCGCCGGACGCGCCCCGCCCGTCCCCGAATGGCGAGCCTGGGCGGCTGCGTCGAGGCTCTCCCGCCTGGGCGGCCACTTCGTTGAGCCGTTCGAAGAAGCCGCGCAGCGACCCGCGGCCACCTTCGCCTGGTGGCGGCGAGAGCCGGCGGGCCAGCCATAGATTGGCGAACAGCACGACCGCCGCCAGAATGCCGGCCCCGGTGAACAGGCCGAGCGTCGCCGTCAGTCGGGTCCAGAAGACCGAATCGAAGCCGACGCTCGTGTACCAGAGCGCGTCCGTCCAGAGATCCAGGCCGACCCCGAACAGGACGACCAGTGCGAGGACGGCGACGATGACCGCACCGAGCCCGAAACGGCGGCCGGCACGCGCCGCCCGCCCACCGAGGTCGCCACCGTCGTTTGGACCGCCTGGACCTCGCCTGCGCGGCGGGCCGTCCCCGCGACGCCCGCGCTCGAAGATGGGGCGGGGCGGAACGCTGGGTTCGTCAGCGTCCGAATCCTCGGGTTCGTCCTCGGCGGGATCCTCCGCGGAGGCGGCCCCGTTGTCGGTGGAGGCGGCCTCGTCGACGCTGGCGGGCTCACCGTCCGGGGCGGTCGCCTGCCCACGAGCCGCGGCTTCGCGCTTGCGCAGCTCGTTCAGGAAGTCGTCGAAGAGGTCACGCATGTCGAGCGAGTCTACGCGACCGCCCCGCTCATAGTTTGTGGAGGCCCTCCACGGCTCGTCGGAAGCCGGTCAGCACAGTCTCGGCCAGCTCGTTCGGACGCATCGTGGCGGCGCGGGCGGGTTCGAACCGGAAGGCCGCCCGGATCGCCAGCGGCGTTCGCCACGGTCGGGCGGGGTCGTCCGGCGGCTTCAGCAGGCCGAGACGCATCTGCAGCCGGCCTGCGTCCTCGAGGATCAGGCCGGAGAGGGCGCCGCTGATCGCCGGACCTAATCGAGCCAGCGGCGGGTCGGGAGGCGGTCCGGCGTCCGGGGCCACCTCGCGAAAGCTGACGACGCCCTCGTCGTCGACCACCCACAGGATCGCCAGCCACCAGCCGTCGGGAGCCTCGGACGGTCTGGCCATGCCGGCCCGAAAGATTCGGTCGCCGATGCGGACGGTCTGCTCGCGCAGAAATGATGGGCCGGGTGGCGGAAGCTGGTCGGGCACCCGGGCAGGATAGCCGGGCTTGAGAACGTGCCCTGCGGGCGATGTCAGGCGGGCGGCGCGTCCTGGGCGGCCTCGCCTTCGGCCATCGGCGCGCCTTCGGCCGTCGGCTCGCCATCGGCCGGCGGGTCCTCCTCGCCAGATGCCTCAACCTCCGGAAGGTCGATCGTTCGGCCTTCGGCGGCCGCTTCGGCTCGGATCGCGTCCGCCTCGGCCTGCAGGTTGGCGACCTCTGCCTCCAGCTCGAGGCGCAGGATCTCGCGCCGAACGTCGCGGTCCGGCGGAGCGATCGCCTGCGTCTCAGCCTTGGACGGGACGTCGGTCGGATATTCGCCGCTGATCCAGGAGAGCAGCCGATTGCGCGGCTGGGGCGCCCCCTTCGAACGCACGATGGATGCCGCGTCGATCGCGGTCACCCCAGGCACGTTCGGCTCACCGTCAGAGACAAGGTTCGCGCCGCAGGACGGACAGATGGTCGCGTCCGGCGTCAGCGCGGCGGAACACCATGGGCAGACAGCGGTCACCAGATGATCCCCAGTACTCGATGCATCGGCCATGTGTGCATGCTACTGCGCAAGACCGGGCGCACGATAGCCCATCGGTCAGAGATGAATCAGGACCCCCTCACTCCCATTCGATGGTGGCTGGCGGCTTCGAGCTGATGTCGTAGACGACCCGGTTCACGCCCGGAACCTCGTTGACGATCCGCGACGAGATCTTGCCCAGGACGTCGTACGGGAGCTTCGCCCAGTCGGCGGTCATGCCGTCCTCGGAGGTCACGGCGCGGATGGCCACGACGTTGGCGTAGGTGCGGCCATCACCCATGACGCCCACGGACCGAACCGGCGTCAGGATCGCAAACGACTGCCAGAGTGAACGATAGAGATTGGCCGCCTTGATCCCGTCGATGACGATCCAGTCCGCCTCACGCAGGGTGTCGAGCCGCTCGGCCGTGACCTCGCCGATGATCCGGATCGCCAGGCCCGGACCCGGGAAGGGTTGGCGCAGGACCATCGCTTCGGGCAGACCCATCTCGAGGCCAACCCGGCGGACCTCGTCCTTGAACAGGTAGCGCAGCGGCTCGATCAGCTGGAACCGGAGGTCGGCCGGCAGCCCGCCAACGTTGTGGTGGGTCTTGATCTTCTGAGCGGCCTTCGTCTCCGACGTCGCCGATTCGATGACGTCCGGGTAGAGCGTCCCCTGGGTCAGGAAGTCG